>JAAYEH010000578.1 GCA_012728855.1 Rhodopirellula sp. | reverse complement strand
CCAAGCCATTCATCCTCCCCAACTCGGCGCAAAGGACTACTTGAAAGAAGGAAGGCATCTTCTCCTTTCCAAGTAGTGGCCCAGTTTACCTGAGCACAAACGGGTCAATTCTGCTGAGCGGCAACGTAACTCGTTTTGCCTCTAGGAAATACGTCGAAAACGCGCGCCGGCCATGCACCCGGAAATGATGCGCGCATCACAATCTTCCCATACGCGCGCGGCGCTTCTGAGATCGCGCCGCCGGGAGGATCGGCCCTGACGGTCGGCGTCGCGCCGGTGATCAACGTGGTCGAAAGCTTCCATCTCCTCGGCGTCCGCAGTTTGTCGGAGGGCCGATCGACCAAGGACTTGAACCGTATGTTCTGCTCGGGCGACTTTGACGTCGTCGAACATTTCTCCTGCGGGTCGCTGGACATGGAACGGTTGTCGAAAGCGTGGCTCAACAAAGGCAAGCCGATCATCCCGGGCGAGGGACGCGAAGGAGATTTGATCGACTTGTTTTCATACGCTGCCGGAGACGTCCTTTGAGTACACGAGCACGAAGCGTCAATCGGAACCTGTCGGCAGTCCAACGGCTGAAGTAGAATAAGCGAGAAGGGGGCTAGGGTCGCGCGCGAAAAGCCGGCCTCCCGACCGGCCTGCTCCCCGTTTTGCATCGGGACCGAACAACGGGAGTTCGCATCGTGGCCCAAACTGCATCGATTTCGAAATGTGAGTGTTGGAAAAACACGACGACTAATGACCGTGTGGTTCCTCGTCGGCTGGAAGTGTACGACACCCAATGTATTCACCCGAATCCGCTCCGCGAGATCCCGGGGATCAATTGCCAATCGCGAATTCGGTTTTCACCTGAGCGAGATGACACGGGAAACCTTGTTAGCTTTTGGCCGAAGCTGGATCAGCTAGACCAGACGGCCAACGAGCGCGTACGATCGCTACGTGACGAAGCGAAACGTACCGGAATATCTTTTTCGGGTGGCCTGCATCCAATCGTCTGTCATGCTGTGACAATTCTCCAGGATGTATGGTGCGCCGAGATCTTTCGGGCCCATCTTGCTTCCGAAGTTCACACTTGCGACGAGTTACGGGATTGGTGCGGGGGAATGCAGTGGGTGCTGCAGGCTCTCTACATTTCCTTTGGCGATGACCCCCAGGGTCCGCTCGTCATTCCCGGCGATGCCATCGCAAAGTCTGAGAAGAAGAAGCATAAACTGCAGGAGGACTTGATTCTTGATAGGGCCTATGTTGTGCGCCTTGCATCCCCTCTGATGTTTGGTGTCGATTTCGATGCAGATGCTTGGTTAAGAGCGACTGAGCGAATCAAGGAAGCTGACGCCGACCGCGTCGCTTACCGTGCCAGTGAGGATGTATCCAAAAAGCTGCCCGTCTGGTCCAAACGAGCCGTGAAGTGGGCTTGGAGCAGGATGCGAGAGCTTTCCGGTGAAGACCGGCCGAAAGAACGACGGACGCCCTCGACGACGGCCGAAGCCCGCGGACGTTTGGATGAAGTTGTGGCGTGGTGCGAAAAGATGATGCAAAAAAGTAAACCACACGGAGCAAGTGGCGGCACCATCTTTACAAACACCGAGCAGTCCGGGCTTGAAAACCGTTGGCCTAAGTCAACCGGCTGGGATTTCGTGCCTGGCAAGGTCGCTTTCAACGGTAAGGAACTCGAAATTAAAGGCATCAAGTGGAAACTGCTGCAGCGGCTGGCCACGGCCCACGTCGCCGTGACGGCCGATGAACTGAAGGTGGCCGGCTGGGGCGAAGAGAACCAGGCCGACAACAACGGCCTTCGCTATCAGCTCTGCGAACTCCGCAAAATGCTGCGTCATGCTCTCGGTCTAGGAAAAGCCGACGATCCGATCCCAAAGGTGGACCGCGGCAACCTTGGCGCTTGGCAACTGTCAGAAAACTTGCGCAAAACCTAATGCGCATGCGGCGCGCCGCCAAGCGCGCGTCTGCTACAAACTCTTGCAGGTTTCCCTTGTACTTGCAGGAGTTTGCTCAAAATGGCCATCGACATTGTCCGGGAACCGCGTATCAGTTTGTCTGAAGCTGCGCGGCGCGAACACGTTGCCCCCTCCACGATCTGGCGTTGGGTGATGCGAGGCGTGCTTGTGCCCGGTCGCAAGGAGCGGGTCCGACTGGAGTCTCTTACGGTCCGCGGCAGGCGGTACAGCACTGTCCCGGCTCTGGACCGATTTCGCGCAGAGACGGTGGTGGCCGACGCTGACCCGCGTCCCCGGGCACTCACCTCCCGCCGACGGCTGGCAATCGCCCGTCGGCAGGCACGCCACTCGGGCCTTTAGAGTCCCGCTCCAAAATGAAGCCGGCACCCATTCCGCGGCGGGAGGTGGGTGCCGTGTCGAGCCAAGAGTCCCCATCCAAAGTACGCAGGAGAAAGGATCCCAGCGTGTCCGACGCACCTATCATATCCGCCCACGGCGAGCCGGAAAAGAAGAAAGGATCGAAGCGATCGCCAGCTCGTTGCCGCAAGCGGGAAGCTATCATGACGACTACACTCGACTACCAATATTGTGTGCAGTTCGTGCCGATCGACTCAATTAAGCCGAGTCCCGAGAACATCGAGCTGTACGGGGAGATCAAACACGACGGGCAAATGACCGCTCTCATCGAGAGCATCAAAGATCACGGTCTGGGGGAGCCAGTTTTAGTAACGGCCGATGGGTATATCGTGTCGGGGCATCGTCGGTATTTCGCCGTAAGAAAACTCGGATGGAAAGAAGTACCGGTCATCGTCCGGAAAGACGTCAATCGCGAGGGCAATCGGCAATACCATAAGCTGCTCGTGGCGTTCAACCCTCAGAGAGTGAAGACGGTGGGTACCGTGCTGATGGAGTCACTGCTTCGGGACACGCCATCCAGTGACGCGTATGCCGCTTTGCGGGATCGGAGCGATGCGGCGGAGGCGATCGACGTCCAGTTCATGGGCGTCGCGGGATCGAAAGGTGTAAACGCAATCACCGAGAAAAAACTATTGTTCTTGGAGGCGGTGCAACGCGTTGTGAATGATTTGGAGCGGTATTGGCCGGTGAGCATCCGCCAAGTCCACTATCGTTTGTTGAACGACCCGCCCCTGACAAGTGTGCCCAAGCGTAGCAAGTTTGATCCGGAGCGATACCGCTACCGCAACGACCAGTAATCTTACAAAGCCCTGATTCGATTGCTCAAAGATGCTCGCCACGGGGGGCTCATACCGATGGATTGTATCGACGACCCGACTCGCCCCCAGCAAGTTTGGGGCGGATACGACAACCTCAACCAGTACGTCGACGAGGCGGTCGCCACCTTCCTCCGGGGTTACCACCGTGATCGTCAGGCCGATCAGCCGCGCCACATCGAGGTGTTCGGCGAGAAGAACACGCTCTTCCAGATCTTGAAGAATGCGTGCGAAGAGTATTACGTTCCCTTCTCCATCGGTCGCGGTTTCTGCTCGATTCCCGTTTGGCGAGACGTGGCGGCACGTTTCGAGAGGTCGGGCAAAAATCGTATGACGCTGATCATTGTGAGCGACCACGATCCGGAGGGACTTGAGCTGGCTGACGACGCGATCCGCTCCCTGCGCGACCAATGGGGCATCCCGGTGGACGGTTGTCGTGTCGCCGTCACCGAGGAGCAAATCGGGGAGCTGGAGCTCGCCGCCGATTTCAACCCCGCCAAAGACACCAGCTCGCGTTTTAACGCGTTCGTGGAACGGAGCGGGAGTGACAGAACGTGGGAAGTGGAGGCTCTGCCACCCGACTATCTGGTGGATCAAATCAGGGCTGCGATCGAGGCGAATCTCGACATGGAAATCTATGAACGCCTGTGCGACGAGGAGGAATCCGAATGTAGCGAACTAGCGCGAATCAGGGAGCAGATCACCTCGCAACTCCAGCCGAGCTAGCGGGGGAGTGCATTTTTCGGCCTAGACCCCGTAATTCCTTGGGACGGCGATCGCTGCGGAACGATACCGAGGACGGATAATCGATGACTCCGCAGCCCAAACATGAGGATAGTCAATTTTGAGAGAATTATTTCCGTGTTTCGCAACTGATTGCTCCGACGACCGCGACAGCGGTAATGAGCGGGGTTGTCAACGCATCCGCATCCTCTTTGCCGACGGCCGCATTTCGCTGGACTCGCCTTGTCGGGAGATTGCGGAGCGATTGGTCACCGAGGCCCGAGTAGCCGTCGCCGACCTCGATCACGGCTACCGGCTGCGGAAGTGCCAAGAGCCCCTTCTTGGGCCAACAGTGCGGCCCAATGCCGGCCTAATCGCCGCAGTTGTCCATCTGTTGGAGGAAGGCGGACAAGAGCCGATCGAACTGGTGCGTGGATCTCCACGGCCGGCTCCACTTCCAGAACCCGACTTGGCGCTGACCAATCAATTCGGTCCCTACGACTTGGCGATGCTCAAGTTCGTCGGGTCTAAAGAGTCCGGTCTGGTTCGTTACAAAGCCGGTGCCGTCGATCCGGCCTGGCTGATGGGGCAGATCGCGCTGGCCTTCCCAGACGCCACACTCGCCGTCCTGGTGAGTTCCGAAGCGGAGGGGTTCCGGCTTCGCAGGCGACTTTCGCGATGGATCCCGGGCGTCGTGATGCGGAAGCGCCGGTCGCCGGCGAACTTGGCTATCGGGCAGGTCGTGATCGGCACGTCCGCCGGCCTGGCGGACTACGCCGTCGAGTTCGGGAAGCGAGACATCGTCGTCGTCCCGAAGGCCACCGATGTCCTTTTGCACTACCCCCAGTTCGCACTTCTGGCTGTCAATCAACGGTTTCGGCTCTTCGGTATGCTCCCCGTCGAATCTTCTCTCGCGCCGTACGATCACGACCGGCTCGCCGCCGCCTTCGGGTTTGACGAGATTTTCGTCCCGCGGCATGGCTTCGTTCAGCGTTCCGTCCGAGTGGTCTTTCGGCCAATTGCAGGTGGGCCGCCACTTCCGCTGGACCTGGGGCCTCTGGAACTCAAACGCCGAGGAATCTGGGACCATCCGGTCCGCACCCGGCGGGTCGCCAGACTCGCCGAAGCGATCGCCGCCGGGGACATCACCTCCATCGTCGCCGGCGAAATCCTTTCGATGCAGGCGATGATGTCCGGCGCCACCGCGACCGCGAACATCGACGGCTTGACCCCCGGCAAGGTCGTGTTGTTGGTCGAGACCGTCGAACACGCCGTGGCGTTGGCGGAGAGGCTCCGCGGCTGGCCTGTGGTGACTGGCGAGAACGTGGTCGTCCAGGGCCTGAGCAGTCGCCAGCGACGCATCATCGACGAACGGATTGGTCCACCGCACGGCACCGGCCCGGTGATCGTCACGGCGGCCGGGTTGCGTCGTGTTGACCTGAACACCGTGGGAACGGTGATCTGGGCCGGCGCCGGCCCCGGGTTGCCACCCGTGCCGGTCGATCGGCTGGTTGTTCCACCGGATCGCTGCCGGGATCTGATCCTGGTCGATTTTGCTGATCGGCATCATCCCCAACTCCGCCGTTGGAGCCGTCAGCGGCAGGTCGCCTATGTCGAGAATGACTGGCTTCTGCCGGGCGTTGATCCCGTTCAATCGCGTATCGAGCATTTTTTGGCCACTCGCCCAATTCCCAGGAGAACCCCGTGAGCGATTCTTATGTCTCCTCGTACTCGAACTTGTTTCCCGGTCACGCGCATCAATACCGGCGCCGGCGTAACCAGCGTCAACAGCCGCGCCGGCAGATCTACCGCGCCTCGGAAGGGCAGCAGCCCGATTTCGATCAGATCGTCGAGCGGGAAAACCTTCTCGCCATCTTCGACCACCTCCGTCGCGAAGGCGGGAAAGCGCCCGGCCCCGACGCCCTGGCCTACGACCACTTCACGCGAGGGGAAATCGCCCGCATCCTCGAAGTGGTTAGCGAGTCGATCCGACGACACCGTTACCGGCCGCACCCGACGCGTCCCGTGGCCGTTCCTAAGGGCAACGGCCGCTTCCGGCAGCTGCAGTTGCCGGGTATCGTCGACCGTGTCGTGGCGAAGTCGGTCGCCGAGGCCGTCAGCCCGACGATCGAGGCGATTCTACTGCCGGGCGTCTACGGATTCCGGCCGAACCGCGGCATCGCGGACATGTTGCTCGCGATGGAAACGATGACCGTCGAGCAGGACAGATTCGTCTGGGCGATCGACGACATCGCGGCCGCCTTCCCCAACGTCCGCATCGCCGACGTCATGGCCGACTTCCGCCGCCACTTCGACGACGAGAATTTGCTTTGGCTGGTCGAGGCCGTTCTCCGCGGCCACGGCGGCCAGGCGCACCAAGTCGGACTCGACCAGGGAAGCGCGCTCAGCCCGGTCAGCTTCAATCTACGAGCGCACCACGGCTTGGATCTGCCGCTCGATGCCGCAGGTTCAGGCAATCCGGTTTGGTACCGCTGGGCGGACAACCTCGCCCACTTGGGCCGAACCGTGTCCGAAGGCCACCAGGCCCTCCAGAGAACCCGCGAACTGCTTCAGGCAGCCGGGCTCACCCTCAAAGGCGAAGACGGACCGCCGGTCAACCTGAGGCGCCAGGAAGCCTACAGAGAAATCCTGGGCTTCCGAATCCGCCATCAGGAAGACCGTCTCCGATACGCGCTCGGCAGACGAGCGCGGGAAAACCTGGAGAGGAGTCTGGAGGAGCTCCACGGGCAAACCGACGCAGTCCAAACCGCTAGACAGACACTACGCGGTTGGATCGCAGCCTATGGACCGGCCTTCGAGAGCGAGCTGGAGGACGACGAGACGGTAACGCAAGTTCTGACGATCGCAGCCAGGAAGGGATTCCGGGAACTCGGCAGCGAAGCCGAGGTGCGGGGATGGCTCCGGGAGTCCGGCCAGCTTTGGCTGGAGGAGCGGGAGCGGATCCTCGCACAAAGCGACCATGGAGAAAACGCATAGCACTGGCGTCGTGCTCCGCACGCGCAGACCGCCGCCCGTCGCAACGGCGACGGGCGAGGCCGGCCGGCCCGAGGATCCGTCCCCGGGCCGGTCCGGCTCTTTTGCCGAGACGCCTAATTCTAACAACTCGCTGGGAAGTCCCAACACGGCGGCGCTCGAAACCGCCTTCTATTTCACCAACCAGGAGCAAACTCATGATGGTCCGTAAAACCAAACCGAACGAACTCGAATGCCTGGGCGTCCAAACGCTCTGCGTGGACCAGATCGTTTTCGATCCGGAGATCGTTGTCCGGAGCAAGGAAACCAACGCCGACCATGTCAAGCAGATCGCCAAGCACCTGAAAAGCGGCGGCACGGTGCCGGACATCCGCGTGGTAGTCGACGACGTCGGCGTCCACCGGGTTACCGACGGTCGCCACCGGCTCCTTGCGATCAAACGCTGTAAGGGCAAAGAGACCCAGGCCGTCGTGTTTCGCGGCAGCCGGGAAGACGCCATCGCGGACGCAGCGCGCCCCCACAATGGTGCCCACGGGCTGCGGGAAAACCGCAAGGATCGCCGCACCCGCGCCGAGTTGATGATTGTGCAATTTCCCCACTGGACCGATCGCCGCTTGGCGACGCATCTTGGCATGAGTCACACTACAGTTGGCAGCTACCGACAAGATTTGGAGGCCCGCAGTAGGGTTGCGTCCCAAGCCACTCGCGAGGCGCTGGACGGTCGGAGCATGGCGGCGTCGGCGGCGAGCACTGGCCAAATTGGCCAGTGCTCGCAACCGATCTCGCTGGCCGTCGAACCGGCCGAACCGCCCGTCGATGCAGCCCTTGTTGACGAGTCTACCGTGCCGATCGCACCGGTTTTTTCTGACCGGGACAGCCCATCGTCCGAGGACGACTCGTTGCAAGTCCAGTATCACAATGCGGAGGAAATCGATCCGATCATTGCCGCCCCCATGCCGAAGTGGAATCCGTGTCTGCAGGCCTCCTTGGACCGGCAGCGGAGGAAGCAGATCGAACAAAGCTTTTTCGTCATGCCGGCGTCAGAGCCTTCTGGAACCAGCGAACCGGCAACAGCCAGTCCTGATGCCGCAGACGAGGCTTCCTGCACAACCGCCGTTTTCAACCCCTTGGCGGCGGAGGGGAATATTCAACGGCATTGCGGGGGTATTTTGGAGTTGCTCCACGCCGGGATCGCCGCGGTTCGCGAAGCGTGCGACGTCGCCGGGATGTCGCACGAATACTTGGAGGTGGTTGACATGCTCGAGAAAGATGTCGAGCAGGAGTTATGTTGTCTCGATCCGTCGCTACAGCCGAGTCATGACAATGTAAACTGCTCGACCATATCGACCGCGGTTTGAAAAGATACCATTGTTGCGGCCAGGAGGGGCCCAGCGAAACGGGAACACTTTGCCGCGAAATTGGCCCCCAGTTAAACCGCTTCTGACATCTTCTTATTACAGGCGAGGGCGCAGGACTGGGACGATTGGGAGCATTTCTTGCGGGCGTCGGTCCGCCCGATTATGCTGTGGACAGGGCTGGAGAAGAGAATGGCACCCAGCCGGGAGGCGGCACTGCCAGTCACTCGACGCCTGGAGACTTGTAAGAGCAGAAGGTTCAGAACATGGCCAAATTCGGCTTTGCTCAACCCAACCAGCAACGATGCCGCGTTTCTTACAATTTGGTGATGGTGCGTGTTTCGATCCGTGCCCGTATTGGACGGTGGAATAGTTCCGTGCGAATAACTGCGCCGACGCTCAGCCTGGGCGGTAAGACTTGCAGGCGATCCTCTTGCATGCCGGGCTACTCGGCTCCAAGTCGCACGTCGCCATTCCCCAAAACCCAACCTAGCCAAGGTTTCATGCCACCCGCAAGATTGGCTGCAATGGGTTCGTCCAGAACGTCGTGGGTGACACAAACACAATTCTGGATCGCGGTTCTTCCGGCTCCGCGCAGTGAGGTTGCTATGCCGCGCTCGCTCTGGCCTGGTGGGAGCGAGGAATACCGAAGTCTTGCCGATATATCGACTCCAGAAGGGAAGACATCAAATGTTGCAGAAAAAGACATGTGTAACGTGTGTAATCTGGTTGATTATCGGATTGTCCAGCGTCACTTGCTTGCCCCCGTCTGCCTCGAGCTCTGAGCCGACTCTGAGGATCGAGATTCCAGATGAATCGGTGCCCCATGTTCGCGACGTGGACGAGCATCTTGTTCGAGCGTTTACAGACACCATGCTCATCTGCCATGAGACTTGCGGCTTGGACGCCGCTGGCTTCCAAAAGGCGTTAGCCTCGCTGCAACGCATTGCGGCGGGCACGAAACTTGAAACGCTTGCGAGGATCTATACGAATGCTGCCCGCTGCACTCACGACATCAAGGTTCAACCCGGCAAGTACACCAGCCGAGAAGACGTTTCTACTTCCACAACTCTTCGTATTGATGCCGAAACCGCTTCGATCGGCCCCGTCAGGACTGTCGGCGGCGGCGTTGGAGTTTCCCAGAGTGAATCTACGAGCCTTATCACCATAGTTGAGTACGGAGATCCGATCCCGGTATCCAGTGAAATCAGGGTGGCAATTCAAGCCGCGGCCGATGAAACGTTCACCGCGGTGATCTCCCGGCTGAAAAGGAATGGGTTCTTTCTGCAGCCCGAGTCAGCATTCTATGGTGTGTGGAGACATCGTTGGGGAAACATAGGGTTCATCGATTTCACATTGGAGAAGGACGGAACTTTTGAAGCAGTGTTACACCGCGACAGAACGCAATTCAATATTGAGGGGTTATCCAATTGGGGTGCAGGTCGCTGGAGCGTCAACAATGGGGCTTTGACCGTGGAGATGGATCGGGTTGGCCGAACTTGGGTTCCTGGCTCGGTGGAACACCATGAGACGTGGTTCGAAGCGAAACCCGTTCTCTTCGTTGACAGTCGGCATATCGTCTTTGGAGACAAGACGACCCTCACCAGACAGAATCCATAGTTTCGGACCACACAAGCCGCCAGAGCACGCGCTGCGGGGTCTCATAGACAGGATGATTCACGGCTCACTCCCGCCAACTGAGACCGGAGAGAACGCCGCCAGGATCACGAGCGCCTCACGAACGACGAGGGGGGCAAATCGAACGTGCTTGGGTGACGACCTCGATTGACTCATCGTCGGTCCTCACGGAACATACGGCGGGATTTCCGCACGGCGACGCCCGTCCGTCATCTCTTCGAGGTAACACGCCACGCGGTCGACGATGTGACTGAGCAGTTCGCGGCCTTTCTCTGCTGTGGCCATTACCGCGGTGGAGTCAGGCTGCGTGGTCCACAGCTCAGTCCGCAAGTTCTCCGGGAATTCAGCCAGCGCGATGGATGTCTCGAACTCCTGCGCGTGGCCGGGTACGTCTTGCGGCAGTCGGCTGCCGCCGTCCAGCACGCGTTCCGCGTCGGCCTTTGTCAGCACGTCCCAATACGACAGAAAGTGCAGATTGACCCGAAACTCTCGCAAGAACTGGTCCCATGCGCCTCGAATTGGGGCGATGTTTCCGCCGTGCCCGTTGAGCACCAAGACGTTCTCAAAACCGGCTTTCAGCACGCTTCTGATTAGATCGTCCAGCACGGCCAGGAACGTTCCCGGCCGGAGTGTCAACGTGCCGGCGTGGATCATGTGGTGTTCGCTCACCCCCACCATGACCCCCTCGGCAACGAGCACGTGAGGTCGGAGTCGCCGGGCGACTTCCGCCGCCACCAGCGTCGCGCTCCGCCAATCATGCTCCATGGCGAGGTGCTCCGCATGCTGCTCGATGGCAGCGACGGGGACGATGCACGCCCGCAAGCTTCCGGAGGTCATTCGCTCGCGAAACTCTCGTCGGGTGATTTTTCCCAAGAGTAGCTCTGGTTCGCTCATCGCTGTCAGTCCCCATGTGTTGTGTTAAGGTTCATAGGCTCGATCTCTTCAGGCTGGGCTTGCCAGAACAAAAACTCCTTCGGGCCACAGTACTCGACACCCATCTCCGGTGTGAGCACGATCTCCTGCTGTCGGTGCAACGATTCGACGCCGCCGATCATTATTCCTGAAGTCAAAAGCGTACGTTCGACAGGATAGGGTGCGCGACCTGTCAGAATCATATCTTCGATATGATGCGTGAGGGAATTGAAGAAGTCGGCGGTCGTCGAGCCGTGACTGGGTATAGGTAGATACATCTGACAAGAAAGAATCTCGCCCGTGTCGGCAACGTAGCCCGCATAATTGAAATCGCGGATGCCCGTGAGGAAGATTGACGTCCGAAATCCGTCCCGATGGCCGTCCCCAACCGTGACCACACCGGCCCGATGCATGCCAGGACCGAAGTGGATTACACCGGGGTCGCCCGGCTTGGGCACCTCGGTCTCCAGTGGGTTGGCGAAGAGCAACAGCGGTCCCTTCTTGCCGTCGGGCTCGATGCTGAGCTTGCGTGGACTGTCGAGCGTGAGAACCAGCGTGCGGTCATCCGCGACATGGAACTGGACGTCCGCGCTTTGCGGCCGGACCACGGTGTCCCGAAGGGATCGCTTCGAAGTGACGCGCACGACGGCTTGCCCCGAGACGTCGAAGTTGGTAAAGGAGCAGGGGCCGCCGAAGTCCCACCGCTTGCCGGCGAAGGGCGGATCGAGCACGCGGGCGGTGTAGACGTCCACCGGTTTCCCCTCCACGCTGACCTGGTAATCCTCCGAAAGCGTTTTCTCCGCTGCCGCCGGGTAGGTCACGACCTCGGCCGAAGCCACGCCTACCAGCAGGCAGGCAAATAGCGCCGTCGCGGCGAGGTAATCGGTTGTGTATCGTCGAGCGGTCATGGTCTGGATGTCCTTTTTGGTCGGTCTGGGTTGCGGACGAAAGCCGTGACTATTCGCTTTTCTTCGATGTCCACCCAGGCCAACACCCTCGCCTCGCGAGCATCTCATCCCGCCCGACGGGCCCCGATAGCAGCGGGTGCCGCAGGCGGCGCGGCATGGCGCCAGCCGGCGCGAAGGGCCGACTGCAGCTCTTCGACTGCCTTCCGTGAAACCGGATCGCCAGCCAAGTTGTGATCCTCGGCCGGATCGTTGGCATAATCGTAGAACTCATTCTGGCCCGACGCCCGTTCGATGAATCGGTATCGCTCAGTGCGGATACTCCGCGTCGTGTAATCGATCAGGCACGTAAACGCGGCCGTCTTCCAAGGCCGGTTCGGCGACTGGAGCAACGGCACGAAACTCGTTCCTTCCAGATAGTTGGGCGGAGTCAACCGGCACAGTTCGCACAGCGAAGGGTAGATGTCGATCAGTTCCACCAGGGCACCGGTCTTACGGTTCTTGGGCATTCCCGGCACGGATACCATCAGTACGACCCGCGCACAGGCTTCGCCGTTATTGGGCTTGCTCCAACGACCATGATCCCCGAGTTGCCAGCCATTATCCGACCAGAGAATGACGATCGTGTTCTCGTCGAGGCCAAGCCGACGCATTTCGTTTAGCACCTTGCCGATCTGCGCGTCGACGAACGTGATGCTGGCGTGATAGCCGTGAATAATCTCGCGGGCTTTCTCTTCGGGCATCGGACCGCGGAGCGGACAATCGCCGTAGCGACGCACTTCGTTCCAATCGTCGCGGGGGATGCCGTCGTCAGGTTGACGAAAATTCGCCGGCAGCGGCACATTGGCGCGGTCGTACATGTCCCAATACTTCTTGGGCGCGGTCAGCGGCATGTGAGGGCGGTAAAAGCCGGCCGCGAGAAAGAACGGCGTAGCGGCCTCTTTCAGTCTCCGCAACTCCTCGACTGCACGCCGGGCAATGATGCCGTCCGGCGTTTCTTCATCGGGAGTGTCGGTGATTTCGGCGATGCAGGAAGACGGCGATCCATCCTTGAACCGCCTGCCGCGGAGGTAGTTCTCGACTGTCGCTCGGTTGGCGGGCAACCGATAACCGGAACAGTAGCCGTCGCACCATGCGCCTTCTGCAGCAAACGTGTCGGTGTAACGCCGAACCCAGCCGTCCGGGTCGTCGTTGTTGTAGTGGTAGATTTTGCCGATGGACACGGTTACGTAACCGCTGTCGCGAAAAAGCCGAGGCAAGGTGAGAGTTCCCTGCGGCGCATTACCGGTCAGCGATCGGGCCTTGTTTCGGAGTGTTTCCGGCCGGTACCCCGAAAGCAGGCTGGAGCGAGAGGGCATACACAGCGCGGCCTGGCAATAGGCCCGCTGGAAGAGCAGACCGTCGGCGGCCAAGCGGTCGAGATTGGGCGATTTGACGATCGGACGACCGTAGCATCCCAGAATCGGGTCCAGATCGTCGACAGCAATGAACAGGACGTTGGGCCTGACCGCATCGGCGGCGCAAGTTCCTTGTGCGACGAGCAGTGCGGCTGCCATGAAGACTGCGACCGTCGATCGGTGGAACATGCCATTCACGTTGTTGCCTCCATTTCGCCGGATGGATTGCCGATTGTTCGTAGAGTATGCATTCCTTTCCATTCTATTATCTCGTCCGGTTTCTATCATCTTGTCCGGTCACCTGCTTCGCAAGCGTGTCCGGATCGGACGCCACCGGGGTCGTGGCCGCGAGATGCTTCCTCGTCTCCGTGCCCAGTCATCCAGACGGCCGACAATGCCGAGGCCCGCACGGTCGTGGCCATGCTGGGCATCGACGTCTCCTACGAGACGCCCGGGCCTATTGCCTGCTTTCCCTTTCCTGCTACTGCCCGCCGCAGATCACCGTCGCCGAGACAGAGACACGAAGAACCGGCTTATCGGCGCCCACGCCGGTCACTCGCCGCGCGGTACTACGGGCCCCCGCCACACGCTGCCGCCGAACGTCGTGACGTACATTACGGCGTCGTCCCGCGGGTCGAAGACCACACGCTGGATGTTGGAAAACGGCAGTCCGTCGAACGGTTCCCACGTCTGCCCGTTGTCCCGCGACAGCCATAAGCCCGCCCCAGGTGCTCCCTCGGTCAGCGTCATGTAGATCCAGCCGTCGAACTTCGGATGGAAGTACCCGCCGAAGGTCTGCCGGCCCTGCCGGCCAATCCGCTCCCAAGTTTTCCCGCCATCGCTGGTTCGGTACAGGCCGCCGGATTGATCTTCGCTGCTCGAATCGCAGGCTCCCACCAGGATTACGCGACTGTCCTTGGGATGGACCGAAAAATCTTTCGGGTAGAGAAACGTCCGGGAGGAGTTGACTATCTGCCAGGTCTCCGCACCGTCGCTGGAGCGGTGCAGCCCCACGCCCTCGCTCATGAGCGGTCTTCCTTGCGCGGGCCGCTTGGCGCAGATCATCGCCAGCAGCGTGCCGTCGCGGTGCAGAGCGAGGCGGGAGACTCGCATGTTCTCCGGGTGCCCCAGGCCGCTGTTCTTGGATACCCAATTCCTGCCGTCGTCGTTGGACTTGCAGACGCCCTCCATAAAGACCCCGGCGTAGAGCGTCCGTGAACCCCGTGTGCTGTTGGGATCAAGGACAATCGAGGTGACCGGCTTGGGCGGGATACCCACGGCCTCGTGCTTCCACGAGGCGCCGAAGTCGCGAGAGACGCACACCCCGCCGGGCCGATTGTGGCCGTGACGCTCGGAGATAATGTTGTCGTTGGGGATATCATGCACGTCGGAGAACGCACCCCACATC
Source organism: Rhodopirellula sp. (assembly GCA_012728855.1). Classification (GTDB taxonomy): domain Bacteria; phylum Planctomycetota; class Planctomycetia; order Pirellulales; family Thermoguttaceae; genus JABWBD01. Next base: position 2,766 of record JAAYEH010000578.1, on the reverse strand, counting down.
GTGCCCGCAGTATCCGGATCGAACGCGACCTGGTAGCAGGTGTTTCGCCAGGGAGCCCAGGACTCCTCGTCCCACCAGATCCATGACTTGCCGGCGTCTACCGACCGCGCCCAGCCGATGTCCGTGTAGGCGATGTAGTGCCGGTTCGGCTCGAACGGGTTGATGTAGTAATCCCAAGTCGTGGTGACTACCAGGCCGTTGCAGACCCAGGCAGAGCCTGGCCCGGGCTGCTGGCCTGCGGCCGGATAGGTGTGGCCGTTGAACCAACTCGCGCCACCGTCGTGCGTGACGTAGCATTGGCTCCATACCAGGATCACCCGCTCGGGATCGCTATTGCAGATGGCGACGCCGAATGGCGTGCCGCCCCCCTTCCAGCTCTGCCCGGTTGACGCCGTGACGTAGTTGGGGGCGACGTTGTAGCGCTGGAACCGCGGGTCCATGAAGTACGTGTCGCGCCAAGTCTCGCCGCCGTCGTCACTGCGGTAGACCGTCTCGTGATGGGGCGGATGGAAGCCGGTGCTGGTGTTCATCGCGTAGACAGTCAGTGGCTTGGCATCCGTGGTGAGAATCTGCTGGTACTGAGCGATCGGTCCGTAGGCCCATCGGTCGGCCTTCTGCGTCTCGGTGTTGATGCCCCGGCCCATCGCCTGTTGCCACGTCTCGCCGCGGTCGCGGGACCGGTAGACGCCGCCCTGGAACGTGCCGCTATCGACCCTGCTGCGGATCGTGCAGTAGAGCATCGTCAGGCCGTCTTGCGGGCTGGAGCCGCCAGCGAACCCTTGGATCTCCTTCCACGGCAACCCCCGCGTCTTCTCGGCCCAGATTTGTCCACCGTCGTCCGACCGCCAGATACCCTGGTTCGTGGCGGCAAACATACTCCGGCCCCCACCAGTCCGGTCGAAATGGAAGGCGATCACCTGGCCAGCCGGTCCGGAGCACTGGGTCCACGTGTGCCCCGCATCGCGAGAGAGCTGGCATCCGCCGCTGCGCATGCCTACCAAGAGCACGTTCGGGTCGGAGGGATCGATGGCGATCTCGCCGTAGAGCGCCTCCCGCAGATCGCCAATCGGCGCGAAGGTCTCGCCACGGTCGCGGCTGACACGGAGCCGGCCACCTGAGGAGGCGTAGATCACGTCGGGATCGGACGAGTGAAAGCCGGGGCGGCACCGAGTGTCGCTTCGCAGTTGGGCGTGGTGGATCATCCGCCAGTTCCGTCCCCCGTCGTCGGAAAGATACGCCGCGCTCATGTCGCAGTTGAGCATCATCAGGTCGGGATCGGCGGGCGAGATCGCCGGGGTGAACACCCCACCGCCGCCGGACAGGCCCAGAGGCTCCCAGGAGATCCGCCCCGCAGCCTCGTCCGCGGCCTGCACCGAGACGGTCTTCGCTTCCGGTCGTTTCTCCTCCGCCGCGGTAGTGATTGCAAGGACCAGCAGAGCAGTTGTCACCAAGCCGACTCGTATGCGGATCGAATTCATAGTTACCTCGCGCTTCGTTGCTTCTTGGCTGTAAACCGACTCTGCTGTTGTACTACCCGACCGCCGTCCGCTCAACGCGCCGATTGCTCGGCCGGCGCCACACCAGTGTCGACGATCTCGTTGTTTTCGAGCACAACATCATGTCCGTTCCGAACGTCGATTGGCCAGCATGGGGTGAGCCCCCGTGCCTTCCCGACCTATTCACACGGCCGCCAGAAGCAGTTTTCCAGCCGGTTGCCGCGGACTTGCACGTCGGCAGCCGCGGCCACGAAGATGCCCGCCGCCGGGCAGTCACGAACGGTGTTCCCCTCGATGATGATCTCACGGTTGCCCGGCCACAAGGGGAGCTTCGACTGGCGATCGGTTCGCCCGAACGCGCTGATCGCCCCCAGCAGGTACTCGCCGCTACCATGGATCGCCGCGTCGCGGCCGACGTCCTGGATTGTGTTGTTGCGGATCGTCACGTCCTCGACCCAGCCGGCTTCGCGCCAGAACTCGTACTCGGCGCCCACGGTCACGGCGGCCATCTTCAGCCGGCGAAACGTGTTTCTTTCAATGACCCCGTGCGACGCCATAATCCGCAAGCCTCGGGCGCGGTGGTCCTCGAACGTGCAGTTGCGGATTACAAACCCCGGTGCGTTGCTCGCCGGGATGTCGAGGAAGTCGCCCGGCTCGGCCGGCAGCGGTTCGGCCAAGCTCAAGCGGAACACAGTGCCCCGGCCTTTCTCGTTCCTCGGCCACACCTTCTGGATCAACTCCAAGTGTTCCGGCTTTCGCTCTCCCAGCGGCGCGAACGCCGTCAGCTTGGCCGTCCTCAGCACCTCGTAGTTGCCCGGACGCAACCGCCGCACACGGGCGCCCGCGGGCATCACCGTGGCCAAGTATTCCCGCGAGTAGGGCCAGGCGACGAGCAGTTCGGTCGGGCTGCGCCGCTCGACCACAACGAACGTGGCGCCGTGGAGGTTGTCGGGTCCGTGAGAATTACGACGTTTACCTCCTTTTCTTCTTCCCGCCCGCGGCGTCCTTGCGTGATCTGCGAGGTGATTTTCGGCCGGCACCTTCAGAGGGGGGGGGCTGCTGGTCACAGCGCGTGATCGGAATCGTGACGTACTTCGGCTGCGGCTGAGATTTCTGCGAGTTCAAGCCTCTCACACGAACCAGAGTATCTGTCTATTATTCTGCCCGAAGCAGGGACGGATCGCCAGCGGGGCCGCGAGTGTGATTGAGGGGCATTGGAAAGGCTGCGGGCGAATATGGTCAGAATTGCCACGACCTTATGGAGGTTCTG
>JAAYEH010000577.1 GCA_012728855.1 Rhodopirellula sp. | reverse complement strand
GTGCCTCTTCTCTGTTCCGCGTCTTGCAGCGCATAGCCAGGAGCGTGCGATGTTCCGGGCAGGCCTATGTGTGTTGTCGATACATTCTATGGAAGTGCCTGGTTTTCAGGCGAAGTTGCGGCAGTCCATCGACACATGTAAACTATCGCTCATTACTTGTTACCCACAAGAAACCCAGATGAGCCCTCTTTTTCAGGAGAACTTTTCATGTCCCGCCTCGCCAGCCGTCGCGACTTTCTCCAGGCAGCCGCCGCGGGCATGGCGGCCCTCGCTGCCGGGCGAGTTTTCGCCGCGGATGCCGGCGTGAAACGACCGGGCATTGCGAGCAACCTCGTCCTCAACGACGACGGCCACTGCTTCCTGGTCATCAATGACGACCTGACTCCAGCGGATCTGCGGCGCTATCTCGGGAGTTACTGCCGAGAAGGCGTGGGGGCTGTCGCCTATTGTGTCGGCGACATGACCTGGCCAACCCTCTATCCGACTCAGGTCGGCGTCCACTACACGAAGGTGCGGGACGGAGCGGCCTTCAAATTGACCCGATTCTACCGGAACGTCGATCGCTTTGCGGCAGAGCCCGGCGGCTACTTCGGCGAGGTGTTTCGAACCATCCACGGATTCGGCAAGAAGGTTCTCGCCAGCTTCCGCATGAACGACGCGCACTTCACCTCCAAAACCAATACGCACGTGAGCGAATTCTGGAAACAACATGCCGAGTTGAGCCTCGGCAGCGCTTACGGATATTACGGCGGTTGCTTGAACTACGCGTCGGAAGTCGTTCGCGATCATTTCAAAGCGCGCGTGGAGGAGTTCGTCAAGCTCTATCCCGAGATCGACGGGATCGAACTCGACGGGATGCGTTCTCCCTTTTTCTTTCCGCCCGGCACAGGCCCGCAGCACGCACTGTTGTTCACACGCATGGTCCGCGAAATCAAGGCAATTCTCCAGGCGGAAGCCAGGCAGCGGAGTCGCCCCGAATATTTGCTGTCGATCAACGTGCCTCTCACGCCCGAGGTGGCCTTGGAGTGCGGGCTCGACGTCGCCGCGTGGGACGAAGAGCGGCTTTTCGACTGGATCAGCGCCGGCACGTACCAGGCGATCATGAAGCATCCGATGGAGCAATGGAAAAAGACTCTCAAGCACGGCACGCCGGTCTTCGCCTACATCGGCTGCTCGCCGCAAACCGGGCAGTATCTCGGCCTGGAGGAGTACCGGGCCGCGGCGGCCAACACCTACGGAAGCGGCGGCGACGGAGTGTACCTGTTCAACTATCCCTGCCTGTTCGAGTTGACTTCGCAGATCCCTCGTCCGCTGAAAGAGACAGGCGACGAATTGGCCGATCTGCGGCGATGGGGGCATCCGGATCTTACCAAGGTCGGCCAGTCGCTGGACGAGATGAGCAGCGCGGCTCTTCTCCGGAAGAAGGACAAGCGGTTTCTGTTCTACTGGAGCAACGACACTCGCTACCGCCACTACGATCCGGACATCGCCTCCCTGGATCGCGCCCAGCCGGATGCCGCTGTCGCGGCGGTCTTCCGGTGTTATGAGAACGGCGCGGAGGCGAAAGAAAGGATGATCCGGTTCAAACTGGAGAACGTGGCACGGAGCGAGCAATTTGAGGTTTCGCTGAACGGCCGTCCCGTCGATCCGGGCAGGCGATCGATTCGTTATGCCCCCAACGGCCGCGATACGCGGATCCATACCGTCAAGATCGGCCCCTACCAGCAGTATGATCTGTCGCTCGGAAGCGAGGAACTGCTCCGCGGTGAGAATGTTCTTGAGATCAAACCGATTAAGCTGCTGCCGGGTATCATCGAGAAGGTGAACTTGATCGAGCTGGAGGTGATGATCCGGTACGGATAGGGATTGCGGGTGCCGATTGACGATCGGCTAGACGATACTGTCCGAGAGGATTACAGTGCAAGGTTGGGGCCAGTACGTTTAGTTTGCTTTTGACCGTTCTTCTCTTGACGTGGAAGGGCGCCACGATGAGCAACGATGCGGAAGTCCTGCTCGGCCTGAGCAGTGGCGAGTTGGAGGCTCTTGCGGAAGGAATGTTGGCGCCTTCGCTCCAAGCTCGCCTGGATAATCTCGTCGCTCGCGGCAAGGAAGCCCCGCTGTCGCCCGAGGATGCCGCGGAGTTAGACCGTCTCTTGACGCGAATTGACCAATTCACGCTCCTGAAAACGCGAGCCAGGTACACCTTGCGATACCTGGAAGCCGGAGCGACCCGTACTTAGCGCATATGGGTGAGCATCCACCCGGCAGCTAATGACGGAACGAGTCGATCGCACTGAACTGAGCCAATACACCGCCATGTCCCAGAATCCGTATAAGTCGCCCGATACAACGGGAGATACGAGCAAGCGGAGGCGTGCGTCATGGAAGTCAGGAACCCCGCCGTCTCAAGGGTGGCTCGTCCTCCTAATCGCGCTTCCAATATGGATCGTACTGGCTGTCTCACTGATCTTGCCGCTGATCCAGATGCTTCGCGAGTGGATTCGGTCACTGAGCGGGTAGTTGAACGCCGGTTTGCGCATGGCATCGTGTTCCTTACGGGAAAAGGTCGCAAAGAAAGATCGTAGAAAAGAAAATCATAGAAAGGAAAATACAGAAAGAAAGCGACGACGAGTCGTGCGCACTCCAAAGCCACTACCGGCCGCCGGCGCGATTCTTGTCCACCATGACGACTTTCGCTTCCTGGGAACCGGCGTCGGCCAACAGCAGCACGCTGCGGTTGGCTGACAGGACGTCGCGCGTGTCGATCACTCGCACCATTTCCCGCCACGGCCCGGCGCCCGGGACAATCTCCAGGAGCCGATTCGGGGCGTCGAGGAAGAACTGCTCGTTCAGGTAATTCTGCTGCCGCTCGGGGAAGAGGGCCATGTAGAGGATGTTCATTTCCACCAACTCGTTGAGAAAATGGGTTCCCAGCGAAACGTCGGGGATGAGGTTCTCCCGCATCGTAACAATTTCACAGAGAACCGATACGCGGCTGATCTCGGAGAAGGAGACCGGCACTCCAAGCTCCGGGCTGGACGTGCCCCACCGCCCCGGCCCCAAGAGCATGGTGGCCTTGGCGTCACCGTCTTCGTAGTTGACCCGGCCGAGGACGCGGGCGATTTCATAGCGGCGATTCAACGGCAACTCGCCGTAGAGCCGCGGTACGACGTAGATAAAGCGGTCCAGCGCGACAAAGCGACTCGGCCCGATGATCGCTCCCCGCGCTTCGATAATCCGGTCCGAGTCGGAAACCTGCACCTTGGGCAGGCGTTTGCTCCCAGCCCCCTGCACCTGCAAGGGGCGACACTGGAGCAGGTTGAACCGGTAACGGTCATCGCTCACGAAATTCGCCGTGAATTCGATATCGACCGGGTTCTCGTAAGCCGTTTCGATCGCCTTGAGCATCTCGCGCATGTCGTCGACGAAGGTCGTGCCGGTAAGAAGTTTCTCGAAGGTCAGAACCCGAATCGGGGCTCCCTGCTCGTAGCCCGTCGCCCGGTCCTGGGAACTCACCATCTCCAAAGGCAGACCGGGTGTGTCGCGGACCATGTCGCGGAAGTAACCCGATGCAAAACGATTTGTCGTCAGATCGAGGTAGTCGACACGGTGCTGCGAGTACTCCGCGACTTCGTCGAAATTGCTCTCCGGGCGCCGCAAGGGGGCGTTGAGCGCCACGACGCGCGTGTAGTCATCGTCGGCCCGGTCGACCGCTCGCGTACCCAGCCCGAAGACAAGACGGATCACGCCCGCGTGCGGGTCGATCTCCTTGTGCCACACGTACGGGTTGAACGAAAAGCCTACCCCCGCCATCTGCGGCAAGAACTTATCGCCGTACTGGTCGCCGGAGACCCGCATCACCAACAACGCCATCTGCTCGTCCCGGTCCAGCAGGCCCCGCGCCGCGCGATACCGCAGCGCCTTCTCGCTCATCGTGCTGGCGTAGACGCGGCGGACCGTATCCAGTAGCGCTTGCAGGCGGGCTTCTCTTGTGCCTTGATTGACACAGAACACGCTGTCGTACTTGCCGGCGAAGGCATTGCCATAGGCGTCCTCCAGCAGCGAACTGGAGCGGACGATGTAGGGCGACTCGCCGAAGTAGTCGAGCATCGCCTTGAACTGGTCCATCGTGTAGTCGGGAAACCGACCTGCGAGTAATCGCGAGCGGGTCTCCTCGATCCCTTCGAGAAAGGTCTCCGGATCGCGTTGTTTCTGGCGCATCCACCAGACGCCGTTGCGAATCAGAAACGTATAGAACACGTCCGATCCGATGTAGAACGAATCGTGCGGTTCCAGCAATTCGTAGAGGCGGGGCTGGTGGTGCTTGAGGATGGCGCGGGCCAGAAGCATGCCCAGCGTCTTCCCACCGATCAGCCCGATGCCGACCATGCGATCGCGGATTTCCAGGATATCGGCCAGGCTCAGGTAGCGGTCGACCAGCCGCAGCATCGCCTCGTCGCGCGATAAGACCATGCGGCTGAGACGTCCAAAGACCTCCCGCTCGTGGCCGGGAGCACAGCGCCCGGCACGGGCGTCGTCATCAGCCTGCTGGGCCTCCGAAAAAATCCTCCGCCAGAAGCCGAGCCGGATATCCGCCCGTAGCCCGGGCCATCGGCTCGACGCGAGCACGTCCGAAATCACCGCGCTGGCGGTGATCGGCCGAAAAGTGTCTTTCTCCCACAAATGGATGGTGTTCATCGACTGCGTCGATCGGTGCTGGACCTTGATCGGACGCACGTAGATCTTTTCCTGCTGGCGAAAGACATCCAGGAGGAATTGGGTCGTCTCGGTGATCGGATTCAACGCGAAGGAGGCGTGGTAATTCCTGTAAATGCCGAAGTACGTGACCGTTTCCAGGTCGAACAGTCGCGGGCAGGTGAGCAAAAAGAAATTGCCCAGCATCTGGTCCGCCGACCAGTTCGACGCCAAGTCCGAGAGACAGTCAAACACATAGACCACGTGCTTGCCGGCATCGGTGATCACCTTATGCACATGGGCGACGAAACTCTCAAACCCCAGCGAGGGATCGGGGTTGTGGATCTCCGCGCCGAAATCGTCGTCGATCAGCGCTTCGTGGGAGGCGAAGCGGAAGTAAATCAGCCGCCGGCCGGCCCGCCGCGCAGCCTCGGCGTAAGGCTCGACCAGGATTCGGTAATCCGAAACGGAGTCGACCTGCCAGACGATGTTGTCGCCCGGCTCGATCCCCCTGAGCACCTTGTCCAAGCCCGGCAAGCCGGTGGTGAAAGTCTCCGCCATGTGTCGTTGTCTCGATCACTCAGAGCGCGGCCTGCGGTCACAACGCAACTCGTTGAACCGCAACGGCCAACGGCCTGCGCGTGATGCGACGTGGCGGGCTCTGTTTCCGCACCGGCGCAGGCCGTTGGCCGTTGCGGTTCAACGAGATAAGCCTATCCGCACGGCGAGTTTACCTATCCGACAAAGATCCTACCGGCAATGTATCGCGTCCGGCATGTCGCGGCAAGGGAAAGTAATGCTCGACAAAACGTTCAGTGGGAAACGCGCCTGTGGTGCCGCGGGCTTTCTTGCGGTAAACTGAATCGGTAACCGTTCACGGGGCGGCCGGGGACTGGTCGCATTTTTCGGCCAGTTGATGCGTTTTGGCGCAAGAGACGTTGGCCGAAAACATGGACCTGTCCCCCTCTCTTCCGCCCCGTGAACGGTTACCTGTATCGAAATCGAGCTTTGGTGAAAGAAGACTCCCGACTCCCCTAGCCTCCTGGACAAGAGGAACCTGCCGCATGAAACGCCGCGATTTTGTCAGACTTGGCGGCCTCGGCGCCGTGCTCCCACTGGGACAATCCGTATTTGCCGCTGGCGGCGATAATACTTCGTCCACGAGCAGCAATACCGTTGTGGAACCGGAACGGCAGACTCCCGTCGCCGGCCGGGCCGACGTGGTGGTTTGCGGCGGTGGACCGGCGGGAACCGCGGCCGCGGTGGCGGCGGCTCGCCTGGGCATGAAGACGTTGCTGTTGGAGACCCACGGTTGTCTGGGCGGCATTTGGACCGCCGGCCTGCTGGCGTATATCATCGATGCCAACAACAAAGCCGGAGTGATGCGAGAAATCCTCGAGCGGATCGCCAAGGCCGAAACCGCCGCATCGGCCTCGGCGGCGGAGCCCCGCACCTGTTGCGACCCGGAAACGGTGAAGATCGCCCTGGAACAGATGTGTGAAGAAGCCGGCGTCGAGGTGCAGTACCACACCCGCGTCTGCGGCGCCGTGGTCGACCGCGATAAGGAAAACCGCCTCACCCACGCCATTGTCGAGTCGAAGTCCGGGCGGCAGGCGCTGGCAGGCAAGGCGTTTATCGACTGCACCGGCGACGGCGACTTGGGGGCGTTGGCCGGCTGCGAAGTCCGCTTCGGTCACCCCGAAACAGGTCTCTGCCAGCCGATGTCGATGATCTGCCTGGTGACCGGCCTGATTCCCGAGGAGGTCAAGGATTTTTGCGGCGGACCGGGCGGTTGGGCCGGTCCCAAGGATCGTTTGCGGGCCGAAATGGAGCGGGGCGGCCATTCGCCCTCCTATGCCAAGCCTTCCCTCTTCCCTGTCCGCGACGACCTGTTCATCCTCATGGCCAACCACGAGTACGGCGTGAAAGGCACCGACGTCCGCGACGTGACTGCCGCCACCCTGCGGGCGCGCCGCGAGCTGCACCACTTGATCAACGGCCTGCGGTCGCTGGGCGGCGTCTGGAAGAACATCCGCATCGCGGCCACCGCGGAACAAATCGGCGTGCGCGAAGGCCGCCGGCTGGCAGGGCTCTACGAACTCAGTGCCGACGACCTCCGTGAAGGCCGCCGTCACGACGACGCCATCTGCCGCACG
>JAAYEH010000576.1 GCA_012728855.1 Rhodopirellula sp. | reverse complement strand
GGGACAGTACCAGCAGGCCGAGGCGAAGAGGATCGATTGGCTCAGGAACACGGAGGTGTCGCCGGACCGGGCGAACTCGTTGATCTTGCAGGCCTACGAAGGCGGGATCATCGGGGCTCGCCTGCTGCCGGACGTGATTCAGCAGTGGCGTCAGCCCAAACATCCTGAGTTCACGAAGAGGACGGCATGGAGCCTCCTGAACGCGTTCACGGAAGTGCTCAAGCATCGTCAGCAACGGCAGCCCTCACGGGCCGCCCACGAGACGATCACCCTGCAGAAACTGATCGGCGGCGGGTACGGGCTTCCCGTGCAAGCCGCCTGACCGATGGCGCAGGTTTCCATGGGAGCAGCACGCCCCTTCCACCGCGTGGAGGGGGCTTTTCCATGCGGCGTTCATTGAAGGCCTGGTTTGTCATCAGGAACTGGCTGGATGATTCTGAGCGGCTGCCGAATGCCAGAATCCATGCCGTAACGTATTATGTGGAAGCGATTTAGATTCGTTTCTGTTTCGGAGAAACGCCAGGAGGGGGCTTGATTCGGAATGTCCCCTCAATCGGTATCGCCTATTGAGGAAAGAAGTCGCACCTAAGTTGATAGGTGTGGCCGCGTCAATCAGCCCGCGACGGGACGCCAGCGATCGGGCAGAAACTTCGTCTGAGCGAGCCGGCATCTTGTTTCGTCCGCACCAATCCGCAATAATTGGCGAAAGTTGGCAGCAAAGCTAGCTTGCGGGAGCCACCAATGCAACAGGCAGAACCATGGGTTTCCCTTGAGGAAATCGCTCGCCACGTGGGGGTGAGTCAAGATTCGATCCACCGGTGGATTCGGCAGCGGGAGTTGCCCGCGCACAAGGCGGGGCGGCTTTGGAAGTTCAAGATCTCGGAGGTGGATACGTGGGTACAGGCCGGAAAGACCGGCGAGGAATCTGAGACGAACAAGGGGTAGTCTGGAACCAAGCCATGGCGAGGAACGTGAAGCACAAGTTCTCCGGGCACCAGACGTTTGTGTTTCGGTACGGCTGGCTGGAGAAGGGCGTGCGGGGCGTCGATCACTGCCCCACGCTGTTCTCCGAGGACGACGCGCTGGTCCGCCTGGGTGTGGGAAAGAACATGGTGGATAGCATCCGCCATTGGTGCCAAGTGCCCCAATTGGTGGAGACGGACCCCAACGTCAAGGGTAACACCGGCCGCCATCTTCGCGTGACGGACATCGGAAGACGGTTACCCCAAGCGATTCCGACCGACGACGCCCCGCTCGACTGTCCACACCCATGAACGGAGGTCGGCATGACGACTGCTGAACTTCTAAACGCGTTAGCGCGGGAGTGCCCAAACGGCATGTCGTTCGATCCACTGGCAGTGCGGCTAGTGCGACAGAAAGTCTCGTTTCAGGATTTCCAGATCGAAGCCTTGAAAGCCAGGATGTTCCAACTGGTGGACGGGCGCTGGTTCTCCCAGGAGATGATCTCGGACGTTGAGACGCAGTTGGCAATCCGAAAGCAGGCAACGTATTGGCTGAAGGAACACGGCTGTTTCTCGGTCGAAAGGCTTCTGGAAAGTTTTCGTGGCGTTCTTCGCCATATCGCCACGCCGGAGGATTGCGCTACGTTTCTGCGGCATCTGGGATTCACGGTGCTGGATGCGCGGGGAAAGGGCGGCTTCCTCTGTGTCGAAGGAGATCGTAGAACGAAGTTGGCCGAGTTGGACGGTGGAGCGCGCGAGTTCGCCGAACTCGCCGAACGGCTACAAGACGCGGGCGGCACATTGGCGTTGCATGAGATCGAAGAGGCGATGCCGCACCTGACCGCTGAGGCGTTGGAATCTTTTCGAGCGCAGCTCCTGCCGGATGTTCATCTTGCTGAAATCGGCGGCGTGCCCTGCTGGCGCAGTGCAGAGGCGATCCCTCTGCCGGAGGATTTCGCCGAGAAACTGACAACGGCCGTCGATACGCTGATTGCGTTGGAAGAGAAAGTGTCGGCTAAAAATCTTGAATTCGCGTTGAATTTATTCTACTGCATCCGTTTCCGCGAAGAATACGCGCTGCCCGATAACGCGACCTTCATGCGCATCTGCGCGAAACACTACCAAGGCGACAACGATGTCTTTCCGAATGCAAAGCAACCGCGCGTAAGAAGCCCGAACACATGCTTCCGCAACCTCGGGGTGCCGATTGGCGCCAAACTAATTTTCGCAAAGGACAGTCATATCACTTGCATCGTGCTGGATGACTCCAATCAAGTGGAATACGACGGCAAGGCGTGGGCGATTTCGACATTGGCGATGCACTTGTTGGATGTGCGGTCTGCAAGCGGGTTTAACCATTTCAGCTACGAGGGCGAGACCCTGTGGGATCGACGCTTGCGGCTGGAGCGGGAGGGCGAAGCGAACGAGAACCAGACAGACAGAACGCGGCCGCCTGCTGAGGTGATGGACCAGGAAAGTGGCATCATAGGTTTGGGGGGACGGCCGCTATCACCGGCAACCTGGCGCGCGTTCAGGAATGACGGCACCAGCGCGCGAGTCTCGGATTGGGCGCGACGCATTGAGAGAGGAGAAAGTGCCGAGGAAATCGCTCGAAAGTCTGGGTACTCAGTTTCGACGGTCAAGCTCCAGATTGGCAATCGCCATCGCTATTTCAAGGTCTGCAAGATTAACAGAATCGTGCCTGAGGTCGGGTCGGATGTATAGTTACGACTGGGATAGACGAACGGGAGGATACCGCCTGACGACGCAGACGGGGAAATTCGTGGCGAGCGAAATCCGCCCTGTCTTCGCTGAGGAACTGGCTCTCACGGGGGTGGAGGCGCGGTTGTCGTTCGATTCGAGGGAGTCGCGTCCGCTCCTCTGGGCGAAGCAGAACGTGTATCTGTATCGCGGCGAGGACATCGCGAAGTTTAACAAGACGAGTTACGGCAAGCCGCAGGACATCGAATGGAAGGGAGCGTTGTGCTGGGAGGATCGCCCGCACGAACGCGCGAAGACACGAAGAAAAGTGAAGCTGGTTCCGGTTGATGTTGAGGCGATGGTGGCGAGGAACCGCGGCATCATGGTCGCGCTGGTGGCGGACACGCTCAAACGCATCAAGGAGATGTACGACGCCCACACAAGAAGCTGCGACGCAATCTATATCGGCTTCAGCGGCGGTAAGGACTCGGTGGTTCTGCTTGACCTCTGCCATAAGGTTCTGCCGCCGGACGTTCCTGTCGTGTTCAGCGACACGGACATGGAACTGCCGGATACCTACCGCGTGTGGGAAGAAATCCAAAGCCGCTATGAAGGCCGTCCGTTCTTGAAGGTCTCGGCCCAAAACCCCGCATTGGACAACTGGCGACTATTCGGCCCGCCGTCGCAAGTGCTGCGTTGGTGCTGTTCCGTCCACAAAAGCGCACCCGCTATTTTGGCACTCAAAGAAAGGCTCGGAAAGAAGTCAATTAGGACGCTGGCATTTGTTGGGGTGCGTGGCGAGGAGAGCCTACGGCGCTTAGAATACGATGATATTGGAGATGGATTCAAGAGTCAGTCGCAGGTGAATGCCATGCCGATCTTGGCATGGTCCGCACATGAACTGTGGCTCTATATTTTCGAGCATGATCTGATTGTGAATAAGGCATACCGAAAGGGGTTGCCTCGTGTCGGGTGCCTGATGTGTCCGATGTCAACCGACCGACAGAATGATCTGATTCGAATGAGTTACCGTGAAGCAGTTAAACCGTTTGCTGTCGCGGTCCGTGATGCAATTGACCGCGAATTTTCTTCGCAGGAAGACGAAGATGCGTTCGTCTACGAGGGTGGATGGTATGCTCGGAAAAGCGGCGTATCCTTGAAGCAAGTCATTGCGGAACCGGGCGTGGAACGTAAAAGTGACCGTGTGGTCTGCGAATTCCCGATTGAAATTGAGTCGCGACTGAAAGAATGGCTTAAAGCGATTGGGAACATCGACGGTGCGCAGTTGTCATGCCGCAAGGACGGGCCCCGAGGGTTGCTCGAATGTGTATGGACAAACGGAAAGGCGGACAGGCTCATAGTCAAGTGGTTAGCTTACGCGGTCCATAAGGCTATATCCTGCGCGGGATGTCAGGCGTGCGAGGCCGAATGTCCGACGGGCGCATTGCAGTTGGGAAAAGACGCCGGTAGCGGCGAGGCGAAGATTTGCATTGACGAAGCAACGTGCGTTCATTGCATGAAGTGCTATGCGCCTGACGAAGGATGTTGGCGGTATTTCTCAAGACGATACGCAGGAGCAAGGACGATGAACATCAGCGGGATAAACAAGTACATGACCTTTGGACTGAAACCGGAATGGATTGACATTCTTGCAAAAGAGGGCGCGAATTTTCGTCAGACAACTGCGCTGGGTAACCGGATGGTTCCGGCAGCAGTAACGTGGTTCCGCGAGGCATCGTTGATTGAAGACTCAACCGCCATAGCCACAACGCCGCTCTTGGAAGTTGGCAAGCAGCGCGGTCTTAGCGACTTGTTGTTCTGGCATTTGTTGTGGATCCGTCTAGCAAATACTTCCCCACTTCTAAAGTGGTATATCTGCAATACGGATTTTGAAGTCGGATATCCAATGAAGCAAATTGATGAAAAACTGGCGCAATCGGTTGGTTCGGCATCAGTAAGGAAGGGTGCGTTGCAGTCGCTTTGCCAACTCATTAAGTCTTCCCCGCTTGGGGACGGAGAGGGGGCGATGATTGAAGTTGAAATGAAGGGCAGAACCGTTGAACAACTCAAACGCCGGTCGCGTTCGGTGGATCCGCTGGCAGTTCTGTACGGGCTGTATGTCATGGCGGAAAAGTCTGGACGCGGCGCGTTCACGGTGCGACAGATGATGGCGGCGGAGTTCGATGGGGAAGTTCTGTCGCCGCTGGTGGCGTTCGGTATCCCGCCGGACGAGTTCAAGAAGCAGTGCATGGGGTTGGTGGCGGTGTATCCGGACTTCATCACGTGCAGCTTCACGTTGGGACTGGACGAGGTGCGGGTTTTTCCGGATACGAAGAATCGGTACGATGTGGTCGGATTGATTTTGCGAACGTAGCCTAAGACATGTGGCCTGGAAGAAATGACACTCTACAAAGACTATTTCGGGATCAGACCGGATTACGCGCCGTGCATGACGCTGGCGGACATCAACAAGACGCCCCAGACATGGCTGGGATTCTATCCGCACGATTCGTTCGTGGAGATCTTGCGGGAACTTCTTAAGAGCTTGGAGGGCGGGAATAAGACACTGTGGATCACGGGCCCGTATGGCACGGGCAAGAGCCACACGACGCTCGTGGTGCAAAAACTGTTTATGGACGAGGATGGGCGCGTCCTGAAATGGCTGGATCTGCGGAAATCGCAGATCCCCGAACCCGTGCGCAACAAGCTGCTGGCGCGGCGCGAAGAGAAGGTGCTCGTCGTCTATGATGTGAACGCGGACGGCGTGGACGCGAAAAACCAGTTCTTGATGCGATTGCAGCGAGGTATCACGAAGGCACTAGAGGCGGGCGGACACACGCTTCCGTTGAAAGGCAAACGGGATGAAGTCATCGAACGCATCCGGCAGGACGAACCGCATTTCTTTGCTAAGCGCGACGAAATGCAGGCGCGGCTCTCGCATCTGCACGCGGGGATCAAGACCGCAGACATGCTGGAGAAGAAACTGCGGGATGAGAATCTGGAGGCAGGACTGGCCAGCGACGCGATGCGGGTACTGGAGGCGCGGCACATCTATCTCGATGTGAGCGCAGAGGACTTTCTGGCGTGGGCAGGCGAGGCCTTGCAGGCGAACGGTCTCTCCAAACTGGTCTATATCTGGGACGAGTTCTCCGCGTTTGTGGATCGCAACCGCTCGGAATTGAAGACACTGGAACAATTGGCGGAGGCGGCGCAGCAGGGACGTTTCTATTTCGTGCCGGTGACGCACACGGATCTTTCCTCGTATTTCGCCGCCGCGTCCGAGAGCGCGAAAAAGGCGAACAACCGGTTCACGTTCAAGCGGATTGATCTGCCGAACGAAACCGCGCTAAAACTGGCGGCAGACGCCTTCGTGATCAGGCCGGAAAAGGCAATGGAGTGGACGCACGAGCGTGACGTGCTGTGGCACAGTGTGAGCGGCGTGGCTGAAACCTACATGGTGGCCAACAAGGCGGGAATCGAGGCGGCGGATTTCAAGAATATCTTGCCGCTGCATCCCATGACGGCGTTCCTCTTGAAACATCTGTCGGTAGCGATCGGATCGAACCAGCGGAGCATGTTCGAGTTCCTGAACGGCGAGGAGTTCAAGGCATTCATAGAGAAGGGCGGTCTAGATGTATCCGGGCATCAGTTCCTGACGGTAGATCATCTGTGGCAGTACTTTGTGGAGCGGGACGATCCGGGGACGGCAAGAGAAGTTCAGGAAGCGCGGGCGGAATACACCAGGCGCGAAACCGAGTTGCAGCCGGACGAACGGCGCGTGTTCAAGGCGGTATTGCTGTTCGGGCTGATCGAACAGTTGCAGGGGACGGGGCATCCACTTCTAAGCACGTCGGTGGAAAACATCAAGCGCAGTTTCGAGGGCGACGGCGAACTAACGGGTACAGACATGATTCTGCGCAATCTGGAACAGAAACACTGCTTTACGATTGTGAACGGGCGTTGCGAACGCTTCACTGACCGCTCGGACACGAAAGAGATTGAGGAAAAGAAGGCGGTGCTGACCGGCAAATTCGGAGACCTGGTGCTGAAAGACACTGAAGCGGAGCTGGCCAGGCAGTTGAAAGGCGTCAACTACGGCTCGCGTTTTGATGTGCGCGCCGCAGAGGTCGGCGGTCTTTCTCCCTCAAGCATTGGGAAACGCGAGACTTTTAGTGACACAGGGAACCGAGTGCTTGTACAATTCATTTTGGCGCGGGACGAACAGGAACAGTTACGCATCCCCGACAAGGCAAAGGAATTAGCGAAGCAGTTCAAAGACCACCGGATGCTTTTTGTTACCCTGCCGGAAGTAAGTTTCTGCCGCGACAATGCGAAGGCGTGGAACGAGTTCGTGGAGAACTGCGCCCGTCTCGCATTGGCAAGCGACAGCGCGAACAAGAGATTGTTCGAGACGCAGATCAGCCGCGCTAAGGCGGCGTGGCATTCCAAAGTGACGAGCGCCTCAAAGCTCGTGATGTACAAACCGAACCCGAAAGGGGAACCGTTCGTCGAAGAAGTGACCTGGGGGCAGTTGAGAAAAGACTGGCTCATCAGTTATGCAACGCAAGCGTTTGCCGCGTATACGGACGACTTGTGCGGGTTCTATATCAACGCGTTCGGCTTGATGAGTGGCTTGGAAAGTTGGGCATTGGCGGGCATTGATTTCGACAGGTTTGTTGTCAATAACCCCAAGAGCTACGGCTCGCAGAAAAACGTGGTTAAGACGTGGCAGGGGAAGGGAATCACCGCCGAGGAAACATGGTTCGATGGGAATCCAAATCATCCGCTTACGAAGTTGCGAGACTTTTGTAAGAAGCGGCAAGACAGCACGGTGGGTGCGGGCAATACCTGCTCGATACGGAAACTCTACATTGATTTGCAGCGTCCGCCATTCGGCCTGCTGGCGGTGCCGTATTCCGCGTTCGTGCTGGGTTTCGTGCTGAAAACATGGCTCACCGGACAGCGCAAACTGCAATGGACGGACGGCGTGACGAGCAAGGCGCTGGACGCGGCGACGCTGGCAGAGATTATCGCGGCGGTGGTGAAAGACGACGGCAATAACGCCATCAAGAACGAGAAACTGATCTGTCGCCTGTCGAAAGAGGAAAAGGCGTTCATCGCCCAGAGCAGCGTGATTTTCGGTAGCCGCCCGCTCGCGGACGGAACGGTAGAGGCGGCGTTGAATGCGATCGGCACGCGGCTGGAACAGATTTCACAACGCGTGCCGCTGTGGGTCTTGCCGGAGCATATCCGCGGGCAAGACGACCCGAGCGCGGAGGCGATGCGTAGAGTCATCGACGCACTATGCGCGGCAAACAGCATCAGTTCAAAGGGCGACACCGAGACTCGCGGCAACAAGGTGAAAGAGATTGGCGAGGTTTTATTGGCGAACCCGGGACTTGCGGAGGCGATGGCCAAGTATATGACGCCGTTGGAGTTCGAGAAGGCATTCCAGCGGTATGTCGATAGGGCCAAGCCGGAGTTGAAAGCGGCGGTGGAGCGCATGGGTGGTTCGGCGCACACGTATTGCGGGGCAGTGAAGAACCGTTTCGCGGCGGCGAGCGGATGGCTGTGGAAACGCGGCGATGCAGAGTCCGAACTGGAAGCGGTTTACCGGCAGATGCTGTGCGCGGAGCACATCCGCGGGCTGGCCGGCTCGTCGGGATACCTGAGCTTCGAGGACGCGCTGACCCGCTTGCGCAACGCGGTACTCGTCGAAAACAAGGTGCCGACTGAGTTCTGGATTAGGAGACACCCGGCGCTGCAGCGTTTTTTTGAACTGCTGGAAAGGCCGTTGCTGTCCGGAGAGGACGTGAAAGCTATTGAGGAGACGCTGGAACAGCAAGGCGCGGCTATCCGCGAGGTGTTCTTCGACGTAGCGCAAACGCGGCAACTGGATGCGATGCGGGAAATCTTCGGGGAGGTCTGGCCAATGGCGGCCACGGAGAGCCGCGATCTTTACAATGCCTTTCTTCCTGGTTCGGCCAAAGCTGATGAACAGGGCTTCAAGGCACAGGGCCGCGGCAAGATCGAGGAATACAGTCGGACGCTTGTTTCCAAGATGGTCGCGGGGTTGTGGCGCGAACGCACAGGCACCGAGTCGCCTGACGAATGGAGCCGAAAGCACGCCTTGCCCGCCGAATTCGCGTTGGCGTTGGATGACGCCAAGAGCATCGTCGATGCAATCGCAAATCCGGGAAGGGTGTCGGCGGAACGTTTGCAGGCCCTGCATGCCGAGCTCGTGAAAGAGGGTGCGTTTGAGGAGGCAGCCGCGGCGGCCGGCAAATTCCTCAAACGGGTGCTGCCCGCGCGTTACGAAAAGATCGGGTTCAGTGTTGGCGAACTGACCCATTGGTTGTGCCGCAAGTTGGGCGATGCCCCTGGACAATGGCTGACGGACGAAGGGCTTCACGAGGCGGTCGAGACGTTCGTCAAAGAGGGGTATGACGCTCGGGTGCGGAAGAAGGCTGCGGAAAAGGTGCAAATGCTTTCTGATGCCGAGGCGAAGATACTGCTCCTGAAACTGATCGACCGATTTGCCGATGCCGGACTTTCGGTGCTGGAGTGAAACCATGACACTGGACGAGTATTGCGAATATATCCGGAATCCCCTGGCTGAGCCGAAGACACGAGTGGTGACCATGCCTTCGGCAGAAAGCTGGACGACGTTGCGCGGGTTCTGCCAAGAACGCGGCGACACTGAGTTGCGTTTGAGCGATCTAATAAGCGAGAGCGGGTGGCTACCGATGCCTGACGAAGTCTTCGAGCGGGTGCGCAATGCGATGACGGCACAGGCGGCGAGCGGAAAGTCAGTGGTGTTGCTGGGGTTGCCGGGCTATCTCGCGTTATTAACAGACGAAAACAAACGGGCCGCGGTCGCCGCTTTGCGCGAATGGGTGGACGGCGGGGCCGGACGGGCCGCGGTTTGCTTATTACGGAGCGATGACGCCACGAAAGTGATCCTCAATGACGTGTTCACAAATCCACGTTACCGACAGGGGAAGCAACTGATTGAGATTCAATGCCGCGGCACCGCGGAATACGAAGGAGAAATCGCGGGGCGCACTGAGGTTATGCTGGTGGGGGACAATTTGGCATCCTTCATCCCAGAACTATGCGACACATTCCAAAAGTACCTGCGATACACCGAGGAACATCCCAGCGACAACTCTATGCGGAGGATTGTGGTTGCCTCCGAAGGGCGGGAATTGGCGGGGTTAAGCGCGGAGGTGCGGCAAGTAGTGTGTCTGCGGGATTTTGCCCGAGTGTTTTACGACGTGGACGATGTGAAGTTGTCCGAAGATGCCCTGCGTTGGATGTGCGGGCGGGGGAAGGAAGGTGCGGGCAATAATCTATCGGAAACGCTCAAGAGACTGTTCTTTCCAGACGGGGAAGTGGAAAAACGGGTGCTGCGCGAGTTTGACGCACGCAAGGGTGTTGAACGCGAGGCAGCGTTCTGGCTCGTAAAACACGTCGCGGCCCAGGGAGGTTACCTTAAGCGTGCCGCTGAGCAGGAAGGCGTCACTGTCGGCAACTTCCGCTCCGCATACGTCACGGGCGCTGCGGAATGGCTCGATGACGCGGCAATGTATGCTATCGAACGCAGGGCTGCTATACAGGAAGCGGACGTAAATAGGTTCGGCGCGGACATTCAGCAATTCATAGACGTTTGCGCGGCCGAATCCACGTTGCGGGTCGCGCCGTGGCTGAATTGCAGGACGCGCGCGGAACGGGCGGAATTACTCCGGCGTTGTGCGGTGGACGGCGTCGTGTCAAACGCCGTTAAAGACGTCTATCCTGAAGCGGCTGCGTATCTGAACGCGGACCCCGTCTTCAGCGACGAGGCACTCGAAGGTTATTTCAAGGAATACCGTGCTCTGAAGATGGCAGGACACGTGACGCCGGAGTTTTACTCGAAAGTGGAGCGGGTGGTGCCGCCGGGTTCGGTGCAATCGCGGGACGCGATCGTGCAAAGGTATGCATCAGACAACAGGTGCGCGTTGCTGGTAGTGGACGCGATGGGTGCGGAGTGGCTGCCGATGTTGGTGACGCTGGCGAGGGAACGGAATCTAGGTGTGGATTCGCTGGGACTCGGCGAGGCGCATTTGCCGACATCGACGCAGTTCAACAACATCCATTGGCCAGATGGGGCACGGCGGCTGGCGGACATCAAACGCTTCGACAACATCGCGCACAACGGCGCGGAGCCGCACGAAGTGCGGCGCCCGGAGGAGAACTTGGCTGAGGCGCTGGATGTGATCGGTGCCAAGGTGTTGCCGCAGGTGGAGTACGGGTTGGCACAGTTTGAACGGGTTCTTGTCACGGCCGACCACGGGACTTCGCGACTCGCGGCGCTGGCGTGGCAGTCCGAACCCAGGCTGGCTCGGACGCTTAGTTGTGAGGAGGGTGCGGAAGTGCGCGATTGGCGTTATCGGGACCGGGCGACGCAAGGCGAATGTCCGTCGGAGATGGAGGAGACGCTGGACGGCAAGTATTGGGTGGTTCGCGGTTATGACCGGCTGCCCAAGAAGGGCGGCGGTCAAGGCTTTGAACTGCATGGCGGGGCAACACTGGAGGAACGGTTGGTGCCGGTGGTGATTTTCTCGCGGACGGGGCAGTTCGTGCCGACAGCGAAGACCGGCGGCAAACGCGCGCAGATTGTTGAGAAAGACGATTTTGATTTGTAGGTGCAACGAGGACAACCGACCATGGTCGATACTGGCAAGTTGCGGGCGGCATTCCCGGACACCACGGTATTCAAGGACCCCAACATCGTGGCGATCTTCAAAGCGGCCTCGATTCCGTCGTTTTTGCGGGACTGGATTCTGAAGCGCAGGGCGGAGTCGGACGGCAGAATCCACGATGCCGAGGCATTGCGCAAATATATCTACGAAATCATCCCGCGCCGCGAGAATCTACTGGAATTAAAGGACGCAGCGAGAAGTGAGGGACGCACAAAGAAGTTTCTGGCCAAGATTGAAATCCAATTCAGTGTGCGGTGCGACGAGTACACGTTTGCGATTCCGTATTTGGGTCTGGGACACGCGGAAACGCTGATTGAGGATTATGTCTGGAACCGGATCAGAGAGGATGTCGTGAAAACGGCAGGTGGCTGGGGACTGGTACAACTGGGATACCGCAGCCCGGACGACGAGAATCCGCGAGGATGTTTCACGCTCTTAGAGTACAGGAATTTCTGTCCGTATACGATTGACCTGGATGCCTATCGAGAGGCGCGTGGGCAGTTCACGGCCGAGGAGTGGCTCGACGTCGTATTGGGAGCGATCGACTACAATCCAGCGGGGTACGAAGACTGGGTACAGAAACACACGGTGCTATCACGTCTGCTGCCGTTCATCGAACCGCGCCTGAATTTGGTGGAGCTGGCACCCAAGGGGACGGGAAAGTCGTATCAGTTCGGGCAGGTCGGGAAATATGGCTGGTTGGTCAGCGGGGGGACGTTGACGCGGGCGAAAATGTTCGGCGATATCAACGGGAGGAGCCCCGGTCTGGTCGCGTCGAATGACTTTGTGGCACTGGACGAAATTCAGTCGATCAACTTCCCCGATCCGAGCGAGATGCAGGGGGGGCTCAAAGCCTACATGGAAAGTGGGGAGATCACAGTCGGCAAGACCCGCATCATCGGCGAGGCTGGTGTCATCCTGCTGGGGAACATCGCTCAAACCGATATGGACGAAACCAGAGACATGTTTCAGAAGTTGCCGGCTGTGTTCCACGAGTCGGCATTGTTGGATCGGTTCCACGGCTTTATCCAGGGACGCGACATTCCGCGCATGAGCGAGAACCTGAAAATCAACGGCTGGGCGCTGAACACGGAGTATTTTTCCGAAATCATGCACCTGTTGCGCCAGCCGTCGGAAACACTGATTTACCGTCATGTCGTCGAAAGACTTGTGGAATACCCTTCAGGGGCGGACACCCGTGACACGGAAGCCGTTTTGCGGCTTTGCACAGCCTACCTCAAACTGCTGTTCCCGCACGTTACCGATCCAGACGGGATCGACAAGGGGGAGTTTAAACGATACTGTTTACGTCCCGCCGTGCAGATGCGCACGGTGATCCGGCAACAGTTGCAGACGATAGACCCACTTGAATACGGTGGGAAGAACGTGGCCGCATACACGCTGCGAGAGGTGGCGCAATGAGCGGCGCGAAACAGGTAGGATGCTCCTTCTGCCGCACAGAGAAACTTTCCAAAGATGAAATCGCGCTTAACAAGAAACTCATCCACCGGCAGATCGAACGGATGATGTGCTTAACGTGCATGGCAGCGTATTTCGAGACGACGGAAGAGAATCTGAAAGAGAAGATCGAGTGGTTCAAGGAGGAAGGCTGCGCGTTGTTCGGGTGAGGCAGCGGCGGAAAACATTAAGCCACTTGGGGCATCGGTCGGAGGCGCACGAGGATCAGAGGGGACATACACTTAATTCCTCGGGGGGCGCGTAGAGTCGAGGTGGTGCGGTGGGTTAGCCGTAATGTCCGTACCAGACCTCCATCCCGCAGTCAATGCACCACCAGCGGTCGCGGCCCGGCTCGCAGTTGGTCGTCTTGCACGCCGGACAGGCCGCTGGATCGGCGGAGCCGGTCCTTGTTTCCGGTATCGTACTCGATACCGTTGTCATCGAAGTCCGGGTCGACGACGCGCTACAGGCCCAGGTCGAGCAGTTAGGGGCAGGTAGATGGCGGCCGTATGGGTTATTTCGAGGCACGAACCACCTGGTGGCCTCGCAAGACGTAGCCTGATTCCGCTAGTCGTATCTGCCACTGGGTAGCCGGGGCCGAATCGTCGATCTCGTGGAGCAGGCCGCGTCTTTCCTCTTGGTGGGTCAGCCGGGAGAACTTCTCGTGAAGTGGATGGTCGGCGTGCAGGAACTGCTCTTTGCGAAACAGCAGCGGAGGGTCTTGCCAGTTCGAGTAATCGAAGAAGTCGATTCCCAGCGTGCGCAACGAGACCTTGACGCGAAGATGCAGACGAGGATGCGGCTTCGTCTCGAATTCCGGGTAAGCGATGTAACTCACTTTGCCAGAGAATCGGTGCAGCTTGATCAGGTTGGCTTCGTCGATGTCGCCGACCAGGGCGCGGGCGCAGCCCTCGTAGATCCTGAGAATCGGCGGGAGACAATCCAGCGCTGTCCGATGCACGATCAGAGCGTTGTCCGCGAGTTTCCCTGCCTCCGCCTGCTGGCATGCGGCATCAATCGCGGCAGGATCGCCGGCTCGAAACAACAGGGTGTCGGCGCGAGTGCAGGCTTGACTGTAGTTGCCAAGGAACGCTTTGATGTCACGCTGAATGCCTGTAGGCAACTGTGAAAGCTTGGGACGATGACGAAAGCGAGACAACGCGAGGTAGACGAGCAGGTCTTCCGTGTGCCGCTGAGCGATGTCTTCCCAGGGCTGCTCGTCAGTGACTCGGCGGATCAGGGCAAATGCCTTGTTCAGCGATCCTAATCGTTCGATCACTTGTGCGGACTGCGGAAATTCCTCCGGCCCCGGCAATCGCCCCAGTTGCGTCATGGCCGCCATCATCGGTTCAAGCACATCCAGATTCTGCTCGAACCGTAGTTCCGAGATGCGTTTCCGAGGGACGGCAATGCGGCGGTGAAAGCGTGTCGCTAGGAACTGCTGCTTCGTCGCCTCGTCTTTGAAGATGTAGAAGATGCCCGGGGCGGCCGGGATCGCGTCGGTTCCCAGTTCGACCTCCAGATACTCCCGCAGTTCGGCCTGGGTGTAGTACTTCTGAAATTATGTGGCCAAGTTGCTTATGTGGCCTTCAGCCCAGATTTTCGGACGGTGGCCTGCTGGTGACTGATCGAGTTGTGTCCAGTCGTGGACCGAAATTGCTTCGCCGTCTGTGGGGTGGTAT
>JAAYEH010000575.1 GCA_012728855.1 Rhodopirellula sp. | reverse complement strand
TAGCCCCATCAATTATGTGGCGTTCGGGCTGTGCCCGGAACGACGGAACGGCCGTCGCTCAGCCCAACACCACATAACCAATTTGCTAACATAATTGCGATTATGTGTTCGAACACATAAGCCAAACGTGCCGCGCGACGTGATGACGCCGTCGGCGAAGCGAGTTTGCTCCTTATCGGGGGCCGCGAACTCGATCTGGGCGGCCACAACCAGCAATTTGCTGCTTAGGTTCCATGCCGATCGGACCGCTGTGGCGCGTTCGCGGGCGTCCTCGATGACGTTGATCACGTAGCCAAGGTTGACAACATCGGCAACCGTCTTTTCGCCGTCGGGGCGAAACGCCGGGTCCCACCCATCGCAGCGAATGCCCGATCCGCGTAGAAGTTCAATGTCCTGACCGTGTCCGCACCCGTAGTCGAAGACCGACGTTTCGGTATGCACCAACCCGTCGCGCAATAGGCACTTGATCGGCAGCGAATAGCTCGCCCGCCGGATCGCCGTCTTGTGCCGGGCGATTTCCGTCTCGTTCGCGTTCATGGTATGATCTGCCAGAACGGGTAACGGGGCTTCACCGGGCGGAGTTGGCAGTCGTAACCTGTGTTTGAGCCGAACGTTCTGGCTTGCCGTCCAGTATCGCGACTGCGCTCGGCGGGAGCAAGGCCGATTCTCAGGACTGGGGACAGTTGGAGGCCATCCACGGATTTACGCGAATTGCAGGGAGTCTCAACATGGCGCGGTCCGACAGGTCAGCACCGGACGACTCTTCACGGGGTTTGCCGCTTCCCAGACGTTCCAGGAAGTATGGCGTCGGAAAGGAAATCGGCGGGGCTGTCTACGTTCATCGCAGGTACCAGCACGTCTTTGGTTCCGCGGTCGAAGAAGCACAGAAGCACTTGCCGCCGGATTTTTCCTACACGGTCGTCAAGCTGAATCTCGCGAACAACTCGTTGTCGTTCGTAGCGGTCGCAGACTTCGACACCGCCCCGGAGCCGACGATCGGCGCGGTCGTCACGGTCAAGACGGACGGCTCCTGCCGGCGGATGCAGCCGCCCAGTGACCCCTTCATCTACCATCACAAATGGCTGTTCGTAAAGGACGACTACGACGGATTCGACGTCGAGGAAAGCAAAGTCCGGTCGCGGGCGTGGATGGCGCTCGCCGACATTGACCGGACGAGAATCGGAAAGAAAAGCTACTGGCAGAGCAAGGTCGTCCCGCGGCTTCTGTAGCAGGCATTCATGCCGTGGTAAGATATTCGTGTCCTCTCACAACCGTTCAAACATGCCGGAAGCCATACCCAGGTTCGATCTCGGCCAAGTCGTAGCGACGCCCGCTGCCTTGGGTGCCCTGCACAAGGCACGGCAGTCCCCGACGGAGTTCGTGTTGCGCCATGCCGCAGGAGACTGGGGAAACGTCTGCGAGGAGGACCGGCGACTGAACGAGGAGGCGATCAGCAACGGCAGCCAGATCGTGTCGTGCTACAGAACGCGAACCCGTGTTGCGATCTGGGTCATCACCGACGGCGCCGACGAACGCGGCAAGCGGCATGCAACGACGGTTTTACTCCCGGACGAATACTGATCTCGCTCGACCTGCACGCGAGTTTGCTGACTTCCCCGGCTAACTCGCCTCTGGTTGACGCCCATTGATTGCTCGCGGCAGCCGGCCAGGGCGGCCGTTCTCGGACAGCGATGGTCAGCGGGTGGCCATGCGCATCGAAACGAGCATGCCCCAACCTCACGCAGTTCGTCGACGCGGGCAGGACCGGGGCCGGTCCCGGTACGGCAATCTCGTCACCGTGAAGAGTGCCCCCACGCGCGATGTATCGGCACGCAGCTCAACTTCCGGTTTCCTGCTCGTCGCCTTCGGATTCCCGGCGTCCACAGCCGGCGGCTTCCACGCACCGGATGGCGTCCTTCGGCAGTTCGTTGCCGTAGATCACGGACAAGAAAGCCGGCAGGTACATGTCCAGCATGGACATTGTCGTACTGATCAGGCGGTCGATTACGGCTTCACCGACTGTTTCGTCGGTCAGGATCTGGGACGCCTGGAACCGCAATTCGCCGTCGTCGAGATCGATTTCGAACTTGCCGACGCGGAGGCCGTAGTTGGCCCGCGCGACGGCCTCCGCAACAGCCGGGCGACTGCCTTCGGGAACAAGCAGGGGCGAGTGGCCGAGAACCTGGAACAGATCGCCATCGGCATCTACGTGCGCTACGACGCGGTAGACACCAATGTCCCCCCTTAGATCGGTGCAAATGGACTGCCGTTCGTCGTTGGCGTTGTAGCTGACTTCGCGTTTGTCCAGCAGGTGGATCAACTCCTCGTACGCAGCGTTCATCGCAGGGACCCTCTCGCTTGCTTCGGTGACTGGTGCTGGAGCCGGACGATGAGTTCTTCCCGGATCGGGTGGCCTACATCTACCGGGCGAACAGCCTGTACAACCGCCGCTTCGAGCAGCGTCGCCGGCTGAAAGAACTACTGGGGAAACGGCTGCGGCCGCTCGTCGAAGCTGCCAAGCGTCGGACCAAGACGCTGTTCCTCGATTTGCTGACCAGGGATGAGGCCGACGCGATCCGCCGGGTCTTGACCGTCGAGCCGGCGGTGTTCTGGCGGGCGTGTAAGGGCCGGACATTCCTCGACCTTCCGCCCCGGTTGGTTCAACGCGAACTGGATTTTGGCCTGGAAGAACCGTGACGGCACCTTCGCACCGGTCCCCTATCGCTCTTCGACCACGAACCGGTGGCGGCCATCAATCCGCCTCGGCCAGCTCACGTAACACTCGACTCTGGGCTTCTCGGTAGTCAGCCGACGCGTAGTACCGCTTGCCGCTTTCGATCACGCGTCGCAACAGGTCTTGCCCTGGGGAATCCAGGCCGGTGATGGGGCGCAGACGGGCCAGGTCGTCTGGCGAGTGGTCTCGCAAGAGCCGGCCGATCGCCGCGTTGAAGAACGGGGACGCGAAGACGACCACACCGGAAAAGTCGAGTTCCACGACCTCGCCGACACTCAGGGCCGCTTCAATCTGGTCGTAGACGCCCTGACCGTCATCCAGGGTGATGGCGTTCTCGCCAACGATTTCACGCACGGTGCACTGCATGGTGGGGTGCCTCTGGAGCCTCGAAACCGCGGCGGTGCTGGCGTTTCCGACGACAAACAGCAGGTATTTGAACAAAATCCGGCAATGGCGGCGTCCGTACCATTCATGTATCACCAGTCCCAGCAATGGTTTACGCCCAGTTCACACCCAGCGTGGCTCGCGTAAATGCGGCGGAATGCGGCAATGCGATTGAGTGGGCAAAGCTCGTGTTCATGTCGGCGGGGATGCCGCGGGGGCGTTTCGTGGACACCAGCGGCTGGCCGGTCCTTTCCCCTGAAGCGTGATCTGCTGCTCCTGACGCAGTTCCTTCAACAAGTGCCGAATCTGATCGACGGAGAGGGCCGGCAGCACCTGGGTCAGCTCGCCAAGGGGCGCGCCAGCGGCACCACAGCGCCGAATGTGATTCAGCAGAAGGCTCTTGTTTTGCTCCCGGTCCAAGCCACGCTCCCTCGTGTAGCTGCCCGGCCGGCCCTTCATCTCGTAGAACTTCCGCGAGAGCATGTAGCGCACGCCACGGCCGTGCCCCACCCGTTCGATGATGCCCTCGGCAATCAGCGGCCGGAGGCGTTCGCGCAGTTCATCCGGGACTCGCTGTTCGCGATGGACACGATCCAGCACGAGCAGATCCTCGACGGCAAACGTCTCGACCCGGTCGGGGCCCACCTTCTCCAGGAACCGCAGGAAGTCCGGGTCCTGGATCTGGCCGTGCAGGGTGAGCGACACCTGGAACTGGTCGGTGTGCGTGAAGTCGGGCAGGCGTTTGCCCTGGCGCACGCTTTCCGCGAACATCCGATTCGCGCCCTGGCCGGCGCGTTCCACCAAGCCGCAGCGGGCCAGATTGTCGGCGATGAGCCGGTTGCGGGCGTTCTGCCGGTACAGGATATTCTCGGGGCTGACGCCGGCCGGGAAGCCCCCCGGGCTGACGATTTCGATGCGCCGCGGGAACTGGCGAACGAAAACCGAACCGGGATGGCGGTAGTCCCGGTGACTGACGGCGTTCAGGGTAGCCTCGCGCACCGACTGTTCACTGAACGTGGGAACAGGGTGCATGACGAAGCCTTCCTGGTAGTGCTGCAGGTCGTTGCGAAGGTTGACGGTGTCCCAGAGCTTGTCGTAGAAAAGGAGGAAACCCTGCCGGTACTCGTCGCGCTGGTTGGCCGGACCGGGAACCTCCGTCGAGCGATACTCGAAGATCACCTCAGCCTGGGCGAGGAACCGGCCGAGGGCCACTTGCCTGCCAAGCAGGATGAGGGCGGCATACGTGATGCCGTCTGGGGTGATCAGCCCGGCGTCGCGGAGCAACTGCTCGTCCGAGAGCGTGCGAAGCTGGGGATTCTTCGAGTGGCCCTGCCAGCGGCGGCGGAACTGCTTGATCGCGGCGGGGTCGAGATCGGCCGGCGTGGCACGCTTGCAGACTTCCGCCGAAAAATCGGGAGCCGCCTCATCGAAGATCCGCTTCAGCATGTCGGGCGTCATGGGGGCCACAGGTCTTCGCCGCTCCGCATCCAGTACGCACCCTCCACGGGGACAGGCATGCCCAGCGGCCGCGACGGCACTGTGAACACCAGGACGCGGCCGTCGGGATGCGTCAGTTCTTCGCCTTCGATGCGCAGGTGAAGGCGTTCGATCAGACCGGCCTTGGTGCGGGCGAGATCCGCGAAGGCTGTACTGCCGACAACGCGGCGGGGACGCTTGTCGGTCACGCCCAAGATGATCCGGCCACCGCCTTCGTTTGCCAGGGCAGCGCAGTACTTGAGGAGCTTCTCGAAGTGGAAGTTCTGCTTGGCTTCCTTAAACTCCAGGTGCTCGCCCTCCGGCGCTCGCATCCACTGTTGGAGTTCGCTCAGGGTCACGTTCATGGTGTGGATCCTGCCGCGGGCTGGAAATCGGCGCATCAGCGCATTCATCGTACACGCTCCGCTGGTCACCGGGCAGTGGATGCGGTGCTGCCTGGTCCGTCATCGCGGGGTTCGCCTGCCGTCGCTGAG
>JAAYEH010000574.1 GCA_012728855.1 Rhodopirellula sp. | reverse complement strand
GCCGGACATCAAGCAGGAACCGGCCTCGGCGTAGGTCGTGTTCGGTTGCGGAGCCGGGGCGGGGCGCGCCGGAATGCCGCCCAGCCCCCTGCCACCCGCGCGGTCGTCCGCCGAAACATCGAGGGATCGAGGGTGCAAGGGGGCAAAAGGGCAAAGAATCCGAGGCCGAACCCCCAGGTCCAGGGCGGCTGCGCAAACTGCGCAGGGCGGGCAGAGCCGAAACGCGGACGCGTTTGGAAACGCGGCTTTTTCTTCGCGGCGGGGAGGGGGTCTCACAATAGGCCGCGTATTTGGGTTGGAGGGGCAGTTTGCCAGATTGCCAAGCCGTTGCGCCTTTGACCGATAAAAGCGGCGTTTGGATTGCGCCAGGGGCAGATTGCCAGATTGCCAAAATATGCGCGCTCGGATTTGGCAAAGTGCCGATAACGCGCTGCGCGAGAGCAGGAGAGAGGTGAAAGGTGAACAGGAGAGGGGGACAGAGGCGGCGCGCGGTGCTACCCCAGGTGATCAAGTGGTCTGATAAAAAGCGCTGTAGGATTCGGCCGTGGGGGCAGGTGATCAGATGCTCATGGTTTCTGTGCACTCGATTTTGATAACCTGAGGCAAGGGAGCAGGGGGGCGGGGTTGAAGATGCGGCATTATAAGATGGTGGTGCGGGAAGCATTGGCGTGGCTCCGTGGTAGGGCTCAGTTCTTAGTCGTTAGTTGTTAGTTCTGGCATCGTGGGCCTCCGGCGCGGGTCTGCGCGCTTTCCTAGAGATCATAGGACGTTATTCGAGGGGGGCGCCCGGCGGTTTTCGGTCGCGGGTGGATTGTTGGCGGTTGGGGGTGGTTGCGCGCCAGTGGCGGCGAGACGGCAACCGCGAAGACGCCGAGAGCGCTAAGGCCGCCATACATCGCGAGGGATCGAGGAATCTAGGGATCGAGGGATCAAGAGCCGGGTGCCATGCCCAAGCCCGCGTGGCGGGCGCGGGCATGCCACCGACAGTAGCCTCTGTGCCACCGACAATAGCCTCGCATCTGGTATCGTTCACCGGGGGGCATGCCCGCGCTTACAGCTTGGGCATGGCACCCACCGCCGTGTACACTCAACGTCGTGCGCCGCTGCTCGCGTCTGACTCCGAAAAACCTCGCCCCGCCGGCCCCGCGCTACCGCGCCGCCCGCTAACCGCCTGCTCGTCACCGCCGCACAAGTACAAATTTTATCGATATCCCAAGCGGCACTTGGTACGTTGAACCGTGCGGGCGGCCGCGCGGCATTTCGCGAGCGCGGCGGTCCGATATGCGCCCGAGCAACGTCTTTCGTGCGGCCGGTGCCGCGCCCGGTCCAGATCCAGCACTGGCGGGTGGAGGAAATGGAAAGGAGGTCACCTGCACTTCGCGAACGCTGCATTTCTGGAAGAGGCGATCGTCACCTCCGGTAACATACGACCCATCGAGTAAGGAGCGAGCCAGTGCATTTGCGCACCTGTCCACCGACGCGGCCGTGCAACAGCGGCGATTGCGAAGTGACCACGCCTGAATGGTTGACCAATTTGAGCGGGTTGTTCGGCGACCCGAGCGTGCCGATCCCTGCGGCGCCGTGATCAGAGGAGGAGTTGAGATGCGAATTCTGACCATATTGACTTCGTTGGCGCTCGTCAGCAGCGCTGCCGGCGAGCAGTTCTGGATCGAGTACAACGCAAGCTGCGGGCTGTTCCCGGAAGAGTGCGGCTGGAACCGCCTCGCAATGGGTGGGGGTGCTGAGCGTTCGCTCGAGGGCGGCGTGCTGACGCTCGACGGCCTGGCGAGCACGGACATCGTCGACGATTACGACATCGTGCACCCCATAGACCTCGCCCCCGGCGAGTCGTTCGTGATGCAGTG
This sequence comes from Rhodopirellula sp., assembly GCA_012728855.1. Lineage (GTDB taxonomy): Bacteria > Planctomycetota > Planctomycetia > Pirellulales > Thermoguttaceae > JABWBD01. Next base: position 1,044 of record JAAYEH010000574.1, on the reverse strand, counting down.
GCGCCTCCGCGTAGACGAGGTCCCTGGATTCATGGATCCGGCCGTGGCTGCGTGGTCGGAGGGTTACGGGAGAATCCTGCTCAGCTACTCGGAAAGCGCGATCTACAGCGACCTCGAACGGATCTGGATCGCGAACTTTGAGCCTCATGTGTTCCACGACTACAGGCTGGTGTCGGAAGACCTGCTGAGCTACACGCTGTCGATTGATGGTAGTGTGGTCTACACGGGGCAAATGGTGTCACCTTCCTACACCCAGGCGTCGGGTGGGGCGATACGGCAGTGGGGGGGAGGAGTCGGTCAGTTTGGGAGTATGTCGCGTTTGGAGTGGTTCCGGAACCCTCCCCAGCTTTGTTAATAGCCGCTGTCTGCCTGCCTGCGCTGTTGCAGGCGCCGAGGATAAGGAGGAATACCCATGAGTCTCAGTAGATGTGCATACTTGGCGCTCTGCGGCGCGCTGCTGCATGTTGACGTTTACGGTTACGGGCTCGTGAGCGAGCGGGGCCCCTACACCGACCAGGGCGAGAACCCGGACTATGTTGTGCGATACTGGGCGGCACGGCGGTGCCCTGCTGGCCGACAGCGTGGGTACGGTGCACGTCCGCGGCGATACCGTGCAGCCGGTGCACATCGGTTCGGGTGGCGCTCACAAGTTCCAGGTGGGCGGCGACATCCTGCCGGAGGCGAACGTAAGCATCACCGGGCCCGTGGGAACGCTGGAGGTCGGGGGCGACGTGCTGGCTGAGGCGACGGTGTCAGGGAACGTAGGCCTGATTAGGGTCTCTCAGGTCAGCGCCGATGTGACGGCGGACGACGATGTGGCCAAGGTCGAGATCGACGCGATAGACGCTGACGCAGCGGTAGCAATCAAGGGCAACCTGGGGCCCCCGTCTCTGCCTGTCCCAAACACGGTCAAGCGCCTGGACGGCAGTTTGGTCGTCGAAGGTGACGCCACCAACCTCCCACCTGTGCAGTCGTCCCCCCGCGATTTGCGCGCCTGATCCGAGCCCGAAGCGCCAGCGAAGGCAAGGGATCGAGGGATCCAGG
>JAAYEH010000573.1 GCA_012728855.1 Rhodopirellula sp. | reverse complement strand
GTTGTACTGGTTCACGCTCTGCTTCTACGGACATCGCCGGTCCGCCGGCCGAGCCGCCCTGCGGACCCTGCTGACTTACGAAGAGCCGGGGCGCGATCAAGCGGACGAGCGGCCAAAGGCATCCAGGCGCGGCGGAAAGAAGCCCAGCGACAAGAACCGTCTGCTGTTCCCCGTAGCCGAGCAGGCAGGGGAATCGGCAACGCCCGACTATGAACTCAACGGCAAGGCAGGGAAGAAGCCAGCCAAGGCCCGCCGCCGATCCGCGGCGGTCTCGCGCTGAATCTGCTCCTCATCTGGCACGGCACGCATTCCTCCCACGAGAAAATGGGGCCCATTAAATGTCCGACAAATTCATCAAGACCAAGCCGTCATTCCTCGAAGCTGGCCTGCCATGCTCGTCCCTATCCGCCGAGTGTCAGCGAGACAACAACGCCCGACAGCGCCCGCCTCAGAACCGCCTACACATCTGGTGGGCGCGCCGCCCTCCCACGATTTGTCGAGCGGCGATTCTCTCGGCACTCTTGCCGCATGACCTGGATCTTGAGGATTCGATACTTCCAACAATGGTCGCTGAACCCTCAGAGGCTGACATTGAGAACCTTCCACGGAAGTTCGAGCTACACGCTGAGTTCTTTTTTCGGTTACTGCGAGAGATTCTCCCCACGCAGTTGACTCACGCACATCAGGAGTTCCTACGTGCAATGGGAGTAACCGGCGACGCGGACGCCGCGTACCGCCGAATAGCTTATGCTTTGGCAAACACGGTCGACGGGCGTTCTTCGCAGATGCCAGCAGAGTGGGGGTATCGCCATCTACCCGCCTTTCGCGTCACCCCGTCAGAAGAGCTTGTTGATTCGCTGCTGGAGCAAGTGCGTCGACTCTGTAACATTCCCAACGGTAAGCCGATCATCTTGCTCGATTCTATGGCAGGTGGGGGCAGTATACCTCTGGAGGGTGTACGATACGGCGCAAAGGTCTTTGCGAACGACCTGAACCCAGTAGCAGCGTTGATTCTGCGGGCGACCATTCAGTATCCGGCGAGCTTTGGTCGCCAGTTCACTGCGAGCATCGCAAGCTACAGCCATGAACTTGCGCGACGAGTCCATGAACGGATGCAGAAGTTCTTCTATCACCAGTCCGGGCAAGAGTGGTGGCCCGATTGTCGGAAGGCGGCAACCGCCAAGTTCTCAGCCAAGGCAATCCAGAAGCGTGAGCCGGCGGGTGAGGAACGGATTCAGGCGACTCTCTGGTGTCGCACAATACCATGTCCAAAGTGCGGCCTTTCGATCCCGCTATCTACCAACTGGTTCATCGTCAAGCCGAAGGGCAAGCCAGATCTTGAGATTGCCGCCTTTCCGGAAGTCCCCACCCGCGGGACTGAATGCACGTTCCGAATTGTGGGACGTGCCGAGTGGTCCGACTGTCAATGGCCCAAACCGGATTTCACTCGCTGGCATCCCAATGGCGACATCCCACCAAACGGCAAAGCTCCTCGCTGTGACGGGTACACGTTCAAGGACGGAAACGCCTACTGCCCGCGATGCGGCAACGACGTGCCTGGCGATGAGGTCAAGGCGTTCGGTCGATCTCGCTCTGATCAAGGCGGACTCGCCGCGCAGATGTGCGTGGTCTGTTCGCAAGTTCCGGTGAAATTGACGTATCGCAGCGGCGATGTAAAGGTTCGCTCCTTGTGGCGGTTCCGATCTGCCACGCCTGACGACCTTGAGTGCGTCCGCACGGCGGAGTCAGAGTTGGAAAGACTGCGGCCACAGTGGATCGCTCAAGACCTGATACCGATGGAAGAAATACCTGGAGACATGGAAGACAAGCGCCCTCGCGAATACGGGGCGAAATCCTGGTCCGGTCTTTTTCAGCCACGTCAATTACTCACCAACACCGTCGTCCTCGATGAGATCCGGAAGATCCAGACTCGTATACGTCGCGATTTGTCGGCGGAGCAGGCAGAGGCGATTTCTGTTTACTTGGCATTCGTTCTGAGCAAAGTCGTCAACTACAACAGCGTTAACACGTTTTGGGACTACACCCGCAAAAAGGGAGCGCAGACGTTTTCGCGGCATGACTTCGCCTTCCGCGCCGCGTTCACGGAGTTCGAGGGCACACGAGAAACCATAGAATGGGCAGGGACGCAGGTCGCCAATGCCTACGCCGCATTGGCTGGGCTCATACACGGCGAAGAAGTGGACCTTAGTAACGGGGCGGACGACGAAGTCGCTGGCGAGGATGACGAACTGGAGTCCGTTCCGGGCGAAAGTGATGCCGATGATGACGAGACCGTGAGCGTTGGGACGCTATCGAACGACGGTACGACTCACCTGCGTCCGGAGGTCGTCGTGCCTACGGTCACGTGCGACGACGCGGCGGCACTATCAGTGCCGGCCCCCGGTTCGGTACATCTGATCTGCGTCGATCCTCCGTACTACAACAATGTCCAATACTCCGAGCTTTCCAACTTCTTTTACGTCTGGCTGAAGCGGGCGTTGCGGGATTTCGATAGCTTGGCGCCGCTGTTTCGCGAACCGCTTGCTGAGTCAAATCGTGAGGCCGTCGCAAACTCAGCCCGCTGGAAACGCGAGGAAGAGGAGGAGCAAGCTCGGTGGCAAGCCCGTTACGACGAAGCATTTCAGCGGTTGCGGGGCCAGGGCGTGAAAGTGAAGGAGGCCAAGGTGGCGGCCGAAGAAGCGGCCGGCACAAAGCCGCAAACCGCTGCTCAGCGAGCGGACCGGTTTTACGAGGACAAAATGTCCGCCGTCTTTCGCCGAGCGCGCCAACTGCTACATCCTGCCGGGCGGATGGTGGTGATGTTCAACCACAAGCAGACGGCCGCCTGGAGTTCGCTTGGCATGGCCTTGACGCGGGCGGGATTCGAGGTCCGCAGTTCGGTGCCGATCCACACTGAGGCTGAGTCAAGCCTGAACATCCGGGGCTTAGACGCGGCCCGTAGCACGGTCCTGCTTATGTGCGTCCCGCGCGAAGAACGCGAGCAGGCGGAAGGAAACTGGCCGACCGTGCGAAAACGGGTGTATCAAACTGCCCGATTCGCCGCCGAGCGTTTTCAGGGGCAGGGTCTTTCCGGGACCGACCTTTACCTGTCGGCATTGGGGCCGGCGCTTGGTGAAGTCGGCAAGAACTGGCCGGTAACGACGCTGGCCGGCCGCGAGGTGGATCTCGAAGAAGCGCTGGAGGAAGCGTATAAGGCGGTCGGCAACTGGCGATTGGAGCAGATCCTGGCGAGCCTCACGGAGCGTGCCAAGGCAGACGAGTTGCTTCGGGACTTCACAGCCGAATCCGTCGACAAGAACACGCAGACGCTGT
>JAAYEH010000572.1 GCA_012728855.1 Rhodopirellula sp. | reverse complement strand
CTTCCTGAAAGCTGAAATGGCCCTCGCGTGTCAGAATCAGGTGATCGAGGAGTGGAACACCGAGGAGGTTCCCCGACTCCTTCACCCGTCGAGTCAATGACTTGTCGGCTTCGGATGGCTCCAGACTGCCGCTGGGGTGGTTGTGCGCCATGATGATCGCACTGGATGCCGTCTGGAGAGCGATCGAGAAGACCAGACGCTGATCGACCTCGGCCATTCCGAACCCGCCACTGGAAACCTTGACCCAGCCAAGAGCCTGGTGATTGTTGTTCAGGCAGATGACGATGAATTCCTCCAGCAAATCCAGCGTATTTAGATTCCAGATGGCCCGCACGTAGCGAACTACGTCCTGCGGCTCCCTGATCTTGGCCCGTTCACTCATCTTGGTGCTGCTCTTATAGACGGCTCGAACTTCGGCGAGTTTTGCGCTCCTTTCAAAATCAGTTAGCTTGGTCATGGTTTGTTTCTCCAACGCGGCTTGGTTGTTCAGAGTCGGGAATGGCTTGTTCCCCAGACCGGCGAACGTCAGACAGCCGCCTACTGCACCGTCCGCTTTCGGCCCGGCATCGAGTCCCACGGAAAGGCAAGGTGGAGCCTTGGCCTACCAAGGCCAAGCAGCAGCGGACGCCAACGGCGGGAGCGGACCTTGACGCCGTGGTACAATCAAGAAGGCCGCAAGCGGACAGCTTGGATAGGGAATCCCGCGTCAGCGATGCGGAGGGCGCGAAGCGATCTGCAGTTTGTCTCGTCGCTCGGTTATACGCGGCGGTGATACGGCGAATGGCGAGGTAAGCTTGATTCTGCCAGAACGGCCGAGAGGCGGGACTTGTGGCGGGAAGCCGCCCGGGAAGAAGTTTCCCCGGGCGGTGGTGGCGCGTGCCTACACGCGGCTGTCGTCTGTTATTCCCTATTGTTCATGTGCCTCGTCGCCGGCATCGACAAGGACGTTGTTTTCCAGCCGGCCTGCCGGTGGCTCGGCAGGAGGTGACTCACGGCAGGTCAAGGTGGAGCCTTGGCCCGTAGGGACAAGCAGCAGCCGGTCCGCCAGCGGCCGGCGGACCTTGACGCCGTGATACCATCGCCACGGCCAGCGAAGGGACGGACATCGTCAAATGCCTGAATCGGGTGGGGGAACCGACGAGATTCTGGTTGCCGTGTACAGTCGAAAGGGACTCTTCAGCAGTTCGCCGAGCCGGAATTCGGCAATGCCCTGGACGAGGATCCGCGTGTCGTCACCTCCGAATTCGGCCATTACCTGGCGACAAGCGCCGCACGGCATGAGTTGTGAAATGTCGCTCGTCGCAGGGGCATCCGGACAGGAGATAGCGATGGTCGTCAGGCTCCCACATCCGGCCGCCACGGCCGCGAAGATGGCCACCCGCTCAGCGCAGATGGTCAGGCCGAGTGAGGAGTTCTCCACGTTGCAGCCGCAAAACACCCTACCATGTGTTGAGACGGCGGCCCCTACTCGGAACTTGGAGTAGGGGCAATAGGCAAATAGCGCTGTGCTCGTTGCGGCGGTGATCAGTTCGGTGTCAGTCATTAGCGTATCCTCCGTTCATCGTGTTTGGTCAATACGTCAGAGACATATCTTCGAGGAAGGCGGCAAAGCCATCGAGATCATCTCCGAAGAGCCGTGCCGCCTCTGCGAGTGCGTCCAGTTGGCTGCGAGTCCGCCGGTTGAGATCGTCACGCCGTCGGCCGCGACAGCATGGACAGGCTTTGATGAGTGCGCCCGCACGATCGAATGCTTGCGGTTCTTCATGCAGCACGTGGTAAATGTCCCAAGGCTCTCCACAACAAGTGCATATGACGTCCATGGCTTATTCCTCCATGTTTCTGGTCTGTAATAGACGGCCGGCCGTTGTCCGCCCGGCTTGGTAGCAACGACTCACGCCGGGAAAAGGGGAAGCCTCGCGGGACAAGGATTGGCCGCGGATGGCCGATCCCCGCGAGCAGCAGCACGGATGCGGCCCTTGCCGGCGTGGTATGATCGAGCGAGCCAGGCAAACGACGGCCTCCTACAACTGAAGCGTATCCCGCGTTAGGGATGCGAAGGGCGCGCAGCGGTCTGCTGAAGGCAGACCGAGCGGGAGCGGAGCCCGGAGCAGCCCGGCCCGTAGGGCAACGCCCGTATCTCCTGTCACAGAATAGCAATCAGCATGCGGTTTCCAGTCCCCGTGACGTCGGTAAGGAAAGCCGACTCAATCCGCCCCACGGTCATGGAAGCCGCGTTTGCTTGTGCTAAATCGAGATCCGCTCCACGATGTTTCGTGTCACCCGCCGCCGACGGCGGTCGTAGAGCCGGGTCGTGCGCGGGTCCGAGTGGCCGGCTAGGTGCTGCACGTCTTCGAGCGCGACGCCTTGGGCCAGCAGATCGGTGATCGTGGTTACGCGGAAGGAATGTGGTGAAAGACGATCAGGCAGGCGGGCGTCACGCATCCGGCGTTTCACCATGCGGCCGATGTCGTCAGCAGTCATGCCCGAATCGGTGAGCACTTTGGTCCGGCGGACAACTGAGCGGAACAGCGGCGACTCGGCAGACGCGGCGCCGAGGCCCGCTGTGTTGAGGTAGTCGAACAGGAAGCCCTGGAGGTCGTGGCGGACGGGGATCTCGCGGGACTTGCCTCCCTTGTCGAGAAAATGAAGGCAGTACTGGTCGCCGATATCGAAGAAGTCGCGGCGACGCAGGCTGGCCACGGCGCCAATCCGGGCCGCCGTGTAGATCAGCATCGCGATGATCGCCCGGTCGCGGAGCCCGACGACGTGGCTGGTGTCGATATTGGAAAGCAGCCGCCGAGCCTGTTCGATGGTGATTTCCGGTGTCTTGCCTTCGACCACCTGGTAACGCTCGCCGCGGACTGACGCCGCCGGGTTGAAGGCCACCGCGTGCCGGACCACGAGAGTGTCGAACAGGTGCCTGATCGCAGCCAGATAGACTTTCTTGGACGATACGGCATCGGGCAGACCGTCGAGGAAGTGGCCGACATGGGCCGGCGCGATGGTGTGCAAAACGAGGCCGCGCTCCTCGCACCACCCCAGAAACCGGCTGGCGGCCCGGCGATAGGATCGACGTGTGTGCGGGTTGCGGAGTTGCCCGTACAGGAACTCCTCCCAGCCAAACCGTGCGCCCGCCCCCGCCTCAGCAACCAACCGCGGGACCGGGGCCGGCGCAGGCGCCACGACCAACGCCGCGGCCGACTTCGGCATTGAGGGCAGGTTCGATTGTCGATCGTTTTCGTCCATTCTGGTTCGCTCGACCAGTGTTGTCTTCCGTCGGTGCATGAACCGACCTCGCCCAGGCACACATCGGCACGCATGTCAACTCGGCAGTTGCCAGGTCAAGCCAACGACCGCGTGGCAGCGACAACAACCGTTCCAGGCACCATGCGTTGGCGCCGGCGACCGAACAGACGCTGGCACCGCCAAACCGATGCGTGGGTCAGCGTCCGACTGCTGGAATCCGCACCGGTGAGTTTTTCAATGGCCCCGGTACGGACTCGGATAGCGCCGGATTATGTCCTTTATCAGGCGTTACCTACCATGAGTTGAGGAACGAAGACAATAGGTTTCGTGGGTGGCGGCGGGAGATGGGCCTGCGGGCCGGCGAGACTTCGTGTGGACAGTGCGAGTCTTGGGGACGGTCTGAAAGCGACTATCGAACCGAGCGTGCCCGGTGGTCTTCCTGCAATGGCGGAAGAAGCGTGCCCAAGTGAAGGGCGCGGGCATCGAGTTCGCGGAGTGCGTCGTCGAACCTTCCGCCGGTGATCTGTTGCGTCAGGTCATGGGCGGTGCGGTCATCGAGGACCGCCCAGAGGGCAAGTACCTCACCGAACGGCCGCCGCGCCACCCGGCGAAGAAGGAACGGCGCGGCATGCTCGGTTTCGACGACGAGCGTTTCCAGTCCGCGAGGGGTGACAATGCCGAGGTACGAGTTGGTCACATTGATCCAGATAGCACGACGGCAGCGCCAAGTCAAATGTCTTGTCAGCCTTCATCCGGCACGAAGTTGAAGTAGAACCGCGGGGCGTGCTGGAATTCCAAGCTGCCTTTCCGGCCGTCGCTCTTTCGCCGCACAGCGACATAGGGCGCCAGAAATCCCAGCACGTCGAAGTCGGCAGTGAGTTCGCCCGTCTCCCAAACCCGGCCGTGCTTGGCTTCCAATGCCGTGCGGCTACCGGGCTCCGCGTTGATCTCGATGAGCCGCTGATGACGAATGACGTCCATCGTGTCTGTCATGATTGCCTCCATCCATGTCTTGAGCCCGGCATACCCGCCGGACCGCGTTCGTTATCGCGTTACCAATCGTCCGAGTTGGTTTTTCTCTCGGGCGGGGCTTCGTCCGATCGTTGGGCCCCGCACGGGAGGGAAACCAAGGAGGCCGGCTACCGCTTGGGCACCGGCGGGGGAAGCAAAGCAAGGCAAGTGATCAGGCGCAGCCTGGCACGGCCTTGCCGTGGCGCGGCGGGAGTGGCCAAGCCGTGGCCGCCATCAGCGACGCGATGATGAACGCGGCCCGCGGGAGCTTGGACGATCCGACTTGGAGAAGCACCCCGGCAGCGAGAAGGCGGCGGACGGACGAAAACCGTGCCTCGACCCTACGGCCAGCACGTCGGGTGAGCGGCCGGAGGACGCACGGGCAACTTGCCTTTGTTGAGGGCCGTTGCGCTATCGCGGCCGTTCCCTCTGAATTCTCCGGGATTCGGCAGCAAGGAGATCCAACTGCTCGCGGCCGGGTCGTACCATCCAACCAGTGATACCAGCAATAAGCCAAAGCGATGGTACGCCAAAGAACATCGCGGTAGCCATAGTCCACACACAATCCATGAGATTCAACGCGACAAATCGGTTGGCAACCACGAGTCCGACCAGGGTTAACCCGGCCGTCAAATATGCGGCTCCTTGATGCACGGCATGGGCAGCCCGGAACCACATCAGCCGTGTCTTGGCCGCCTGTAGCTGGGCGGCAGTACCTGATTCGCGATTTGGCTCACCACTTGCCACTGGCATTCACCTCGGCTTGTTGGCCTGCTCCGAGTGCTCCGAATGACAGTCGCGGTCTTGCCCCGTCTGACGACTGAGCCTGACCGCACAATTGGTCGGTCGCCTAAGCCTAAGCATCTCGACATTTATCCCGAACGATTCGGGATATTCGACGCATTTTCGGGATATCCGGGCTCAGACCGGGCGATAACGCCTTCCCTTCCCCTTCCCAACGGGGGCAAGTAACCCGCCTTCCGCCAACTTCTTGAGCAGGTACCAGGCCCGCTTGCTGTCGATTCCGAGCAAGCCTTGGCACTCCGCGTTGCCGATCGAGCCTTTATCTCGGGCGAACGACAGAATTCGTTCTTCATCGGATACTACCGGCGTAGAGCCCGGCAACTCGCGGGGCACGCTGAGCGTGTAGTAGGTCCACCGGCGGGCGCTTTCCTGTTCAGCGAGCCCGGCTTGGACGATTCCACGCAGTTCCCGGCCGGCGGTGAGCGCGTCGACCTGGTTCAGCCGCTGGTAGTCGCTGTTGGTGATCTGGTCGTTGTACCGCAAGTACACCAGGGCCAGCCGCTGCCGGTCGTTTAGCGGAAGCCGGGCAAACTGATTCAGCCAAGTGATCGCCTCGGGACTCATCAGCGTGTGGTTGCGGAAGGTCACCCAGAAAGAAGTCCGCTTGTCTTCAAACCGGGGCGGTTCCAAATTGGCCCGCCGCATGGCTTCGAGCATCGCCCGGATCCCACTCCCACGGTTTTCGACCAGGTGCAGGTCCTCCATCAGCCGCATCAACACGCTGTTGCGGGTCGAGTTCTCCTCCTCCAGGTTCTCCTCGTTGACGTTGCCGAACAGCCCGCCCGGGCTTTGGACCTCCAGGCGGTCGGCAAACAGGCGGACCTGGATGTAGCTGCCGCGGACGTAGGGGCTGTAGTCGCGGTGTGCGATGGCGTTGAGTACGGCCTCTCGGACTGCCTCCTCGGGGTATTCCGGCACATCGCGCCGAAAAAGCCCCTCGATCAGGCTGCTCTTGCGAATGCTCGCCAGCACGTGGTTGACGGTGTCGGTCACCATCTCGGGAATCGGCCCCTCGAACTTCCGATTGTCCAGGAACCGTTCCCCCCGCGGCGTCTTCTCCGTCTCGGTGGTCCCGTAGAACTGGAGAAACGTGATGACCAACTGAGGCAGGAACTGCTGCGGGTACTTGCCGAAGGTCAGCAGCCCGGCCACTGTCGGCCGCACGGTGCCGGCCACGTTCCGAACGATCCCCAGGTGGGAGATCGCCTCCTCTCGTGGCCCGCGCAAGAAACCCGCCTTCGGCCGGGTCTGCTTCAATTGATTTAGGTAGGCATCAATCGCGGCCTCGCCCAGGTCTTCGATCGTTGCCTCGGCGATCGGGTCCTCGTCGAAAGTCGGCTGCGTCCGTGCGCTGAAGTAGCCGAAGATTTCGTAGTCGGTCATCTGGCGGTTGGTGTTGCCGACGCGAATATACGCCCCCTTCTGCAACCCGGCCGTTTTGTAGTAGCACGGGCGTTGGACGGTTGGGATATCGGCGATCTCGACCGCCAAGACCGTCTTGCCCTCGATGTCTTCCACCGTGAATTCCGGTCGCAACGCCGGTTCCATCTCGCTCGATGCCAAGTCGCCAATGTCGGCCTGAAGCTGCTGGGCGTTTCCGACGCCGACGATGCCGAAATCGGCGCTTTCATCCAACCCGAAAAGAATCACGCCCCCGCCCGTGCGATTGGCAAATCCGGACAGCGATTCGTACAACCGTTTCGGCGTGCCGGCCCGGGCTGACTTGACCTCCACGTTGTTCAATTCGCTCTGCCGATGCTGAACTTCGGCAATCAGGCGTTCGAGTTCTTCCCGATTCATCTTGAACCTTTCAAACGATACCGAATCGGACTTCCCGGATGTTGTCTGGAAACGGAAAACCGCTACACCCCCTTCGGACTGACAATCGCGACCACGCGGAAGGCCCCATCCGTGACGCTCAGGTCGCCCTCGACTGCCGCTGGATTGCGGCATCTGCCCGCAGGGTCGTAGACGAAGCACACCAAAGTCTGACAATCAGGATGGTGACGGTAGTGCTCCTTGTCGATGACCAATTCGTCTACCAGACCGGCCTGGGCAAGGCTGGGCCGCATCATCTTGGTTTCAACCACAATTCGCTCGCGTTTTAGCAGAAAGTCCATGCGGGTGTGGCTTCCACCGTAGCTTGGTGCCCATTCCTCGCTGCGCACGTCATCGAAATGAACTCGTAGGATAGCGAACAACGCGTCTTGCACGTCATACTCGTCCTTCATCTCGATCGTAGGACGTTTGCCCTTGTCTTTGCTGTTGGGAATGGAAACATCGCGCCGGCGATTCTGAATCTGGCGGGCAAATAGCGGAAAGCGACGACAGATCTGCTCGACTAGCGCGAGTCCGTCGCGACTTGCTTTGTTGATCTGCCAAGCCTGCTCCACCGCCGATTGCACCCGCTCCAAGACAGATCTTCTCAGGCTATAGTGAACTACCGCACTGCTCCCGAGGTCGCGAGCATCGGGGACTCTGGTTGCGGCTGCTTTGAGAAGGGCAAGATCAAGTTGGCTGCAATTCGTGACACCTGATTGAGCCACCGGGGCCGCGGGGTGGGCTATGGCCATCCACTTGAGCATTGCCAGCACGTCGATTGGCAGCGCGTCGAACGGTGGTGAAACGTCATGTGACCAAGGCACGCCGAGCAAATATGAGGCTATGCCATACAAGCCCGCCGACCACTGGTCTTGGTTTCCACGTGCGGGAAGCTGGCGGACAATGGCCCGAAGTTCTGCCTGGGTCTGTGCGGTGACCACGGAACACCTTGCGGCACCGTTCGCAATTCCCAGCAGTTCCATTGGCCTGTGGGCGAATGACTGGCGGTCAAGTGGAAAAGCATCCTTCTTGGTTAGGTGGTCCAACGCCGCTGCCCACTCCGCCAGTTCACCGCTTGGCGCATTGCTGGGATCTATCGCAAGGAGGTAGCCGGCAGCGGCCAGTTGTTGCGGGTGCCGCAATGCGATGGAATCCGGCCATGCGCATTGCTGCACCCCCGGCAACGGTCCTACTTCAGCGACCGTTGCATACAAATGCAACGCGAAACCGGCTTCGGGTGAGGGCCATGTCCACTGGGCGCGAATGGCCTCCTCCAATTCGCTGATCTGCTTGGCGAAGCTCGCTGCAATGAAGTCGCTCATAGGAACCACTTACTGGTGCGAAGCTTGGTGTTAAGAACCATCGGTGACCATCCTGGAACGTTCTGAAGCCGCGCCAAGAGTCCGGCAATTAGTTCGGAGTAGTAGATCGTGACGGGCCGCTCCGCGGGCAGAGTGGAGCGCCATGAGAGGGCCGTAAACTTGAGAACCTGGTCAGTTAAGTACGCAAGGTCACGATACGTTGACTCCTTGTGAAGGTGAATCAACAGCGGACTGGGCAACGGTGATGTGGGGCGTTTGACCAGCGTTGGACCATTGGCGCAAAGAAGGCGGGTATAACGACCAAGCTGCGTCATAAGGCCACGAGCAGGAACCATCACAGCCTTCGGCGGCGCGTCGCGTTTGCGGCGAATTCCCTGCTGAGAAGTATCAAGCACCTTGAACGGATGGTCGAAGGAAACGGTAAGGAACGCAAATTCGATGTTCTGCTCCGTCCCCACCTCTTCCACACACGATCGG
>JAAYEH010000571.1 GCA_012728855.1 Rhodopirellula sp. | reverse complement strand
TTCTCTGTTGCCGTCTTTCCGATACAGGAGAACCACGTACCGCGTCTGTCTGATTCACGCGAGATTAGGTGTTCCCGAGTGTCAACGGCTTGAACTCACCCACAAATTCTGCGGAAGGATCTTTTCAATCAGTTTGGTTGCGGCCGAGCGAAGCGAGGCCGCGCTGAGTGACGGGACGGCTCAGACAAAGCTCCGCGTGGCGGACTTCGGCCACCACACCGCCGGGGAACACCTGTTTTCGCGGCGTTTCCGCACACGCCTCGGTGGTTCGTACGCCGCGTAGCATCTCGGCGAGGCAGTCCCACTGCCGGTAACCCATCGCCTGCTCGGGCCAGCCTCGCTCTCGCCAGACGAAAATAAGCAACTCGCGGACCAGGTACGGCTCGGACGATGCCAACGCGCGAGGATCGATTCGCAGTTCGTCAGCCGCACCTTCCCGCACGGCTTGGACGTACAACTGCTCGACCCAACGAGCAACGACCTGCTGCACCTCCCCAGCCAACGTCCCCAGCCGTAGCAGCGCGTCGACCACGGTGGGGTTGAAATCCTTGGCGAGCTGTGGCAGCAACTCGTGGCGAATGCGGTTTCGAGTAAACTGGAGATCCCGATTGCTTGGATCGACCCGGTAAGGTTGTCCCAGACGCTCGAGATAGGCGGCCAATTCTTCGCGACGGAAGCCGAGCAGCGGCCGAATCAGACTCGCCGGCCCCAAGGGCCGCACCCGCGCCATTCCGGAGAGGCCGGCAATGCCGGTGCCTCGCAGCACGCGATGGAGAATCGTTTCCGCCTGATCGTCGGCCGTGTGCGCGGTGGCAACATATCGGGCCCCGACGCGGGCGGCTGCCTCTTGAAGAAAGCGGTAGCGGGCGGCACGGGCAGCGGCCTCCAGTCCGTCCGAACCACGCCGGCCGGTTTCGCCCTCATCGTTCGACTCGACGATACAGGTCAAACCGAGTCGGCGAGAAAGCGTCTCCACGAACCGCTGGTCCTCATTCGACTCGTCGCCCCGCAGGCGATGGTTGTAGTGAGCGACGATCAGCCGTCCCGGGCCACCATCCTGGATGGCAGCCATTGCCCTAACGAGGGAAGTGCTATCCAAACCTCCTGACGCAGCCAGAACCACGGTGACGCCACCCCACATCTCTGGGGGCCAATGGCGAGCGAGAGCATGTTCTGTCGGATCCCAAGCCATGGGCGGCGGCTCACCATATCGAGCGTCGATTCTCGGTCGGAACACGATTCGGAGGGTGAAGCGGGGCGCTCGTTTAACCGCAGTGCCCAACGGGCCGCGCGACGCCAGTATCGTCGTCGAACTGTTGGAGATCGTATCCAGTCTTGTTGCTCAACGCGCGGGCCGTTGGGCACTGCGGTTAAACGATTGTAGTGCAACAACTTAACGATTTAGCGCGGGATTACGAGCACCCTCTTTTGGGTTAAGCGGAGGCGTATTCCAGCGCGAAGCCAAACCCCAGCTTAGCCTAATCGCCCTAACCGTTGCCTACAACAGGTCTTACTCACGAGAGATTGTTTCTTCTCTGTTTGCAGATTGCGTGCCGTCTGGTAGGATATTATTGCCGCGTGAAAAGCCGACCCGTCACCGGACTGTTTTCCACCCGCCGGATCCAAGGCGGGTACCGGAAGCGGTGGGGCGGAGAAGCCGACGCGCGTGAGAACTAAACACAAACAACGCGTTGGAAGAGTGTCTGCGGTGACCCCACATGCGGGTCGTGACGCGGAAGAGCGTCTGCTGGACGCGAACACGCGGACAACCATCAGACAGCAAGACGATTGGTAACAAGCTTTCACCAACTGCCAGCGGGATTTCGTTCGACGATGCATTTGCTACTGGTGCTTTTGACGTATCTGCTGGAACATTGGCAGGACCATTCGAGCGTTTGGTCTCGCTGGGTTCCGGCATCGACCACGGCATGTGCGATTCGGCGGCGCGCGCGAGTCTCGCTGGTTGGCTGGATGAACGATTACCCCTGGTCGGAAAGATCCTCTGGTCCACCTGGCTATAACACGGACCCTCCCACCGTTTTTGGCGGCGGGGGATGTCGGTTCATCGGGCGTACCGGGAGGCCAACGAACCGTCTTCTTGCTGCTTGCTGATTCGGTGCCGCGAGGTTATTGTCCGGCTGCAGTCGAGGTGGCGATCCACCTCGGCATCTTTCGCTTCGTCGATCCCTACACGTGGGTCTGCCGCTCCGGCGGACCCTGCGTGGCTCGTTGAGCCGAAGACCCGCTGACTCTCTGGCAACGGGCATCGACGAGGATCCCGGTCGTGAATCAAGGTGAAGTCGTATTCGTCGTCGGGCTGTGCATCTTTGTTGCCGGCGCGACTTTCGCGCTAATCAAGCTGCTGGATCGCCTTCGCCGCAAGGATGCGGAGTCGGAAGCGGAGCAGATCGTCACGCGTGCTCGCCAGGAGATGGACGCCCGCCGCCGTGAGGCGGAATTGGAAATCAAGGAATTGGCCCTCCAGCAGAAGGCCGACGCGGAAAAAGAGTTTCGCGCGGTCCGCGAAGAACTCCACGAACGTGAGCGGATGCTCTCCAAACGGCAGGACGTCCTGGAGCAGCAGAGCGAGCAGCTACTGAAGCAAGAGAAGATCGTGGAGAGCACGCAGCGGAAGCTGACCGAAAAGATCCAGGAGTGCAACCGCCGCAAAGACGATCTTACCAAGCTTTTGGATCTCCAGCGGCAAACGCTCCACGAACTGAGCGGCTTGAACAAGGAGGATGCCACCAAGCGCCTGCTGGAATTGCTGGAGACCCAGCTTCAGCAGGAAACAGGTTCGCTGGTTCTTCGCTACGAAAAACAGCTTGCCGAAACGTGCGAGACGCGGGCTCGCGAGGCGCTCTTGACCAGTCTGCAGCGTTATGCCGCCAGCCATACGGCCGAGACGACCACCAGCACGATCGACATCCCCAGCGACGAGATGAAGGGGCGGATTATCGGCCGCGAGGGACGCAATATCCGCGCGTTCGAAAAAGCCACCGGCGTGGATGTGATTATCGACGACACGCCGGGCGTGGTCATCGTCAGCGCATTCGATATGATCCGGCGCGAAGTCGCTCGCCTCTCGTTGAACAAGCTGATCGCCGACGGCCGCATCCATCCCTCGCGGATTGAAGAAATCGTCGCCAGCACCCAGCAGGAACTCGAGCGTCACGTTCAGAAACTGGGTGAGACCGCTTGCCAGGAAGTCGACGTGCATGGGCTGCACGAACGGATCGTCCATCTCTTGGGAAGGTTGCAGTTCCGCACCAGCTACAGCCAGAACGTCCTCCGCCACTGCATCGAGGTGGCGTTCCTGGCGGGGATGATCGCCGATGAGATCGGTCTGGACGGCAATTTGGCGCGACGCTGCGGGCTCTTGCACGATATCGGCAAAGCCGCCGACCACGAGGCCGAAGGTGGGCATCCCAAGATCGGCGCCGACCTGTTGAAACGCTACGGGGAAGCGCGTGAAGTCGTCCACGCCGCGGCCGGCCACCACGATGACTTGAAACTGGAAAACCCGTATACTGCCGTGGTCGCCGCCGCCGATGCCTGCAGCGCTTCGCGTCCCGGCGCCCGCCGCGAGACATTGGAACGGTATATCAAACGCATGGAAGAGTTGGAGGGCATTGCTTGCGAATTGCCGGGCGTCGAGCAGGCGTTTGCCATCCAGGCCGGGCGAGAGCTGCGGGTGATGGTGAGTTCCAAGGAGACGACGGACGAGACCGCCGCCAAGGTCTGCCGGGATATCGTGCGGGCGTTCGAGGAACGGTTGACGTACCCGGGCGAGATCAAGGTCACCGTGCTGCGGGAGACGCGGTTCACGGAAGTGGCGCGGTAAGGCAAGCGGTTGAGGGCGAGGCGGTTCAGCAGCCCGGTTGCTCCGAAGCAGCCGGGCTGCTAATCGGCTGAGAGGCAACGAATATTTGATGTTTCCGCGATCGTGTACTGCTAGGGAGGTCTGACATGTCTATCACGCGTCGACAGTTTCTTCATCGATCGGCCGCCGCCTCCGCCACGGTCGCCTTTCCCATGGTCGCCAGTTCGCGAGTTCTCGGCGCCAACGACGAGATCCGCCTGGCGGTGATCGGCCTCGGCGTCCGCGGCGGCGCCCATATCGACGGGTTCGGCAAATTGCCGGGAGTGCGGCTGGCCGCCATCTGCGATCCCGACCGCGAACGGATCGGCACGCGAGCCAAACAGATCGAGGCTCGCCACCAGTACAAGCCCGAACAAGTGGCCGATGTCCGCCAACTCATGGACATGAAGTGCTTCGACGCCGTCTCCGTCGCCACCATGCAGTACTGGCACGCGCTGCCGACGATCTGGGCCTGCCAAACCGGTCGCGACGTCTACTGCGAAAAGCCGCTGGCCCATTTCATCTGGGAGGGACGGCAGATGGTCAACGCCGCCCGCAAGTACGATCGCCTCGTGCAGGTCGGCACGCAGAACCGCTCCAACAAGGGCTACGTCGCCCTGGCCGCCTGGCTCAAGGAGGGGCACCTCGGCAAGATGCGCTATGCCACCTGCTTTGCCAACAAGCCGCGACGATCGATCGGCAAACGGAGCGAGCCGTTGCCGATCCCCGAGACGCTCGACTACGAACTGTGGTGTGGTTCGGCCCGTAAGGAGCCGATCTACCGCGACCGCATCCAGTACGACTGCAGCTTCACCTGGAACATGGGCGACGGCGAGTCGTGCAATCAAGGCGTTCACGAGATCGACATCGCCCGCTGGATTCTCGGCTACAACGGCCTGCCGCGGCGGACGATGAGCATCGGCGGCCGCTTCGTCTTCGACGACGCGGGCGACGTTCCCAACACGCAGATCCTTTTCTACGACTATCCCGAGGCGCCGATCCTCTACGAGGTCCACAATCTGCCGAAGAACAAGGAGTGCATGACGCCCGAGAAATGGAGCACGCAGCCCGATTTCAAGGGAATACGGACCGGAGTCTGCGTGCAGTGCGAAGGGGGCTACACCCTCGGTCCCGTTGCCTACGACAACGACGGCAAGAAGCTCCAATCGTTCGGCCCCGTCGAAGACCATTTCGCCGATTTCATCGACGCGATGCGGAGCGGCAAGCGCGAGGATCTCAACGCCGAGATCCTCGAAGGGCATATCTCGACCTCCATCTGCCACGTCGGCAACATCTCCTACCGGTTGGGCGCGGCCGCTCCGCTTGCGGATCAGCGAACCCAGGTCGGCGACACGCCTTACTGGCGCGAGATGTTCGAGCGTTACGTGAGTTACCTGGGCGACATCGGCGTCGATCCCGACACGTCGATCCTCGGCCCCTGGCTGGATGTCGACAGCGAGAACGAGTGCGTCAAGGATAATCCCCAGGCCAACGAGATCGTTCGCGGCTTCTACCGCGAGCCGTTCGTTGTTCCCGAGATCCCTGCGTAGGCCGCCATCGCCGTACGTCAGGCTTTCCAGCCTGACGTACTCTCTTTTGCCACATGTTCGAGGTGCGGAGATGACATCGCTTCGATTGAGTTCCTTCGTGTCGCTTGCCTTGATGGTCGCCGCCGGTCCTTGGGCATCGTGCCCGGCGGCCCCGGTGATCGAGCCGGCGCAGAATGCAGCCGGATGGCTGAACTGGCTCATTCCGCTCCCCAAAGAGGTGGCCATTCCCCAACAGGTCACTCTGCCGGCGGCCGATGTGAAAATCACGCTAGCCGCCGGAGGCGGTCCATTGGCGCAAAACGCCGAACGAAAGCTCCGCGGACTTTTCGTCGAAAAGGCCGGCTGCGCGGCGGAGTCCGGCGACGGATTCGAAATCCTGCTGGGTATCTGCGATGCCCAGGGACGCATCGGGCAGACGCCGGTGGCCGACGCCGCGCGACTGGGCGATCTGCCCAATCCCCAGCAGGCATACCTGATCCGGCCGGACGGCGCCGGTCGCCTCCTGCTGGCCGCACTCGATCCGCAAGGACTGTTCTACGCCGCACTGACCCTTCGCCAACTCCTCGAATCGAAGTTCCACGGCGACGACGTCACGCTGCCGCTGGCCGTGATCACCGACTGGCCGGACATGAGCGAGCGAGGCGAGTGGGGCGGTTCCTCCGTCCGCGATGTCGAATGGATGGCCGAACGGAAGATGAACCTCGTCGAATTCCATTCGACGCACGAGGTCGACGAGAAGGGAAATTCGGTCACCGCCATCAGCCGGTCGCTGCTGCGGCGCGGCCAGTTGCACGGCGTTAGAATGGTCCCGATCATTTCCCACTTGAACAGCATGGGCAGTCGCGGCGTCTATCGAGCCTACCCCGAACTCAAAGGCAAGGGTGAGAAAGCGCTCTACAAGAGCGACTCCACCGAACTGTGGGCGCCCTGTGCGTCGAATCCGAAACTGCACGAAATTATGGCCGGCTGGATGCGGGGCTATGCCGCCTACGGCGTCGGCGATATCTCCTGCTGGCTGGGCGAACTGACCCAGCATTGCGACTGTGAAGAATGCTCAAAGACCGGTCAGTTCGCGCTGGAAACTCGCGCTTTCGTCAAGGCGTGGCAAATCGCCCGCAAGGACTATCCGAATCTGCGGATCCGCATCCTGACAACCCAGGGCAGCTACACGACGAACGATCGCGTACTGGCTGAGGTTCCGCCCGAAGTCGGAGTGACCTACTACGACGGCGGACGCACCTACGACTCCTCGCGCGACCCAATGATCTATCCGCTCTTGGAGCAATACGCTGCCGACGGGCGCTGGCTCGGCTGCTACCCGCAGCTCACTCCCTCGTGGCGGATCGTCAGTCCCTGGAGCTGCCCGCAGTTCGTCAAGGCCCGCATGGTGGAATTCGTCGACAAGGGAGTCGAAAGCCTGGGCGGCTACGTGGTGCCCGACAACCGGCTCTTCGACTTCAACGTCACCGCGGCGGCGGAGTGGAGTTGGAATGCTCACGGCCGCGACGAGCGCCAATTCGCGCTGGCTTGGGCCACTCGCAACGGGTTTTTGCAGGCGGAGGCCGTGGCCGACTGGGCCGTTCTGCTCGGTCCGGTTTCCTGGGACATCTACGGGGCGCGGCTGGTGGAGCGGTATTTCTTCCGTCCGGTCACCATCGAGCGGATGGTGAAAGCCCGCGCCGTACCGCGATTCGGCGAGGGGATGTTTCGCTACATTCCCGATGCGGAGCACCTCGCCAAGAACCTGGACATTTGCCGGCGGGCGATGAACCTCGCCCAGCGGAGCGGATCGTCTGCCGCGAAGGCCGAGACTCAGGCGGTGTCGACGTACTACGAGATGCTCGATCAACTCTGCCGCATCGGCGGCTTCCTCGCCCAGAATAAGGAGAAAGATCTCGATGCCGCCGGGCGACAAACGCTGCAGACGCATATGAACGCCTTCGCACTGGCCTCGGCGCTCAACACCGAGGCGCTAGGCGATTGGGAGCGGGCGGTCGCCGTCGGCGCCGGATCGTCGCGGTTCCGCGAAGGAGTGCAAGCTACCCAGGACACCGCCAACGCCGTCGCCCGAGCGCTGGCGCCGCTGGGGATCCGCAACCCGGCGACCCTCTTGATGAGCTGCAAGGTGGGCGAGTGGAGTCTGGAGGATTTTCAGGAAAAGGCGGCGATCGAAAAAGCGATCGACGTGACGGAGCAATTGGCCGCTTCAGGCACCTATCGCGTTACCTTCCAGTACACCAGCGGATGGAACGGGGCCGCCACGCTCCGCGCCGCCCTGGTGGTTCAACCGCGCGACGGGAGCGGCAAACCGGTGGAAGTGTGTGTCGACGAGCACCAGGGGAACACGGGCAACCGCAGCGAGAACAACGTCTACTCGCTGCGACTGGGCGCCTATGATCCCTCGCTGCGTTATCAACTGGTGGTCCGAATCCGCGGCACGCGCCCGCAGGATCAACAGCCGGGCCGGACCGGTTGCAGCGGCGAGATCACCTTCCAACGCGAACGCGACCCGGACTGGCAAGTGCAGATCATGGCGGTGAAGCCGTCGGACGAGTGAGCGTCGCAACCAAGAAGGGGTCGGGAGTCTTTTTTCCGTGTCGGCCGGGCAACGCTTTCCTGTAGGCTCCTCGGCAGAATTCGTGGGTGCTTGGTGGCAGGTGCCCAACGGCCCTGTAGGCAAAACCGCTCAAGATACCCAGAAAGAGGGCGAACAGGGAAGAGGAACCCGTACTCATACCTCCACGGAAATACGGGTTCCTCTTCTCTGTTCAACCGTTTTTTTGGATTCTGGGGCAGTTTTTGGCATTGGCCCGTTAGCTTTCGATCACAGACCACCCACGAATTCTGCGGAAGATCCTTCCTGTATGGATAGATCTCATTCCGGCCGACACGGAAAAAAGACTCCCGACCCCCTTGCCCGCCACAATGGCAGAAACGCGTCGTGGGGCAGGTTTGTAACCTGCCGTCTTATACACGCAGATTCGGGCAGGTTGCAAACCTGCCTCACATTTTCTGATATTCTGGCGGGTGGTTGACGTCTATTCGCCGCTGCCGCCGCCGGGAGACGCCTGCAGGAAGTGCTCAAAAAACGCGTAAATCTGCGCGTTCGACGCTTCGTCCGGCGAATGCTCCGGGCGGTTGGTCATCGCGACTCGATCCGAATACCCCAGCAGCCGATTCACGGCGGTCGTGTGGTTCAGTGGAACCCATCGCTTCGGCGCGTCTTCCGACCCGCCGGAAACGAGAAAGGGCCGCGGCGCCATCAGGGCGTGCAGCTCGTGCAAGTCGCGACCGTCGGCCACCAGTCGCGGATAAAGGCCGCGGGCGGGATTGTCCGAGGTGATCAGACCTCGCGTCCGCCAAGGGCGCGGATGGTAGCCCAGATACCACGGTTCCCAGTAGTTGACGCTTCCTCGCTCTTCGTCGAAGACGATGCCGGGATCCGACCAGACCGCGCAGGCGAACTTGTCGAAAAGGCACGACGCGAACATCGCCCATTTGCCGCCGAAAGAGTGCCCGACGATTCCAATCCGCCGGGCATCGACTTCGCTACGTGCGGCCAGCACGTACCAGGCGTTGGCGGCCGCGTAAGCAAGCATCGAGAGCGGCTGAACCTCGGCGTTGTCCAACCCCGGATAGTAAAGCGCATAGGTCTTGGCCGCCGTCGCTTCGGTCGTCCCGATCGAAAGGGCGACGAAGCCCCGCCGGGCGAGCTGATAAGCAAAATCGCGGTTCGGACTGCCCAGGCCGATGGCGGTCTCCGGCTCATAGTAGACCGTGACAACCGCCGGGCGAGGCGCATCGCCCTCGGGGATCAGCAGGTAGCCGGTCGTCAGTTCCTGGGGTGTCCAACGGAAACGGATGCGAAGCTGGTCGAAATTCTCCCGATGCTCGCTCTGGAGGATTTCCACTTCCGGCTCGGTGATCAGCCGCGGCCAGTGGCCCATGAGATCATGCCATTGGTTGCGGATCTCCTCGCGCCGTCGCTGCCAATCGGCGGCCGTTTTCACGGGGCTGCCGTCGGAAAACACCAGCGGCGAGCGGTAGTCGCCGGTCTGTCCGGCCCACGGTTCGGGAGGCGAGAAGAACGGGGCAATCCGCTCCCAGGCATCACTCGCCGGCTTCTCGGAAGGACCGCTTTGCCCCGTAGCGGCGGTCGGGCAGACCGGCAGCGCCAGGACAACGCCTGTGAACAGTGCAATCGAAAAGGGCGCACGTGCGGGGATCATCGCAACTTCAGACATCGGGGAACTCCACTATTCTGTCGCGGGGAACATTCTACCAATCTCGTCCAGCAGGGCGTCGGCCTCGATCGCATGGCCCGTGTCGTTCGGATGCATGCCGTCCAAGAGAAGATCGTCGACCGACTTGCCCTCGCCCTTTCCGAAGTCCATGAACATGCGGAAGCTGTCGACCAGGGGAACCTCATTGCGGGCCGCGACCTGTCGCATCCGCTCGGCGTAGTCCTTCAGCAGGAAGCTGAAGCCGTCGGGATCGTTGGGATCGTAGGGCGGCTTTCCATACATGTCTTTGAGCTTATCCGTCCAGCGGAGCGGGTTGGGGGTCATCAGAATCACTTTGCTCCCCTCGGCCCGGATCCGCTTGACGAATTCCTCCAGACGCCGCTCGTATTCGTCGATCGGTATCCGCGGCGA
The DNA here is from genome assembly GCA_012728855.1 of Rhodopirellula sp. Classification (GTDB taxonomy): domain Bacteria; phylum Planctomycetota; class Planctomycetia; order Pirellulales; family Thermoguttaceae; genus JABWBD01. The sequence goes on along the minus strand of JAAYEH010000571.1, from coordinate 14,850 downwards.
CGTGGCCCCTTTCCAGACGTCGATTGCCGAGTCGTTGATTCCCAACTGGATAATCACCAGGTCAGGCCGGTGCGCCAACACGTCGTTCTCGAAGCGGTCGGCGGCCAGACGTGTGCTATCGCCTCCCACGCCCGCATTGATCACTTGGACATTTCGGCCCATGTCGGTCAGATCCCACTCCAACAGCATCGGGTAAATGATCAACGACCCGCGCGGCGCCGTGGTGGACGATCCGAAGGCGACAATCTTCAACGGCTTGCCGGTCGACGCCTCCGGCCGCTTCAGCAGATCTTCCTCGCTGACCCGGATCACGTTCTTCACCCACCGGCTTCCCGCCACGAAGCTAACCCAGATTTCGCCCGGTCGTCGCTCGTACATCTGCGGATAACAGAGTCGCGAGCCGCGCGCCACCGTCACCGGCTCCGACCACGTTCGCCCTTCGTCTTCCGACATCGCGATCTGGAGCGAATTCCGCCAGTTCTGCGCGGGCAGTTGCGAGCCCTGGCTGTGCGGCTTTTCGCCGGGCACCAGTTCGGCGTGCGGTCGCATCCGGCCGCCCGGCGGCAATGGATTCCAAACCAGCGCCAGCCGCCCGCCGGCCAGCCGCAGCAAAAAACCGGGGGCGGTGGAAGCGGCGATATCGGTCGGCTCGATCTCGCGCCAGCTTCGTCCGCCGTCCGAAGATAAGGCCCGCCAGAAGCGGTCGCGCGGCGTTCGCATCAGCATCATGAGTCGGCCATCTTTGAGTTCGGCGAGAGTGCCCTCGAAAACACCGTCGTGATGGCCGTGTCCGCCGATGTCGATCAGGTTGCTTCGCTGCCAGGTCTTGCCGTCGTCGGCCGACATCCAGGTGTACTGGCAATGGCGTCCCGGGTGAGGAACATATTGCTGGATCGGCACGACGATCTCGCCCCGGCTCGTCTGGATGATGTCGTTGAGCGACCCGCAGTATCCGTCGGCGATCATCTGGCGATCGACCCAGGTTTTACCGCCGTCGAGGCTGCGGATCGACCAGACGGTGAGCTTCGGATCGATCGCCTCCCCGGTTGTGTCATCCCAGCCCCAATGGATGTTTTCGAAGTCGCGATAGATCCAGAGGATCGCTCCGCTGCCGGTCTTCAACGCGATCTGGCACTCGAAATCCTTGGTCAGCCGGCCCGGCCCCTCTCCTTCGTACATGGTGGCGATCCGCTCCCATGTCTTTCCGTCGTCGGCGCTGACCTCGACCGTGCCGCCGTCGTCGCTGGAAAGGCTCATCAGTCGGCCGTCGTTTAAGGCGATGAACGATCCGGCCGCTCGTCCCTGCATGACGAATCCACATCGCGGGCTGAGGCGATAGCCGAGTTCGCGCCAGGAAGGCGGGTCGGACTCGGCCGCCGCCACGAGACTTGAAATGGCCGTGAGGCAAATGAACACCAAGCCGTGAAGAGGGCTGAATGGCATTGGTCAAATCTCCTTTGGATCGGCGAATGAACAACTGTCGCACTTAACGGTGGTGGCGGGGCCGAGGGGGTCGGCTCTACGAGAGAGTCAATTTCTGCTTCTCCGCGTCGAACAGAACGACCTTGTTCTCGCGATGGCCGATAATGCCCGCGCTCAACGGCGCCTGCACGCGAACCGCTGCCGAGATGGGACTGAAAGGCTGCTGCCGGGAGCCAACGCACTCGATGAAGTTGCGCCACAGCTTGGCCGTGTCGCCCATGCCGTTCCACGCCAGCACGATCTCATCCGTCTCCTTGCCGGTCTTCGGGTCGATCGGCACGATGCGAATCCCGGCGTTGGTGAGTAGAATGATCCCGTCGGTCCCGCGAATTTTCGTGTCGATGCCCGTGTAGTTCGACAGCGAGTTCATCATCACGATGCTGGGGCCGTTCTTGTAGTCGGCGATGATGTTGCACTGGTCGGGAACTTCGCGGTCGTACTGGAAACATCCGCCGCCGCCGAAGACTCGCTGCGGGTAATCGAGACCCAGCAGGCAGAAGACGGGCGTGAAGGTGTGGACCAACAAGTCGGTGGCGGGCCCGCCGGCGTAGTCCCAGTACAGCCGCCATTGGAAAAACCTCGATACGGAAAACGGGACTTGGGGGGCGTCGCCGAGGAAGCGCTCCCAGTCGAGATCCGGTCCCGGCTTGGCGCCGGCGTCCGGGATCACCATTCGCTCTCCCCAGTCGCCGCGGCGGAAATAGCCCAACTGGGCATGGATGACCTTGCCGATCACCCCGTCCTTGATCATTTGCGAGACCTTGGCGTAGTTTTCGTCGGCCATGTACTGCGTGCCGACCTGAACGATGCGACGCTTCCCGGCGGCGGCCTCCTCCAGCTTCTTGGCCAGTTCGAATTGGGACCAGTGAGTCAGCGGCTTCTCGCAGTAAACATCCTTGCCCGCCTCGACGGCATCGATGGCCTGCGGCGCGTGGTGGCGGTCCGGCGAGGCGATGCAGACCACGTCGACGTTGGGATCTTGCAGCAGTTCTTCGTGCGCTCGATAGGCCTTCACGCCGCCGCACTTCTGCCGAGCAGCCTCCAGGCGGGGCGCGTAGACGTCGCATACCGCCACCGGTTCCGCCTTGCCTTCTTCCTGGAGCTTCTTGACGATGTCGATATGCGCCTGGCACCGCCCACCCACGCCGATGAACCCCACTCCGATCCGCTCGTTGGCGCCCTTGACCTCCTCGCCCAAGACCGTCACGCGCGGCGCCGCATAGGTTGCGGCCAGGCCGGCCGCCGTGCCGGCGGCACGTAGGAACTGACGACGATTCGGAGTCCTGTTCGCGGGAGCAGTGGATCGGATGGTCATGGCCGCAGCCCTTTCTGGGACGATCAGTTCGGTGAGTTCAAGTCGCCGCAGACAGCCAGCTTATCGCCGCCTTCCAGGGAAGTCAAAAACCAAGAGAGAGCCGAAAGTCCTTTTCCGGATCGAACACCACCTTGGAGTGCGCACGACTTGTCGTCGCTTTCTTGCTTTACCTTCTTTTCCTTTTCCCTTCTCTTCTGGGAGCCACGGTAAACGGCCGGCATTTCTTCGCCGATGTCTGGCCGTTCCTCAAGCAGATCTGTTTGATCTGGAGTTGACAGCCGCTGGCGGCGGAAACGATCCTGCCTAAATTAGCTGCTCTTCCCAGCCTCACGGCTATTGAGATGCGTTGCGAGCAGTTGCCGTTGGCGGACTTCCTGCTGTCGTGGTATAAGAATCGGCAAGCAACGGCGGCGACGAGTCGGCGGGCACGGTCCCACGGTCGCCGCCGCAGCAAACCGCGTTGGGAGCCGTACCATGGAAGGTTGGCAGACGCAGGTGATCACGGCGTCGGCCAGCGAAGCGGCCACGCAGTGGCAACTCACCGTTCTCTTGCCGGCATATAACGAGCAAAAGGCCATCATCCGCGTTCTCGACGAAATCGTCGAGAGCCTGTCCGATGGGGCGATCCAGTATGAGATCCTCGTCGTCGACGACGCTTCCACGGACCGCACGGCCGAATTGGCCGAGCAGTACGCCCATACCTGCTGGCAATGCCCGGTACGAGTGATACGCTGCCCGCAGCGCCGCGGCGCGGGCGCCGCCCGCAAGGTCGGCGTGCGACACGCCCGTGGCGACGTGGTGGTGATGCTCGATGCCGACGGAACCTACCCGGCTCGGTCGATTCCCGACTTGTTCCGCTACTTTCCCGCCTACGATCAGGTAAACGGAGCCCGGACCAGCGAACAGGGTACCCTGCCGTGGCTTCGCAAGCCTGCCAAGTGGCTAATCCGAAAACTGGCCTGCTATTTGACGGGCCACAAAATTCCGGATTTGAACACGGGGCTGAAGGCATTCAAGCGCGAGGCCATGCTGCCGTGGCTGTGGGTCGTGCCCGACGGGTTCAGTTGCGTCACCACCATGACCCTCGCCTTTCTCACCAACGGTTACGCGGTCAAATACGTGCCGGTGGATTACCGGCCCCGCATCGGCCGAAGCAAGTTTCACCCGGTGAAGGACACGATGTCCTATCTGGCCACCGTGCTCCGCATGGTGTTGTACTTCCGGCCGCTAAAAGTCTTCCTGCCGCTATCGGGCCTGATGATTGCCGCCGGCGTGCTCAAGAGCGTGGCGAGCTTCTGGACAACCGGCAGCATGCAGGAATCGGACATCGTGGTGATGACGGCCGGATTCATGACCTGTATGCTCGGTCTGCTGGCTGAGGTCATCGTGGCGCATCACCGCCGCTAAGGTTCGGCGAATGAATAGATGTCACATTCATCCGGGATCTGGAGCGCAAGGGGGTCGGGAGTCTTTTTTCCATGTCGGCCGGGCAACGTTTTGCCGGGATAGAGCTTTTTCCGGCCGACATGGAAAAGAGACTCCCGACCCCTTCCCCGCGGGGATTTTCCGACAGTTGTTTTTTCGCCGATCCTAAGCATCGGCAACAACCTGGAGGTTCGCATGGCTATTGGCATGCATCGGGCCGGTCCGGCGTATGTTCCCGCGGACGATTTTTTCGTCCCGGGAACCTGCTTCTCCACCCACCATCGCCAGCCCGAACTGGCAGCCGCTTCCGTTGCGCCGTTGGCCCGCGATCCTCGCCTGCGGGACGGTTATCTGGAGGCGGCGTTGGCCGACATTCCACGTCTGCTGGGCGCCATCGACCGCAATCCGTATCGGCCGACCTACGGCTGTTTGGACCGGCAGTACTGGCACTACCGCACCAGCAGCTTCCCCTCGGAGATGTATCAGGAAGGCGTGCTGCCGCTTGCCCTGGTGTCGACGACGAAGTTGCCGGGCAACCGCTGGTATGGCTGCGAGCGTATACGCGAACTGGCCATCGCCGCACTACGGTTCAACCTGAGGTCAAGCCATCGCGATGGATCCTGCGACGACTACTACCCCTTTGAGCGGGCGCTGGGAGCCGCCGTCTTTTCCCTCCGGGCCGCGGCCTGCGCTTATCAGTTGCTCGGACTCGACGAGCCGGAGCTGATCGGATGGTTTCGCCGCCGAGCCGAGTGGATTCTGGCCAACGACGAGTCCGGGCGGCTGGCAAACCACCACGCTCTGGCGGCCTTGGGGTTGTTGTGCGTGGCCGAAATCACCGCCGATTCGCGCTATCGCGCGGCCGCCGACGCACGCGTCGAGCGGGTGCTCCGATGGCAAGACGAGGAAGGGTGGTTCGAGGAATACGGCGGCGCGGACCCGGGATACCAATCGGTGACCATCGATTGCCTGGCCAAGTATCGCCAAGCCACCGGCGACACCCGCTTGGACGAGCCGTTGGCTCGCGCCGTCGCCTTCTCCCGCATCTTTCTGCACCCGGACGATTCGTATGGCGGCCCCTACGGCAGTCGCGGGACGTCCCATTTCTATCCGCACGGCATGGAACTGCTCGCCAGACGGCACTCGGCCGCCGCCGACCTTGCCGACGCGTTCCTGCGGAGTCTGGCCGCCGGAACGTTTGCCCGTTTCGATGACGATCGGCTCTTTATCCACCGCTTGGGCAACCTGATCGAAGCCTGGCAGGATTGGTCGCCCGAGCGACCCGCGCCCGATGAACGTCCATCGCCGATCCACTATCTGCCGCACGCGCAACTGCTGGTCCGCAGCGAACCCAAGCACCACACGGTGATTTCGGCGGCAAGAGCGGGGGTGTTCAAGCATTTCAACCCAGCCGGCGGCATGACGACCGACGCGGGCCTGCTCGTCGAGATGACCGATCACCGCCTTGCCGTTTCTCAATGGCATAACACGAATCGTCCTGTTGAACTTCTGCGCGAAGAGTCGGGCGATCCCAATGGACTAGTGGTTCGGACGGATCTCTGCTGGAATCGTTGTGAAACGGCAACTCCGCTCAAGCAGTCCATCTTGCACCTGGGCATGGTCACCATCGGACGATGGTGCCGCACGCTTGCCCGCAAGGCATTGCAGCGGCGTCTGATCACAGGACGATCGCCGGCGCCGATCCGACTGACCAGACGGGTGGAATTGATTCACCCTGCAAAAACCCCGGACGCTCCCTCTCTCCGAGTGACCGACACGATCGAGCTGACCTCGCCGGCAGTGTCCGTGCTCCGCATGGCCTACGGCACGGACTGCGAATCGGCGTATGTCGCAGCCACCGGCGGCTATCAGGAGGCCGTGCTCCAATCGTGGAACGATCTTAGCCTCCACGTCGATGCATTGAACGCGGCCCGCGAGGTGACGATCGTCCGCGAGTTCTAAATCACGTTTCACGATTTGTGGAAAAGGCCGCCGCCGCTTCGGTCGCGAGCCCCTGCCCCCAGTACTCGGGCAAGAATCGCAACCCGATCCCGATTTCGGAAGAGTTCTCTTCGCCGAAGCCTGGTAAGCCGTCATCTCGCTCTTGCCGAGTTGCCTCTGTCAACGCGGTTCCAGGCAGCAGTGAGCAACGACATCGCCGTCTTCGGTGCAGCCGCGGAAGGCGCCGATGTGTTCGCGATCTGGTTTCGGTACTTGACGGCCCGAAAAAACATACGGAGAATCAAATTCACTTGGCAGGCATCGCGTCGTTTTCGATACCCACGGCGAAGGCAATGGCAAGGAGACAGGTATGGCGACGTTAGTAGTCTTGAGCGGAGAAACGAAAACAGACTACGAGTTAAAGGAGGGAGATAACCTAATCGGTCGGCATGCGGATTGTTCCATCCCGGTCAGCCACCCCGCCGCGTCCGGACGACACGCCGTCATTCACTCGGAGGGCGGCGAGTTTGTCCTGGAGGATCTCGGCAGCCGCAACGGAACCTTCGTGAACCAGCAACGAATCGATGGTCGCGTCAAGCTGAACCATAACGACGAGATACGATTTGGCGGCGCCGATGCCCGCTTTCTCAATCCAGCCGATGCGCCGGCGGCGACCGGTGGATCGGCGCCGGCAACGGGCGTCGATCTCCAGGCCAACGAGGGCCCGGATGCCGGGCAAGTGGACATCCATGAGGAAAGCACGGCGACCATCACCGGCGAGATGGCCGGGGCGGGGCGGTTCGGTGTCCTGGATGTCAATCCCGAAGCCAAACTCAAGGCGGTTCTCGAGATCAGCAACACCCTGGCCGGCACGCTTGATCTGGCGGCTTTGTTGCCCAAGATTCTCGACAGCCTGTTCAGCATCTTCAGGTATGCCGATCGCGGCTGTATCCTGCTGAAGGACTCGCAAACAGGCAAGATGTTGCCCCGCGCCATGCGGCATCGCCGCGAGGATGACGATTCTACCGTGCGATTGAGCCGCACCATCGTCGGCAAGGTGTTGTCGGAAAAAGCCGGCATCCTCTCGGCGGATGCCAGCATGGATGATGCCTTCAGCGGAACCCAGTCGATTGCCGATCTCAAAATCCGCTCGATGATGTGCGTGCCGCTGCTGGGCCTGGACGGGGAGGTTCTCGGGATCCTCAGCATCGACTCCCAGGATCCGCGGGGGCAGTTTACCCGCAATGATCTGGATATCCTCATGACGGTTGCCGGCCAGGCGGCTCTGTCCTACGAGAATGCTCGGCTGGTTCAAGCCTACGCCGACAAGCAGAAGCAGGACGCCGAATTGGAAATCGCCAGAGACGTGCAGCGCGAGCTTCTGCCCACGGAGTTCCCCAAGGTCGAAGGCTATCAGTTCTACGCCTCTTACGACGCGGCGCGGGCCGTGGGGGGAGACATGTACGATTGCTTCGAGTTGCCGGACGGCAAGATCGGTTTGTCCTTCGGCGACGTTTCCGGAAAAGGTGTGCCCGGCGCGCTGATCATGGCTCGCATGGCCAGTTGCGTGCAGAGCACGGTCCGCCATGTCCACGACGTCGTCGAAGCCATGAGGGCTATCAACGATCACATGTGCGATGGCAAACTCGCGGGCCGCTTCGTCACATACGTCCTTTGCGTCGTGGACACCCGGAATCACGAGGTCGTTCTGTCGAACGCGGGTCACGCGTCGCCGATCATTCGGCGGGCGAACGGATCGATGGAGCGTTTCGACCAGGAGCTTGCGGGACTGCCCATCGGGATGATGGAGGACTATCCGTTCGAGGCCGAGACTCGCAAGCTGGATCCCGGCGACATGGTCGTGATCACCACCGACGGCGTGGAAGAGGCCATGAATGCGGAAGGTGATCTCTACGGGACGGAGCGCGTGCTGCAACTCGTGAAGAACGGGCCGGCCGAGGCGGAGAAACTCGGCAAGCTCCTGCTCGAAGATGTTCGCCGGCACGCCCGAGGTTACCCACAGAGCGACGACATTACCATCATGAGCTTCGGTCGCAATCCTCCCGTTGCGTAGAATTCTCATCGATCCCGGCGTCTCGCGAGCAGGGCAGAGCCGCCGGGGCAAAGGGCGTGTTTTGAATCCCGTCGGCTTTTGCCCGCCGCCCGGCGGCTTGTTTACCAATCGGCCGTCAGGTAGATGATCGCGGTTCCATCACGGCTCGAAGTGAGGGCCTGGCGGCCCGACGGGGAGAAGCTCACGCTGGTGACCTCCTGGTCGTGCCCGCGGAGGCTAAGGATTTCCTTGCCGGTCTGGGAGTCCCAGAGTTTCGCGGTGTGGTCGCGGCTGCCGGTAAGGAGCCGCCGGCCGTCCGGCGAAAGGGCGACCGAGGTGACCGCGGCGGCGTGGCCTTCGAATGTACGTATCGGCTCGCCGGTCTCGGCATCCCAGAGGCGTGCGCGGTTGTCCTCGCTGCCGGTCACGACGAACCGGCCGTCGTGCGAGAAGGCGCCGTCGAGCACGGCCCACTCGTGGCCCGAGAGGACATGAACGATCCGGCTCGAATCGGCATCCCAGATGCGGGCCGTCTTGTCGTCGGAAACCGTAAGCACCCTCCGCCCCGTGTGGGAAAAGACTGCCCGGCGAATCCGGTCGGTATGCCCGACCAGCGATTGGGACATAAGCTGCCCTGACTGGGCGTCCCAGAATCGGGCGGTGCGGTCATCGCCGGCGGTCAGCACCGTATTGCCGTCGGGCGAGAAGACGGCGCTGTTCACGTAGCGTGCATGTCCGCCCGACAGCTTGCGCAAGGGCCGGCCGGTATTGGCATCCCAGATCTTGGCCGAGTTATCCCAACTGGCCGTGACGACGAGCTGTCCGTCGGGCGAGAATTCGGCCCAGGCGACGGCGCCGTGCGGGCTGAAACTCATCAGCTCTCGATCCGAGCCGATTTCCCAGATACGGGCGTCGTTGCCGCCTACGGAAAGAATTCGCGTGCCGTCGGGCGTGAAAACGGCCGTCCAAACCAGGCCGCCGAGGATCGAGAAATCGAGCATCGCCGTGCCCGGCCGCTTGGGGTGAGGGATCTCCCGCCCTCGGCCGAGATCCCAGAGCCGCACGAGCCGGTCGACCGCATTGGTCGTCAGCGCCCGGCCGCCGTCGCGCGAGACGGCGACGTGTTGCAGGGCGTTGTCTCCGGCAGTCATCTCGCTCACCACGGCGGCGTTGCCGAGATCCCAAAGCCGGAGTCGCCCGTCATCACAGGTTGTCAGCGCCTGCTTCCCGTCCGGCATCAGCGCCAGGGAGGTAACCCCGCCCGGATGCTTGAGAACCTCTTTCGTCAACTCCTCGCCCGTCTCCAGATCCCATTGGGCGACCGTGTTGTCGAGGCTGGCCGTGAGGGCTTTCCGGCCGTCGGGCAGGAATGCCGTTGCCACGATCCGCCGGCTGTGATTGTGCCGCTGGAAACGCTTTGTCCAAGGACCGTTCTCACTTGTTCTCGCCCAGAACTGGCAGCGGCCGTGGGAATCGCCGATCAGGAGAAGGTTGTCATCGGGGCCGAAGCCGACGGCCGTGACGGCCCCCGACACGGCCTCGCCGGGCGACAGCCGCTGGAGCAACTGTCCGCCGAGATCGAACAACGTGGCCGAGCCGTCGGTGGAACCGGCCAGAATCCACTGTTCGTTGTGCGAGAGGGCCAAGGCCCCATCCCGCCCCGTGCCTTCCAGGCAGAGCAGTTCAGTACCGGCGGCCACATCCCAGAGACGCACGGTATTGTCGCCTGCCGCGGTCAACATTCGCCGGCCGTCCGCAAAGAAGACGGCGGAGGACGCGAGAAACTCGTGGCCTTCGCTGAGTTCGCGAAGCATCTCGGGGCGGCTGGCGTCCCAGATTCTCGCCGTACGGTCGCGGCTCGCGGTGACCACCTGGTCGCCGGACGAGGAGAACCGCGCGGAGAGAACGGTGTCGGTATGGCCCTCCAGCACTCGCCCCTTAAGAACCCGCACCTCGCGATATCCCTCGAGCGACCAGACCATCGCACGGCCGTCGTGGCTGCCGGAAAGCACAAAGAGCCCGTCGGGAGAGAAGGTGCAGGAACGAACCCGCCCACCGTGTCCGCGGAGGGTCTTGATCAGCGTCCCGGACTGCGAGTCCCAGATGTTCACGACATTGTCGTGGCCGGCGCTGGCGATCAGACTGCCGTCGGGTGAGTAGGCGACGCAACTGGCGGAGGCGGCGTGGCCCCAGAGCGTCCGATGGGGCGGATCGGCCTCGGGCATGCCGGCGATCCGAGCAGCGAGGTCGACCGGCTTAACATCGGCCGGGTTCCAGGTCATTACGCGTCCATCATAGCCCCCCGATACAACTTGCGTCCCATCGGGCGAGAAAGCGGCCGAACAAACGGGGCCGCCATGGCCGCTGAACTCGGTCTGCGGTTCGCACTGCAGCTTTCCGGCCCGATCGGCCACCGACCAGACCATTACGCGGCCGTCCTGGCTGGCGGTGATGATGCGGGACGCGTCGGGCGAGAAGGCGGCCTGCCAGACCCACCAACTGTGTCCTTCAAGCACAGCGAACTCGTCTCCCGTGGCGGCGTCCCAGATCCTCGCCGTGCCGTCGTAAGAACCACTGAGGATCCATCGATCGTCGGGCGAGAAGGCCAAGCTGACCACCGCGTCGCCGTGGCCTTCCATGGTGGCAATCGGGTCTCCGGTTGCGGCGTTCCAGACGCGGACCCGGCAATCATTTCCGCCCGAGGCGACGACCAACCCGGAATGGGAGAATGCCACGGCGTGGACGAATCCGCCGTGAGAGATTGCCAGCGGCGGCGACTGGCCCGCGAGCGTGGCAATGCGAACCAGTCCGTCCCAGCTTCCCAACAGGGCGCGGCGCCCGTCGGGGCTGTAGGCGACCGACTCGATCGGGCCCTCCGCCCTGATCGTTTCGACGCTCTGTTGGCAGAGATACCAGAGTCGGCCCCATTCCCAATGGCGGAACTCACTCTCACGGCAGTCAGCCAGCAATCGCTCGGCGTCGGAGAAGGCATTGTCCTCGATCTTGGCGGCGGCCAGTCCGATGCGGGCAATATAAGCCTCGTACTGTTCCGCTCGCTGGGCCGCCTCCGCCCTTTTTCGGGCCTCTTCTTCCTCCTTTCGGGCTTGCTCTTCCTTCTTTCGGGCTTGCTCCTCGTTGCGCCGCGCCTGCTGTTCGGCGATTCGACGCTCTTCGGCGATGTCGCGCGACTTGATGGCGTCCGCTTCGGCCTCTTCGGCAGCCTGGCGGGCGACCGCTTCATCGGCACGCGCAACCTCCGCTCGTTGCCGCGACTGTTCCGCGCGGTCGCGCTGCTTGCGAATTTCGAAATAGGCCGTTGTGACCACGGTGAGAACGACCGCGATGAGGGCCAGGGCGATACGCTTGGCATTTCTCAGCCGGCGGGTCCGGGCCTCGCGTTCGCGCTTGCCTTCCTGCACGTCCCGCAGCAGGTCGCCATGTGCCGGATCGTCGGCATCTAGCAAGGAGGCCGCCAGATCGTAATCCTCGCGGACCTTGGCGCAGTTGGCGTACGCGATCTTCGCCTTGGAAATCTCCTCTTGGGCTGAGTGATTGCCGGCCCAGAGCGCCAACGCTTCCTGGCATCCGAACAGCGCGCGGGCGTAGTCCTGGTAGTCGTTGGTCTGGTTGGCCAGGACGAGTTGCTGCCGGGCGTGATCGAGCAGCGCGATACTTTCGGAATGGGATTGATACTCCTGGACGGCCTTCTGAAAGGCGGTAACGCTACCGTACCGGTCTTTCGGCTCGGTTTGCATCGCCTTCAGGGCGATGTCCAGCAGTTCGTCCGCCCGATCGGTCGGTTCGATGACATTCTTCGCCGCAGCGTGAAGGCACTCGATCGCCGACTTGCCCGAATGGGGCGTCTTGCCGGTCACGATTTCGAAGAGGATGGCGCCGAGGAGGTAGACGTCGGCGGCGGGCCCGATCCTCTCCATCGGGCCGAGCACCAGTTCGGGCGCCATGTAAGCCGGTGTGCCTCCCATAGTGGTTTTCGCCGAGCGGATTTCGCCATCCGGATCGACGGTGAACCGCACGGCAAGTCCCCAATCCATCACGAGAACTTCGCCGAAACTGCCGAGCATGATGTTTTCCGGCTTCAGATCGCGATGAACGATGCCTTTGGAATGGGCGAAGGCGATCGCGTCCGCCACTTTCATGAGGATCGCCAGGTTCTCCGCCCGCGACTTCGTGGGCAGGGCGTCGTCCCAGGGCGTTCCCTGGACGCATTTCATCGCGTAGAACAACGCGCCGTCGGCGTTGGTTCCCAAATCGTACACCGGCACGATGTTGGGATGGTCCAGGTCGCCGGTGGTGACAGCCTCGGAGACGAACTCGTGCTGTTTGCTCTTGCCTTGGACACCGGGGCGCAGCATCTTGATGGCCACCCGGCGATTGAACGATGCCTGCCGAGCCGCATAGACGACGCCCATCCCTCCCTGCCCGATCTCATTGAGTAATTCGTAGTCGGCCATTCCAAGGGAGGGAGCATCGTGCGAGGCCGCCACGTTCCGCGATTTGATCACCACGGTTCCCTCGCCGAGAGTCGTGGTAGGGTCGATCTTGAGGGTGGCCTGGGGCCGGCTGCCTTCCGCAAGATTGTTGCCCCAGACCTCCCAGATGCGATGCGACTCTGTCGGGGTTACACCCTTGAGAAGGCGGCCGGAATCCGCCGGCGACAGTTCCACTGTCCCGCCGCTGTCTGCGCCGACTGCGGCACCGCCCTCTGCACGCCGGCCCTCCCCGGCGGGCGCGCCGGCTGCCGCCGGATGTTTGACGTCCGGAGCCTCCGGCGGCAGATCAATGGTCCCGTGGGTTTTCAAATCGCCCGAGATGCCGCCCGCCGCTGCGTCGCCCTGCGAAGATAAGTCTACGGTACTTGTAGCGTCCTTCAGGCCGACATCGTCTGCGAAGTCCAGGCTTTCAAGATCGACGGTCCCCGAGTAGAGGTTCGACGGCGACGTATTGGCGCTCTGGCCGATCGGCATACCACACGAGGGGCAAATGCCGGCGCGGATTGCCGTGTTGTTCAGTTGGGCGTGGCACGCTAGACAGGTTCGCATGAGATGGGTGATCTTGATCGGTCAACGGTGGCTTTGGTGTGACTTTCCACCTTTCTTGAATGGACGTCGTGCAAAGAGTCTTGCCTGTTGATTGCAGGGTCTCGAGAATTGCTCGAGGAGGCGGTCGATTTGCTGGTTCCAGCCGGCACGTAGCCGGAACGCCAACACAGCGCTGCCGGCAGCGGAAATAGGCGCGCTGAGATAAGACGCGGAGCCGGTGTCCGGAGTCGCGGCGTCCGGGATTGTGACGGAGGCGGGCGCCGGTATCGGCGCGCTGGTCGTCTCGGGCAATTGTTCGCCGGAAGACGAATCTACTGTGGAATCCTCCGCGTCCCCGACCGGTTGCGACTGGGCATGTTCCCACTCCTCCCACGCTCGGTGTGGGGACTCGACTTGCACCTGGTCGGGGTCGGCAAAACCAGTACTGGTCGGTTCCGTAGTGTGCGATTGCGGAGGACGTTCGTCAATGCCTTCCGCAGCGTCGCTGTGGTCGACCACACGCCCTTGGCGAACAAAGACGTCACGGACGAGGCGTTCCAGCCCATCGCTATGGATCTCATAGATGCGATAGTGATTGTCGGGCACCCGGCTCAGCAGGATTGGCAGGATGGCCAGTGCATTGTCGGGCAAGCGATAGTCCGGACCCTCCGCGCCGCCGGGCCGCACCACGCGCAGTACGACGTAGTTGTCAGAGGCTGCCACCGAATCGGGTCGAACCGTCTCCAGATCGGCCGAAGACAGCAGCAATTCAGCGGTCGGCCTTTCAAACACACTGGTATCGAAGCGTGGCCGCCGGGGAAAGTAGAGCGGCGGCACCTGCGGCGTCGTACTGATCGGCACTTGGGGCGTCGTATCGATCTGCACAAACTCTTCGGGCATCTCGGCATAGGTCAGTGCTGAATGGCTGCCGCCGTCGTCGTCGATGACGCTCACCAGGATGCCGAAAACGGAAGTGGCATTCGCCGAAGCCGGGCGTGCGAGATATCGGTGCGATGCCGAGAATGAGACCGTTCCCGGCCCGCTCAACGGGATGGCGTCCATCGTACCATCGCCCCAGTCGACCACCACCGTGAATGTCTCGCGGCTCCCCTCAAGGCCTTCCTGGGTGTTCGAAGGGTTGTCGAAGCCCGGATCGAAGAAGTCTCCATGTACGGTCACGATTCCCGTCTCGCTGACTTCGACATCGTCCAACGTCAGCGTCGGCGCCACGTTGGCCACCGTCACCTCGAACGTCTCGCTCGCCGTGCCCCCGTCGTCGTCGGTCACCGTCACCGTTACCGTATAGACGCCGTTGTCGGCATAGACGTGCGAGCCGTCAAAAGAACCGGCCGTCGGCACTCCCACCGAGCCCGCCGTGTCGATCGCCGCCGCGCCCGCGTCGGCCGTCGTGCCGTCGCCCCAGTCGATCGTGTAGCTGAACGTCTCACGCGTGGGCGAGCGGTCGAAGCCCGGGTCCGTAAACGTCCCCACGTTCGCGATGCTTAGCACCGCACCTTCGCTGGTCGCCTGGTTCCCGACAACCGTCAGCGTCGGCGCCACGTTGGCCACCGTCACCTCGAACGCCCCGCTCGCCG
>JAAYEH010000570.1 GCA_012728855.1 Rhodopirellula sp. | reverse complement strand
TCGGAGGCCATCCATTGGAGCAACTCGAAGGAGAAGTTACCCAGGCGATCGAAGATGAACACAGCGGCATGGGGCTGGTGGAGCAGGAGCGAGTGCAAAAGCGTGTGGAGGGCGGTCGTTTTCCCCTTGCCCGTTCCACCGATGAGGTGGTAGTGCGTCGTGAATGAGGATAACGGCAGCCGCACGCTGCTGCCAGTTTCGACGTCGTTACCGAGCAGGATGCTCTTCATGGCCGAAGGTCCTCCATCATCTGTTGCGTGAGTTCCGCGTACCGGGCGGCGAGTTCGGCAAGTTGGGTCCGCTTCGGGCGGTCGGCGATCTGCAGGGCTTCGATCTGCGCCCGTTGCGATTCGTACCACTGCGCCAGTTCGACGGGCGAGTGTCTGACCGTTTTCGCGGCTCCTTCCGCAGCGAGGTTCTCAATCGTCTCGACGAGGCTGCGGGCTCTAGCTTCCACATTGTCCGGTGCGTGCTCCTCGGCAAGGTGACCGTGGACGTACTGCTCCAGGGCTTCCTTGGGGAGCTTCGCTTCGATCGCAGGCCGGTGTTTTGCGTAGGCCAGATAGACTGACGCCCGTGCGTCGGCTCTTCGTTCCCGGTCGTAGCTCGTGGCTCGTGCAGATTGCTGATTGAGCAGGTCCTTCTTCCACTGTTCCTCACAACGGTCCCGCTGCATGGCGTACTGCCTGTGGCGGTCGCGGGCATTTCGGTAGTGGTGCGCGATTGAGTCGCGGCACTTGAAGAAAGGCCAGAAAACCAGGGAGAGAATCCAGCGAATAGCCCTGGCGATCGCGTACAACATCGCGAGCAGAATCCACGCTGCGCCGACCGACAGGGCCGCAGCAGCGAGGGAACTCAGCACGTGAGACACCAAATCTTCAGCAAGTAAATACCGGCTCGTCGCGATGCGGCTGCCGAGGGAGATGACAAAAACGGCGGCACCGATGCGATGGCCGAGCTGGTGGAGTGAGGGCTGCCGTTGGACCATCACGCCGCCGACCGATCCGAGAATGGCCGCCAGAAAGAGGAGCGAACACAGGTCGTCAGATTGCAGAAGATTGGTGAATTCGGTCATTGCGAGTAACTCCAAAAGAGGCTTTCGCCTCTGTGTAAGGGAGTCTCACACTTTTTTGTCCAACTCTGAGGGCAACAACGGCGGATCAACAAACACGCGGGCTCGATATTTCGGTGTACTCCAGGGTCGTCAGCCGCCTCCAGACGCGTACCAGCAGGAACACGGCTGCGATGGAGCAGACGGCTATCGAAAGATAGAACAGGAGGCGTTTGAAAGGAGCCACCAGGATGTACTCTACGCGTTGCACGGAACCGACGACGGGTGAGCGATCGCTGTCCGGCCTGACAGTGATCGTGCCGACGAGGCGGGTGTCGCGGAAGAAGGCCGGTTTCACACCGACGGACCTCGCGAGTTCCACCCTGGTCGGTCGGAAGAGATCCAGCGGCCCGCTTGATCCAGCCAGAGTTACGGCTCCATCGACGCGGATGACCGCCTTAAGGCCACCCAGGGTCGCGTGGTTATGCACGCCGATAACGACCGGACGGACGTCAAAAGGGGGGGACGGCATTGTCGGCGGCGCGGAGCGAGAAGGCGTTCGGCACCGCGTTGCCTGAGGCGAGTGCCATCCGGGGCGCCACGGGGCCCGGTACGTCGAAGAGCCACGGTTCAGGTTGGACGACCACCACGGCACCCTGCGAGCGGGGCGCGTCAGCATGCAGCCGGATGGCCGTACTCCGGGGGCTTGCAGCCAGAGGCGCGACCATGCGCATGGCCAAAGCCTGGCGTCCCTTTCGCAGGCGGAGAGGGGTCGCGGCGAGCACGCGCATATCTGGTGGGCAGTGCACCGCCAGATCTTCAACCTGCGCAATGGGACCGTCGACGGTCACCTCAAGGCAGACATCGAAAACGGCCAATCCTTCGCGTGCGTCGAGCCACACCGGGCCGGCGAGACCCACGGCGCGCGCTTGGATCGTCGTCTCCACCGGTGTCGGCGGCGGAACATCATGCTCGATCCGCAATGTCTCGGGGGTGAACGAGACATTGAAAGGCAGGCTGACCGGTGCAATCGACAAGCGAACCGGAATCGCGCTCGGGACATCGCCGTGTCCGTGAGGTGAGCTTTGGATGGACTCAACGGTAAGGTCGACTGTGCATGTTGTCGGCCCGGTGAGGGTAAAGGTGCTCTGGCCGCTCGTGATACGTCCTGGAGCATCCGTGCTGATCCGGAAGTCGGTAGGGACGTCCCACGGCTTGTCGGGCTGTGATTTCACATCGACGGTCAGCCGTATCGGGACAGCGGCACGCCGTTCAATGGGATCGCTCCATGTCGTTGGCCCACCTGGGGCTAACACGACGCGAATGACGCTGACGTAGCGAGTTTCCGGCACTGTGATGGGCAGCGAAACGGTACCGATCGGAAGTAGAGGCAGGACAAGCTGTCCGTCGTTGATCCCCTCTGGCGGCTCGTCCAGCCGAAACGTCAATTCTATGGTCTTTCGGCCGTCCCGAGGATGGGGGAGACGGTACTGGATCGTGGTTGGCGACGTTCCGGGCGCGATGTCAAAATCCAGCGGGCCTTTCGCATCCAATGTCGTCCGGTGAACATGGACCGCGTTGAGTCGTGCATCGACGCTGCCGCCCCGCACAGCAATTCCGGCTTCAACGGTTACGTCGATCATTCCAGGCTCGTCCGCGGCTGGCTCGGAGGCAGTGATGCGGAACTCCGGCACCAGCGTCAATTGGGCGAGTTTTAGTTCGCCGGCATCGACCACCCGTGCCGTGTGGCGGGCGGCGATAGACGCCTGGAGTTCCGCGCAGGCACCTGCCCAGCGTTTGCAAAAGACGACGGTCTGCCGCAGGCCGCGTTGTTGGCGGTCGGCGAACATGGCGTTGAGTCGCTCCTCCTGAGCAGTGATGCCCGCCCTGTCGTCGTCCTCGCCATCGGTATAGAGCAACACGCAGACGTGCTGAACGTCTTTCAGTTTCGCCAGTTCATCGATGGCGGTGCCGAGCCCCACCGCGATGCGCGTCCCGCCGCCCGCTGGCAGGTCTCTTAGGAAAGCCTCAAAGCCTGCAGCGTCGTTGAAGCACTGAACGGACCGTACCGCATCGTCGAACGGCACCAGCACGATCGGGAACTCTGAAGACGGTGGCAGCTGGGCGGCCTGTTCGCGAAGCTCCGCCTTGGCCGTATGGAGGTTCGCTCCCCGCATCGAACCCGACACGTCGAGCACGACGACGCGGAGGAATCGGGGAGCGGGCGGCGTGGATCCATCGGCCGCCACCGCGGTCGCAGCCCACTGGATGATTAGTACGGTGAGCACCCGGTACATAGTGTTTTCTCCTTGTCCTGCTTTACGGCGTTCCCGCACTGTTCGCGGCGACTGTCACGGTGTAACGGCCGTTCCCGTGCGGACCCTGTTTCCGCACGCGCGCACGTGCGCTTAGCTCAATCGGTGATACTCCGCGTTTGACGATTTCCGGCACGTCATGGCCAGCGTAGTGCCGGAGCATCCGGTTGGTGTCGACCCCGTTAACGATTTGGCCCTTGAGCAGTGGCCAGTTCCGTTGAAACAGGTAAACGCTCGTGCCAAGCACTTTCGCGATCTCGTCGGGCGAGTCCAGGACAACCCCGGCGCGGTTGGCAAGTCCGAGATGGATCACGTACTTGAAAGCGTTGCAGTTCTCCAATACAGCACTCTCCATGCGGAACGCCATCGCGTTGGCCAGGATCATGGTTGCCTGCGAATTGCGATTTCGCATAGCCAATGCGAAAGGCTCGACGACGCAAGAAATGGGAGTACTCAATAACCCAGGTGTCTGCCCTTCCAGCAGACGATTCCTGAACGTCGGTTCTGCAAGTGCTTGAGCGAGGAGGATCTGCAAGGCACTGCCGGCCCCGCCACCGGAAGAGCTAATGAAGATCGGGATCACCGATCCGACCCAGCCCTGATGCACCAGTTCGATAAGCGCGTGTCGCAACTTTTCGAGAATCTGTGTCCGGTGGTAGATGAACGAGAGTTGGGTCAGGAGCCGGATGGTCCGGCTGCCGTCCTTAACGTCCTCTGGGTTGAGCAGGTGGGCATAGTGCTTCACGATCGTCTCAACAATCGGGCCGAAAACGGCCGGATTGCTGACAATCGCGTTGACTTTGGCGTCCGTGAGTCCGATGAGAATGGACTGGTCAAACGCGTCCGACGTCAAACGGTCGGTATCCATCTGCTGCAGGAACATGGGGAAGGGCCGACCGTCTGCCTCATAGAGGGCGCGGACGTACTCGGCCGCGGCAAGTCCGGTACCGCCCATACAAGTGATCAGAAAGCCGGGATGCGGTTCCGAAAGACTACTTGAACCAACCATATCGTCAACTCCTATGAAGAAGGCAAAACCGTTACTCGAACACGGCACGGTATTCGCTGCACGGCTCGCCAAGGGGTGAGTCGGGCAGAATGCCAATTAGGTGGGGCAAGTGACCCTGCGCCGCACTCTCTTGGTAGCGGGTGCGCAGGGCATGGTTTGCATACTCGATCCCGATGGGCCATCCGATCTCCAAACGAACCACACTTACGGCGTTCTCCTCGGGCGCGCCGTCGCTGAAGATGCACGGGCCGAGATGGCAGAAAACGCTGCGAAGTTCCTCTCGTATCAGCCGGTCCCGCGGACCGACGGGTGGAGGCAGACGCACGACGGAGATCTCAGCCGTCGGTACGTTAAAGTGCTCACTGTTGCGTTCACTCAAGTGGCAGGTATGCTCCGCCCGCTCGAAAAGGTAATGGGCTGCGGCGGTAACACCGTGTTTCTCAATCTGTTCGTACAATGAATGGCCGTTGCCGAGTCGCGACTCAACCATCGAGACGAAAGCCGACGCGGCAGTGTCCGGGTCGATGGCGAGGATCAGCTTCGTAAGACCGGCGTCTTCCGCAGCGACGGCTGGGCAGCGTACGCGGGCGATCTCGCGCAGTCGCTGCTCGTAGCGGTCGCGCATCGTCGCAACGAGATGGGACAGATCCCCGCAACGGTCGCGCTCCATCATGCCGGTGAGTGCCTCCTGCTCATCAGGGCCGTTCAATGGCAGTATCACAGAGGCATTTGTGATGCGGTTTCTTTCCACCGCCTGCTTTTCACGGTCCGAAAGTAAAGTCGCAATCGCGTCGAGACGGCGCTGGTACTCGGCGGAGCGGCGGGCGGTCTCGTCGAGGAAACCCCGTAGGTCATGGAGCGTGCGAGCCAGGGCTTCGGCGGTAAGGGAAGCCGCCAGCTCGCCAATCGCGTCCTCGTAGGCTCCCACCGCGCGCTGCGCCAAGCAAGCCGTGACCGTCGCGAAGGACTGAGAGGGGACGGCCGTGCGGCGGGCGCTTAGGTCCTGCGCGGATCGTACGATCCGCCGCAACCGAACAAGCGCCTCGGAACGGGGGACTGGGGGGCGAATTTCCTCTGTGGCTGCCCGGAGCCGCGCAATGACGGATTTCGCCTCTGAGGGATGTGTCTCAAACCAAGAATCCGTTGAATGACGGACGGCATCGGCGGCATCCGAGACAACGGCGAGTACCATCCGGTTGGCTTCCACAGCCAATCGGGTCCCCATGGAGGTCGGCAATTCCCGCAATGTCGCGGCGCGGGTCGCCAGTTCCTCGATGTTTGGTCCCGGCTCAGTGAGCCCGTCGATCGTACCGAGCCGCTCGCGGAGCACTGCGACGAGCGACTCAGGACGCAGTCGGTCGAATTCGGCCAGGGGGTCGGATGCGGCCGCCTCGCTAACGGGCGGGCGCATCATGGCAAGGAACAATGTAAGCCTGGCTCGCTCCAAGCCGGTGGTACACGTTTGCGTGAAGGCGGCGTTCACGGCGCCGCGGGAGAGGGACTGATCGTAGATGCCGAGCATCGCAAGTACGTTTGCAGGCATGGTATTGATCTCCGGCTATTTGGACGTGAAGATGATCCCGTCATCAAAAGGTTTGCAGAAGTGCGGCAGCATCGTACGCATCCACGCACCCGTTTATTCGGAATCCTCCGCTGGGGGTGCCGACGGCGGCGGCAGCGCGAACCTGTCAAGGGTAAGCGTATCTGGAAGTACTTTTGGAGCAACGGGGGAAGAGGGCAGGGCGTTCGAGGCTTGCGTTGGAGTATCCTTGGCTACGGGTGCGTTCTCCACCGCCTCCGCCGAGAAGAAGCTATACTGCACGGAAACAACGGTAACGGTAAGCGCGACCACAAGCAGCGCGCTCGTCAACGCGGGGACGAGCAGTCGGCGGTTGACCGCGTCACCCCGGCGGCTGAGTTCACCTGCTCGCCACGCCGCAAGATCGGTCTTGTCCCAGTTCCACGCGGCGGCCGTACGTCCGGGGATGGTGATGATCGCGGCGCGGGCACGGTGGTAGTCTTCCAGTGCACGGTCCAACGGGATTCCGGATTCAAGCGCGTCAGCAAATGCCGCATCGGTGTCATCCGCGCGCCGAAGGGCCTCCCCAACCTCGCGGTCGACGCTCCCGGCGGTACTGGCCAGGCGGCCGCTGCGCACCGCCAAGAAGACGGCAGTGACGACGGTCAATGCCATAAGGCCGAGGATCGAAACAAGTGCCATCGTAATCATCGTCGTGATTCCTGGAATTGAAACGGAAAGTACAATTCACTACTGCCTGATAACCGAGGAGCATCGAGGGCAGATGTGGACATGGCGATTCGCGAAAATGCCCGCAAATGCCATGGGCAATTGCGAGTACCTAGGTTCCGACGCGGATCAGCGCGTTCAGGGTGCCGTATGCGGTTCCTTCGGCTTGCCAAGCCTGGCGCAGAGAACTTCGGTTAGGTCCGAATCCAACAGCAAGGACCAAATGCTTATGGTGGTCGCATTCATCCCATATCCAGCTCCTGATCATCTGAGGGTATGTCATGGACGAGGCGGAGAGAACGACATCGAGGAAAGACGGATTAAACTGCGAAACTGTTCGACCTGGGAAAATCCAGCAGATATCTGAGATGATTAGGAGACTGCAGCCACAACGAAGTGCCTCTTCTGCGCGGCCCAAAGTGGCCTGGAGAACCAAGCTGTTGAAGCGAACGTACCAAGAGAGCAGAATCGCTCTCTCATCGGCTCGCGTCTGTTCGGCCCAGAGCCACTCTCCCAACTGCTCGTAGGCAACGGCTGCGTGACACATGGAGAATACGCACAAAGTCTCCCCGTTGCAGATGTCAAACACATGCCTCAAGGATGATCTACTACTATCGACAGCAAGCGATTGCAGCGCAGTAGGAAACCCTGATCGGTTCCCAGCGGCCAGTGCATCGGAGACACGTTCCGGCACACCACCGGCAATGTCCTCCTGCAAGGTAAGGACACGGACGGGCCTGGCCAGACAGCTTGCAGCCTCGGCTCGCGCTGCATCGAGAACTTCCTGATGTTTATCAACGAGGACTAATTCGCGGAGGCAAGGCAGTTGAAGAGTCGCCGGATCGAGGTCCGTCTCACACGGACGAGCACCCGGCCCGACCAAAACAAGCCGACGCCGCCGAGCGACCTTCGCGAAGCAGCCGATCGCCTCGCGTTTGTTTTGGTAATGGGCCTGCCAGCGCGCTCTGCGCAGCGTCCCTCGGGCGAGATGAACCCAAGAATGGTCCGTGTTCAACGGGCTTTCATTCATCAGATTAGCCGTCCGTTTGGAGACTTGTGAAGGGAGTGAAAACGACGTTGGCATTGAGGTCATTTGTCGGCTCCATTATTAGAGGGCGTTCCGGATTCGCCTTGCAGCGGCAGCACAAGTAGTTGCAATTGATACCGAGCGAGATTGCGAAAGTCGGAAAAGGTAGCTGATTTCTTTGCGAATTCTGGCTGCCTGACAGGTATCACGAAAAGACACGACGCCGCTCAGATGAATTGCGTTGTTCGCTCACAGCGTGGGGCGCGGCGAGCGGGGGCGATGTGAATTTTGGATGAGAGGGCGGCTAACGGCGGGAGGTCAGCACGTCGTTCCAGTCGTGGGCAGACGGTCGC
>JAAYEH010000051.1 GCA_012728855.1 Rhodopirellula sp. | reverse complement strand
TCGCCGACCACCTCAGCGACACCCCCACGCTTGCTCGCTTCTGGCGAAATCGCCCGCAGCGTCTCACCGGCTCCCGTTGCTACCAATCCCATGCTGCCTAAAATCGCAGAGTGCATGGTGCGCCCGCTGCTGGCAAGCTTAGTCTCTCGCGGCGTTGATCTGACGGTCTTTTTCCAACACGCTCTGGAGTGTCACCGGGCGCCCGCCCTGCCGCTTGCTCTCGTCGGCCGCTTCCATGAAGGCCATGATCTCGATGGTGGTCTGAGCGCTGAGGGGCGGCTTGCCCGTCTTGAAGAACTTGACGATCTCTGCAACCAACGGCTCGTAGCCCTCGAAATTGCCAGCCTGGACAATGCCCTTCATGCCGAAGACGGTGGCGCCGTAGGCGTGGCGGCCTTTGCGCGTGCCACGGAAGGTGCCGATGCGGCCGTCCTCCCATGTACCGACGGCGACATCGGTGTCGTCGCTGTGCGTGCGGCTGACCGACCGGCAACCTGTGCCCATGATCGTGAATAGCGTTTCACAGCCGTGAACGCCGTACCAGTAGAAGTCGGGATGGTGGGGTTCCAGGCCGCAAGGGCTGAAGGCATCGCAGCCGACAATATCACCGACTTTCGGATCGCCGAGCACGGCCTGTGTGCCCGGGGCGAACCGCAGCGCGGAACTGGAGAAGATCGGCACCCCCGCCTTCTCGGCGAGGCGGTAGATCTCCAGGGCGTCGGCCAAGCAACCGCCTACCGGCTTGTCGATGAAGACCGGTTTCTTGACGGCAAAAACTTTCTTGGCGAATTCCAAGTGCGTGCGGCCGTCGATGCTGAGGATCAGCACCCCATCCACCTTTTCCAGAAGCGCATCAATCGAATCGACGATCTCGACACCCATTTCCCGGATCGGCTCGACGCTCTTGTTGAGAAGCTCCACACTTTGGGGGATGTCCGGGCTGCCGCCGGGCCAGGCAGCCACGATCTTCATGTCGGCCAACTCTCCCTCGGCCTTGGGGTTGCTGAGGATCTTGGTCCAAGGAAGGGCATGGGCGTCGGTCCCGATGATCCCGACTCGCAGCGGTTCGGCCGCCGCGGCGGAAAGGCTGCCCGCCAAGAGAACCAGCAACGACGCCATCAGTCGCATACGCATGACAGTATCCTTCTTGAGTTCCGATCGGTCCGGGAACAATTTCGCGGTTGAATTGTGGAGCGGACTTTAGTCCGCCAAGGGTGGAATGAATTCCACCCTTGGCACTTGCGGGGCAGGTTCTTACTTCCGTTCGGCGTTTTTCCGGCGGGCTTTTTCCATCACGCTCTCGATCGTCACCACGGCGCCGTCCTCAGCCTTGCTCTGGTCGGCCGCTTCCATGAAGGCAAGGATTTCGATCGTCTCTTCCGCGCTGACCGGCGGCTCGCCCGTCTTGAAAAACACGGCAATCCGCTCCACCAGCGGCTTGTAGCCGTCGTAGTTGCCGACCTGCTGGATTGCCTTGGTGCCGAACGCCGTCGCCCCGTAGCTGTGCTTGCCTGCGCGGGTGCCGCGGAAGGTGCCGATGCGGCCGCCAGCCCATGTACCAACGACGAAATCGGTGTCTTCGGTGTGGGTACGGCTGACCGACTGGCAACCGGTTCCCATCACGGTGAAGAGCGTCTCCACACCGTGAATGCCGTACCAGAAGAGGTCGGGATGATGCGGATCGAGGCTGCAGGGGCTGTAGGCGTCGCAGCCGATGATCTCTCCGACCGGCGACTTGCCGTCGCGGATATCTTGCAGCCCGGCGGCATATCGCAGCGAGGAACTGGAAAACACCGGAGAGCCGGCCTCCTTGGCCAACCGAAAGATCTCCAAGCCGTCGGCCAGCGAACCGGCCATCGGCTTGTCGATAAACATCGGCTTTTTGGCGGCAATCACCGGTTTGGCCTGTTCCAGATGCGGCCGACCATCGACGCTCTCCAACAGGACGGCGTCGACCTCCGCGAGCATCGCTTCGATCGAATCGTGAATCTTGATCCCCTGTTCGCGAAGCTGATCGGTGTACTTGCCGACACGATCCCAACTGCTGGGAATATCGGGGCTGCCGCCGGGAAAGGCGGCCACGACCTTCAGGTCGGCCAGGTCGCCCTCGGCCGCCGGATCGTTGATGACCTTCGTGAAGGCGATGACGTGCGACGTGTCCAGGCCGATGATCCCGACACGGATCGGCTTCTTCGCTTCCTCGGCGTAACCCATCGTGACGAGTCCCGCGACGACCGCGGCAAAAACGGTGACAATCCGGGTAGAACGCAATAACATGAGAGTCTCCTTGTCTGGTGTGGTGAAAGACATTACTTGCCGGCAAAGATCAGGTCGAGCCGCTTGCTCTTCTCTTCCAGCGAGAGCCCGCCACTGCCTTCGATCGTCATGAAGTCGCTGTAGCCGACGTCGTCCAGGGCCTGGCGAACGGCGGGCCAGTCGACGCTCCCGTCGCGGATGTCGACGAACTTGCCGCCGTGCCCGTCGGGGTTGAGTTGGAAATCTTTCACGTGGCATTTGACGATCAGCTTACCCAGCGTCCGGATCCATTCCTCCGCCGGAGCGTACTTCACATGATTGCCGATGTCGAAATAGGCTTGGACCGAGGGGCTGTCGAACGACGCCACGAACGTCTTAAACAGAGCCGGCTTCACCCAGAGGTTGTTCCAGACGTTTTCCAGGGCAATCACCACGCCCGCCTTTTCGGCGACGGGGATCAGCTTTTCGACGGCCTTGCGCGACGCCTTTGTAGCATAGTTCTGCGCCTCAATGTACTCTTGATACTTGGCGTTGTCGCCGGCGGCAACTTTCTTGACCAGGCCGGTCTTCTCGTCGAAATCGATCTCGAACTCCCACGGCTCGGGCATCGCCATGCCGCCGACTTTACAGGGGACCAGCAGCACGGCGCCGGCCCCGTAGGCCCCGGCGGCCTTCAGCGACGACTCGACCGCGGCGATGTCGTCGGCCACCTGGCTGCTTTCGGGGCTGTTGAAGTTGGCCCAGCCAAAGAGGAGCGAATGGATCCGCATCCCGTTTTTCTCGGCCGTCTTCCGGGCGGCGGCGGCATCGGCGACGGAAGCCTTTCGGTCGTTCGACTCGATGCCGTCGAATCCGGCGGCCTTCCAACTCGTGAGGGTCGCCTCGTCGGGCTTGCCGATCAATGCTTTCTTGAGGGTTGTCTTGTACGGAGCGGCGGGAAGTCGACCGGCCAGCAGCAGTCCAGCGCCGAGTGCAGCCGAGCCGGCCAGGAAATCGCGACGATGACAGAGGTGGCTCATCGGGGGTGTCTCCATGAGTTTGCGTCGAAGGTGTGAAAGGTTCGGACGTGGCGCGGAGGCTGAAAACCTTCGCGTGGTAGCAGGACTAAGTATGCCATGCCGAGATCCCGGGGTCAATTTCCACCCCGGCCCCGGCGCTGGGAACGGCTCGACACGCGGGTAAAGTCGGCTGTTCGTGAAAAGATGCTAAGCTGTTGCGTGCTGGTCGTATAGCCGACTGCCTGGCGGAGTCTGCAATGACAAGCGGGACACTCCGTGGCCCACCTTGTCCAGTCGATTGTTGGAATGTCGTGTCCTATTTCCTTGCGTTCATGCACTGCAAATAGTACTTCTGCACATAGGCCACGCACGACTGGCCGTTGGCGGCCATCTGCCGGCAACGCGCCGCCGGTGTCTTTGCCTTCTCCAACACCGCCCGCGTGCGAGTGGGCGAGCCTTCCGCGATATCTTGCTCGATATCCTCCCGCGTCAGTCCGAAACACGCGCAGATCGGGGCGGTCGGATCCTTGGGATAGACTCCCCGCGGCAGTTCGTCCGTCAGTACCGCTCGGCCGAAACAGTCGAAATAGACAACGTCGCACTTGGGCGAGGGACAGAAGTTGGCCGGATCGGTGATGGCGGCCGTCTGCTCCTGGCTCAGAAAGGCGCGGAGGGTCTCCGCTTCGACCGCTTCCCCCTTGGAACCGCAGCGAGGGCAGTAATCGGCCGTCTGGTCGGGCTCTCGAACAAAGGCTTTGTTCATGGTCGCATGCCCCGCCAACTTCAGAAATCCAGCTCCATCCGATCCTCACCGAGCGCCGTTTCCGCAAAGATCGCCCGCGCCGTCTCCAAGCCGATCGGATCATCGCCTTCGGCCAAGGGACTGATATGGACAAGCACCAGCCGTTTGACGCCGGCCTGCCGAGCGACCTCGGCGACGGGCGTCGTGGTGCTGTGGCCGGTCGCGCGGGCTCGATCGGCCTCGGCATCCGGGAAGTAGCATTCGTGCAGCAGCAGATCGACGCCGCGGATCCGCTCGATGTAATCGGATGCGGGATCGGCGGTCGTGTCGGTGACGTAGGCCATTGAGTGGCCGGGCCAGTCGAGACGGTATCCGATCGAACCGCCCTGGTGCTCAAGCGGGAAATGAGTCAAGCGGCCGCCGCCCGGCAGAGGCTCGCTTGCTTCGAGCGGAACCAACTCCATCGGCGGACGCTTGGGAAACAACGGGGCGGCGAAAAGATGCTCGTCGATCGCATCGAGCGTTTCGGCCCGGCCGTGGACGCGGACCGCGTCCAGCGGATGCAGCCAGGCGACGCTGAACAAATAGGTCAGCCCGATGATGTGATCCAGGTGCGCGTGGGTGAGAAAAATGTCCAGCTCGGAGGTCCGCAAATAGCGGGGCAAACGGTACATGCCCGTGCCGGCGTCCAGCAGGACGCCGGGTTCGGGAAGGAACATGCAGGCCGTATGCCGCGTTGGGCAGGGATGGTACCCGCTGGTGCCGAGCAGAATCAGCTTCATGACTCTATCTTACCGGCTGCGGCGGGCCGAGCAACCGGTTGATCTGACGATTCAGTTGATCCTGCAGGAGGTTCTGTGTGGCGTTCTGGAGAAACTGCCGCGAGGCTTGTTCGAGGGCCTTGCGGTCGAGATTGGGGCGATCGAGGGTGCCGGCGATCGGAAGTTGAATCAACTGATCCTTCAGCGCGGTTCCAAGGACGTTATTGCCCCGCCACTTGGGCGGGACCGGCATTTCGGCGACCAAGGTCAAGGATCGGTCGTCCAATCCAACGGAGCCGTAGGTGCGAATCACGAGGTCCGGGAAAGCCAGTTCGGCCCCGCGGTGATAGATCCGACCCTCGGCCATCTGGAAATCGATGGTCGACTCGCGGCGGATCTGAGCCGGCCCCTGGTATCCCAGCGCGACGGCCAACTCTCGCACCAGCGGACCGGGACCAACCTGCACGTCGTGGACAATCATCCGGCCCTGCAACTGCCCCCGCTTCCAATCCACCAGCGGCAAACGGCAGCGATCCAACTCGATCGAAAAGCGGCCTTCCGCCGAAGCGACGCCGGCCAGTGCCGGGGCGATGTACTGCAGGCCATTTGCGCACATGACGGGATTGATCCGAATCTTCTCGGCCACGCGGCCGGGCTCGACCGTCAGTTCGTTGGCATCGGCTGCGAACCGCACGCGCGGCGACATCTGCACCTTCCCCTCGCTCACATCGAGGTTGATCGGTTTGAAGCTGAGCAGTCCTCCGGCGAGCGACGCTTCGAGGCTGCCCGGCCCCAGGCGAAATCCGTACATTTCCGCGGCATTCCAATTCACCCCGCCGCGGCCTTCGGCCAACGCCATATCCGGCGGACCGTGGAAGGCTACCTCGCTGGTGCCACGTCCGGAGATCCGCACGGACGGCCCCGTGAACATTTGCAGCAGTTCGCTGATCTGATCGAGGTCGTAGTCGATGTGGCCGTCGCTGTCGATGCGGGGCTCCTTGTCGCCGAGGGCAATCGCCCCCTTGCCGGTCGCGGCGGCGATGCCGGCGGCAAACTCTGCTCGATCAATCTCGACGGTTTGGCGGTTGTGGTCGAAGGTGCCTCGCGCGGCCAGCCGAACGGAAGGCTGCCGCACCTGCCGGCCGGACTCGTGGGCGATCAACAGGTTCCGGATCGTGGTATCGATGTCGGCGGTCGTGGTGGCGGCAATCCGGCTGAGATCGGCCTTGCCGGAGAGTTCGCCCGCCAGTCGCCATGCCGGCGGTTGTTGCGAGCCGGCCGAGAGCCATTGCCCAACGCGATCCAACGCGGCCCGGAACTGCAGCGTACCGGTCATTTCCGGGGTCTGCTGTGGGGTCATGGTGATGACGGCGTTGTGGATTTGCGCGGCGGCGCTGGGGGCGGTAACGGTGGCAAGTTGGATATCGACACGGCGCTTCGGCCTGCTCCACGCACCGACAACGACCAACTCAGCGTGCGGTTCGCGGATCTCGACGCCCGGGCAAAGGAGCATGAGTTGCTCCACCTCCCATCGCAACCGTTTCACGTGGACTTCTTGCGTGGAACCATGGACTTGGGCGAACAGTTGCTGCGACCCGGCGAGGTTCCAGGTGTCGGTATTCATCCAGGGGGCCAGCCGGGGCCGCCATTGTTCCAGCCGTCCCTCGGCACGGATCTCAACCGGCCAGGCGCTGTCGCTTCCCACGGCGGCGATGGGCTCCAACAGGCGCGCGTCGAGACGGTCGCTGCCGCTTTCGAGCACCAACGAGGCGGTTTCGAGACGCGTGTTCTCACCGAAGTCGGTGCGGCCGGCCGACGCCAGGGTGACGGTGAGGTTTTCTTCCTTCCACGTGGGCCGCTCGGGCAGCGTGTACTCGAACTTGTGCAACTGCAACTGGGCGTCGGCCACGAATCCATCGGCCGCCGACTGCCGCCAATTGAACTTCGCCCAGCCGTCGCCCGTTAACCGCAGGCTGCCGAGATCGAGGAAGTTGCCCAGTTCCTGAGCCAGGCGGTCAAGATCGAAGCTGGCGGTGGCGTTGAGCTTCTCGGCGGCGCCGGAGCCGTGAAGCTTGAGGAAGTTCGAGCGGCAATCGAGGTTCTCGATCACCGGACCGTCCGTTGTTTCGCGGGCGGCGAGCGTTAACTGGATCGGGTTCTCCCAGACCAGCCGCCGCCCGTTGTTGATCGCCTCAAGGCTGCTCGATTCGAGATGCCCCTGCCAGAGCATCCCCTCGGGGCCGGAGCGGCTGGCGAGCTGCCATTGTACCTGGCCGGAAGTAATCTGAGTTCCCTCCTGGAGTCGCAGGGCTCTGGGGAGCATGGCGGCCAGACGCGCCAGATCGACCCGGCCTTCAAGCTGATAGGTCTGCCGCGGCAAGCGGGCCAGCAGTTCCGAAGTGGAGGCGCCGCTAAGGTCGATAACGCCACTCAACGTGGCGTTGCCGACGTCGGTCGTTGCCACCAGCCGTTCGATTTGTAAATGGCCGTCGCGGAAGGCCGCTTCTCCTTCGGCATCGAAGCGAGCAAGTTGTACCTGGTCGTCTCCCAACGGGGGCGCGGCGAGGCGGAACTGCTCGATCGACGCCTTGCCTCGGACGACCAGCGAATCTTTCACGTCGTCGGGATTCCACGTACAGGCAACGGCCGAACCGAGGTTGCCCGCCAGCAAAACGTCCTGGGCGGCAAGCCGCCGTATCGGGGACTGGAACAACTCCAGCGGTATCCGCGTGGCTTGGAGCGAGAGTTCGTTGGGCGGAGGAGGGCCTTCGGTCTTTTCGTAGCCGCCTTGCCGCAGCTTGGCAGTGAACCGGAAGTCGCCGGTACTTTGCGCGCCGGTGACATTGCCGGCGGCGTCGACTTCCCAAGGCTTCTGCTGGTCGGCCGGCAACGACAGAGCGAGCTGGAGCTTTTCGATTTCCCACGCCCGTTGCGCCGCCGTGTCGAAGACGGTGACTTGGGCATCGACGATGTCGATTCCAAGGTCCATCGCTCCCTTCCGCCCCGCTTGGACCTTCGCCACCAGGTCTTCGAGATTGCTCCCGTCGGGACGCAGCACGAGTGTGAGCTTCGGTTGGTCGATACGGAAACGGCCGAGATTCGACGGACTCAAGAGAAGGCGAAGCAAGGATCGATTCCCTTCGGCTTCCGGGATCTCCAGCACGATTTGTTCGGAGGGATCGCGGAGTTCCACGCCCGAGACGCGGACCGGCGAGAGCCAGCCCAGAGAGACGGATCGCAAATGGAGGGTGCCGTCGAGATCGGCCGTGGCGGAACTCAACACCCAGCCGACAATGGGACTCTTCGCCACCAGCATCGGCAAGATCCAGAACAGCAGCAGCGCGACACCGACCGCCGTCCAGATCCAGCCTTGTGGCCGGGCACGGTTTTCGGAAGATTGCTGTGATGTGGCGGGTCGAAACAACCGCCGTCTGGAAGAGGTGACGATCGACATGGGAAACCTCCACGGGGGAAAAAGGCCGCGTAGTTTAGTCGCGACGGGGGGACAACACCAGAGCGACTTTGCGCGGAAGACTGGGAGGTTTGGGCGATATGGATGCGGTATTATTGGGTGGCATGGTAGTCGGGATTCTCCGTGGCCCGACGACGCGACTTTGCAGCCCGGCTGCTGCCACTGGCCGAAGCGTTGGCGTTACCCGAGGCCAATGCTTCGCAGCCGGGCTGCTTGGCTTGCTGCCGCCTACCTTATGCGATAGGCGCGGCCCGCGTTGCCCTCGATCACCGGCAGCGGCTCCAAAACGCCGGCGTCGACAAGCCGCTGGAATACTTCCGGCTGGACGAAGTCGGTGTAGCCGTAGGTGGCGCGATAGCGCGCGATCTCGCCCCAATGGACGAAAACGTGCGTGACGCCCCGCGACTTGAGCCAGTCTCGAATCTCTTCGATGGAATGATTCTTGACGACCTGTTCGAAAATCGAGGAATCGAAACAGGTGTCGTACATCACCCGTGGCTTGAGATCGAAGACCTGCGCTTCGCCGACCATCAGGATGCAGCCGTTGGGCACTTCGGCATTGAAAAAGCGATGCCAGGGCATGACACGTAACGGATCGTTCTGAAGTCGGGCCAACGGCATAAAGAAGCGGTTGTCGCCGATCAGAGGCGATGCGGCCAGGGCGAGGTTGGTACACGTGCTCACCAGCAGAACCGCGATCAGCAGTCGTCGCCAGGCTCTCGTCGTACCATAATCCGCGGCGATGCCCGCCAACAATGCCAAGAGGGGAATCGCGGGGATCCAAAATCGATCGATCCGATGCGTACACAGCCACCAGGTGGCGATGAAGTAGCCGAAGTAGGCCGCCAGAATCAATGCCATCCACCGATGCCGCCGGCGGAACAGCGCCAATCCGGCCATCGGCACAAGCAGCGGACTGAGCCAGGGGCTGGTCAGTCCCACGCGGCCCAGATCGCCGACCAGCGCGCCGATCGAGAAACCCGTGGGCTGATGGGCTTGGGTCCACTGCCGGTTTTTTTCCGCCGTCCGTGTCTTGCCGCCAAAGACCTCGTACAACAGCGGATAGGTGGGATTGCCGGTCAAGACCCAGTTCTTCGCGAACCAGAGACCGCATCCCATTCCGATCGCTAGCAGAAAGACAGCTAACGGCTTCCACGCCGTCCATCGCCGGCGACGAAACTGCATCCAGCCCACCGCCGCTGTCAGCGGCGCCGCCACGAACAAGGCCGCCGGGTATTTGGTGGCCACCGCGGCGCCGGCCAGATAGCTGGCCAAGAGAAGCCGCGGCCATGCCTCGTCGCCGCCGGTGTCTGGCCGCGGCGGGCGCGCATAGAGCAGCAGGCTATAGAGGGCCAGCAGCAGATAACAACCGGCCGCCACGTCGACGAGGCCCAGCATCGACACCTGGATCACCCAGGGAACCGAAATGAATAAGACTGCCGCCGCTACGCCGGCCGTCGTCGAGAAGTAGCGCCGCCCGGCGGCAAACAGCGCCAGCGCCGTCAAAGGCGCAAAGGCGGCGATGAGCGCCTTGCCCGCCAACGCGCCAAGCCACCAGTCGCCGGCGATTACCATCGCCAGCAGGCTGAGCATTTCAGTCCCCATGGCCATGTTGCCGTACACGTTATGCGGCAGAAAGGTAATGCGTCCTTGCTGGTAAAACTCCTTGGGAACCTGCAAGTGGTATTCCCGCACGTCGAACTCGATCGGCGGCATCATTCCGCCCAAGAAGATCACAACGACGAAAGGCGCAATCAGCCAGAGCCAGCGGCTGCTGAGCAGAACCGGCTCCTCTTCTCGGTTCCCTCGTTTCTTCCGTACGTTCGCTGATGGCAGCTTCGTGGCGGTTTGGCATCCGTCGGACGGCACTTGCGAGTCCTGCCGGGGAACCTCACTTGAGACGGCCTGGCGGTACAACCAGACAATCGCAGCAAGGGTAATGGCGACCGGCAAATAGAACAGCAGCCACCGGTTCATCCCGCCGAGCAGGCCCATCGCCAGCACATAGGTTGAGACAAGATTCAGCCCGACGCCCGCGGAGAAAACGAACCGCTCTAACCTGCTCAGCCCCCGATCTGCTTTGAGCAAACGGATCGCCACCCATCCGAGCCCGGTCGCCAACGCGAAGACACCGCCGGCCAAGAGCAGCACCGGCAGGCGGTCGAGGAACGCCGGAGCAGCGGGCGAGCCGAGCCACTGCTGGACAAGATCGTCGGGCCGCAGCAGGAAGGTGAGAAACAGTGCCCGCCGCGGAACACCCTCCGGGCCGCTCGGTAGTATCGAGAGAGGTGTTGCGTAGTAGAGCCACGCGTAGACGGCCAGTACCAGACCGGCTACCAAGACAGCACCACGTCGCGGGTAGATCATCGGCAAGGATGGCGGGAAAGTGGCTATTGCGACATGAGCGGGCGGGGACTGGTCCGTTTTTCGGCAACTCGACGCACTTCGGCGTCAAAGACGCTGGCCGAAAACATGGACCTGTCCCCTTCCTTCCCGCCCCTGGGGAAGTGAAGTATCATGGGGACATTCTACCACGATTACCCGCAAACGGGAGGGTCTGTTGCCAATGGCCGGTCGCGAGCGACTCCAAGGTGTGTTTGTTCCCAATATCGTGCCGCTGGACGCGGCGGGCGAAATCCACGAGGCGGAACTCCGCCGTTATGTCGATTGGATGATCGCCCGAGGCGTCCACGGGCTCTATCCCAACGGTTCGACCGGCGAGTTCACCCGCTTCACTCCCGCCGAACGCCGCCGCATCATCGAAATCATTGTCGACCAGGCGGCCGGGCGGGTGCCGATCCTCGCCGGAGCGGCTGAGGCGAACGTCCGCGAAACGCTGGCCGCCTGCGAGCACTACCACCGGCTCGGCGCTCGCGCCGTGGCGATCGTCTCGCCGTTCTACTACCGTCTCAGCCCGGACAACGTCTACGCGTACTTTCGCGAGATCGGCCGCAACACGCCAATCGACGTCACTCTCTACAACATTCCGATGTTCGCTTCCCCGATCGACGTGGCCACCATTCAGCGACTGAGCGAGGAGTGTGAGCGGATCGTCGGGATCAAGGATTCGTCGGGCGACCTATCCCAGATGGTTCGGATGATCGCCGCGGTTCGCCCCAATCGGCCCGACTTCAGTTTCCTGTGCGGATGGGACACGGTGCTGATGCCCATGCTGCTGATCGGCTGCGACGGCGGCACGAACGCCTCGGCGGGCATCGTTCCCGAAATCACCATGAAGTTGTATGAAGAGACGGTGGCGGGCCACCTGGAGGAGGCTAAGGCGTTACAGTACCGGCTCACCCGCTGGTTCGATGCGATGCTCTCTGGCGGCGATTTTCCGGAAGGGTTTCGCACGGCTCTCGGGCTGCGAGGGATTCGCACCGGCGTCGGACGGCAGCCGCTTTCAGAAAAGCAGCAGGCCGCCATGCGGCAGTTGGCCGAGACGCTTGGCAAGTGGTTGGCCGAGGAAGGGATTGAGAGGTAGCTCTATGGCGAAGGATCCTCCGCACAATTCGTGGGCTCCTTCGAGATCGCACTGCGAGAGGACGGATACAGCGCCTCGATCGGCGGGGCGTCGCCGGTCTCGATTGCCCATCCGCTTCTGGGGGAAATCTGCTTCGGTGGGCTTTGCTGCCGCCCGCAATGGTCTATCGGCACGGCACAGTAGTACGACATTCGCCTCAAACTCGATACCTTGGAAGTGCAATAGGCGAGGTCATCGAAAGGAGTCGCCCTGCAAACCAGGTCGGCTTGCAGGGCGACGCATCTCTTTAGGGCAGGGTTCACTCGTCGCTCAACCCGTGCGACCGCCGGTCCTGCCCCAGTGTTCCAGCGGTCCGGCACGGGCATGAGCATCGACGAAGCCAGCGAGACTCAGCAGCCTCGACCGCGACGACCGCAGAAGCCGCGGCGGGCGCTGCGTGTGCAGCCGGTGTCGCAACTCGTCTGGACCGGAACCGTGATCGTCTTCTCGACCATCCGGCAGACCTGAACCTGCACTTCCTGCTGTTCCTGGTAGGGAACCATCACGGTGTAGGTGGAAGTCTTCTGCTCCGGCACGCAACGGTACTCGGTCACCTGGTGACTCGAAACCCGCTGCTCGGGCACACAAACGGTGTACTGGACCTCACGGCTCTGCTGCTCGGGTACGTACTCGCAGAGAGTCACGGTACGCGTGCGAGTCTCCGGACGACAGAGGGTCACGGTGTACTCATAGGGGACTTCCTCGTAGGACGGCTTCATCACCGTCACTTGGACCTCCCGCTCGCTCACTTCGGGCACCCAAACGCGACAGGTCCGCTGACAAGTGGCAGGGGGACATGCCGCCGGCGCACAATCGGCAGAACATGCCGCGGGGGCACACGCCGCCGGCGCACAACCGGCAGAACATGCCGCAGGGGCACACGAACGGGCAGCGCAACGCGACGTGGCCACCGGCACCTCGATGACTCGCTCTTCCCAGCGGCCGGCACACTCGCGGACCACTCGGGTTTCCTGCGTCGGCACCATCCGGCAGACGCGGCGCGTGGCAGTGCGGGTCTCCGTGTAGGGAACCATCACAGTGTACTGCCGATCTTCCTGCCGTTGGACAGCCTTCTGAACCGTGTATGTCACGGTTTTCGTGCGAGTCTGGGGGACCATCACCGTGCAGGTCTGTTCCACGGTACGGGTCTCAGGCACCTGCTTGTAGACGGTATACGCCCGCTCGCGCGTCTCCGGCCGGCATTTGGTGACGGTGACCATTCGGGTTTCCGTCACATACTCAGGCACCGAAACCGTCTTTTCGACAAACTGGCAGGCCGGCTGAGAAACATCGGCGCACGGGGCTACCCCACAGGCGGCGGGACAACCACCAGCGCACGCAGCCGTCCCGCACGAGGCGCATCCACCCGCCTGAGCCGCCGTGGCCGTCAAAAGCAGACCGACCACCGAACCAAATACTAACAGTCGTTGCAACAACATGGTTCCCTCCTCCAACAATCTGGGCATCGAAACAAGTAAAAAAGTGATTGGCGGTACGTCCGCCAAGCTTTCCCAACGGACTCGCTGAACTATTCGCCTCTTCTCGGGACGAGTCAAGGCCGGGCCGCCAAGGACCGCAGCGACGTCTACCCATTTACGGGGAATTGTCATTGCAACACCTCTACGTCCCAAAGCAAATCAGGAAATGCCTGATTTGCGATTGGTATTTGTGCTGTGCCATCGTCGGGGCATTTGCCTTTATGAACGAGTCAAAGGTCTTGCGGACCCAATTGGCCGTGGATGAAGGAATGCGTTATACGCCGAAAACCCGACAATAGCAACCATATGCTGCGATCGAACTCTGCCGCGTCGGCGCGGGAATCATTCGTAAGCGACCGTTTCCGAGTACGCCTACCGCAGCGCAAGACGCTTCGAGCGGGCTAGTTGCCCTTGCCTGTCTTGACACGAAGATTGAATATTTACACTATTCGACCCACTTTGTTTCTCTTCCCACTTACACCCGTATCGATCAGCTTCCTATTTGACCTATATTTCCAGGTCAGGTTTTTGCTCCACCGCTCGCAAGGGTGATAGAAAGCCGGGCAGTGTCGGCTATTCGCGATGCCATTCAGACGGAACCAACGCTCGTCCCCGGTGCAGTGCCTCGCTGTCCATGCTCGAGGCGGGGGATTCTCGCCGCGAAGCCCACCAAGCACTTGATTGCGTATCTCGTTCCAACGCAATCAATCGTGTCGAGCTACCTTCATGAAGAACGACATTGAGTGTCATCCGAAATCTGAACCATTTTGCTTTATGATGCCCAGACCCGATTGGACACTTTCGACGGGCGATCAATTCGGAAGGTCTCGCGGTCGAGTCCTTGGATTTCTACCCAATAGCTATTCTTCAAACCAGCGGCCGACCACTGCCCGCCGTTCAGCCGCTGGTTTTGGAATGCGCACGACTTGTCGTCGCTTTCTGTGAATTCCATATCTTTCTTTTTCCGGGCCTTCAAGCGAATCTGTGGGTGAGCCGGGTTCACTCCGCACTTCACTCCTGCGCGGTGCTCTCCCGCGGCAGCCAGGCTGTCGCCTCGGGCATGAGAATCATCGCCAGGGATGTCTGGACCGGGTAATTGCAGATGCAGCCGACGGCAAAGTTGGGCACGCTCAGCACGCCGTCGGCGGCGACCAGGCTGTTGCTGCACCCCGAACGGACGGCGAAGAGACTCTGCTTTTGCCGGCTCTCGGAATCAAAGTACGAGATCGACCGCTCTCGCACCAAGAGCAGGTGTTTGCTCGCCACGGCATAGTTGCACCCGCCGCGCTGAATCGCAAAGGCCTCGCCGACCGGCTCGCCATTGTCGATACGGCAGACGCCGCCGCCCTGATGGATGAACGTGTCGCCACGGAGGATCCAGGGGGCCGCGCCGGTCGGTCGTTGCCAAATCGGTTTGCCGTCGGCCGCGGCAAAGGCGTAGGCCCGGCCGCTCTTGCCGGCCAGGAGCAGGTCGGCTTCGCGGCAATACGCCACCCAGTCGTCGTTGCCGCGGATGCCCAGCCAGTTGCCAATGCCGTAGGTACGGTAGGGATTGGTTGTCACCCGGCTCCAGCGGACCTCGCCGCTGCGCGCGTCGATTGCCAGGATCGTCGAGGGCAACTCCTTGGAAAGTTCACCGCGGCGGCTATCCTGCTGGCTCTCGATCGCCGAGCGCGAATCGACGGCGAAGACCAGCCCGCGCCCCATCGACAGGCCGTTGTTGTTGAACCGCTGGGCGGCCTTGCGCCGCCAGAGCGTCGTGCCGGTCGAGCGATCGAGGGCCACCAGGTGCGAGCTGTCCCAGAGTCCTTTTTCGATGACTCGGACTTTCTCCGGCGCCAGCGCGATAAGAACCACGTCGCCTGCGATGCGGACGTCGGCGACAAAGGGCGTCGGCACCCCCTCGCACTGAAAGGAGAAGCCGGCACGCGGCTCGCCGGTGGCCGTGTCGAGAACCTCGCAGCGGTTGCCGCCGGCCACGTAGACCCCGTCTTCCTGCGAGACATAGCGAGTGAAGGGCTCAACCTTGCGGCTCCACAGAACGCGGCCGGTGTACACGTCGTAGGCGTAGAGTGTGCTGCTGGAGATTTGCAGTGCGAACAATCGGCCGCCGACGACCTGCGGCTTCACTCCGATGCCGTAGTCCTTGTGTTTCCAAAAACCGTAGCCCGGGCCATCGCCGTACCACAGCACGCCCAAGGGGGCCGCTACTCGGCCGTCATCGGAATAGAACGACCGCGAAGCGTCGCCGCATTCGTGCGTCCAGTTGGCCGCGCCGGGCAGGGGCCCGTCGCGCGAGACGAGAAGAGAGTCGTCCTGCCGCCGGATTACCGCGTTTTCCAGTTCCGCCGCCCGCCAGCGCGATTCGACGTTGTCCGCTTCCTCCGCCGGCAGTTTCAGACATGCCGTGCCGCCGTAGGGGCGGAGAACGCGGTACCAATCCTTCGCCCGGCGACCTGCGGCGAGTGTCCCGGCATCGAGGGTTTCGGAGATGAGGAGGCTGGCCATGTGCGACGGCAGAGAGAACTGCAACGGATCCCCAACGAAAAGTTCGACCCGCTCGCCGTACATCCCCGCGGCAGTAAACTGTTCGCGAAGCGGATCGACGACAGCCGAATTCGGATCGATTCCAATCACTTTCAATTTCGACTCTTCCAAGATGGCCCGCAGCAACTGGCCGCTGCCGATACCGAGCACCGCGCAGTAGCCCTCGGCGACCCCGGTCCGCCGGAGGATGTCGGCCGCGCGGTTTTTCCACGATTGCGGCAGCGCGGCGGGCGTTGGACGGAGTTCCTCAACCACGGAGGGTTTGACGGCCACAGGGGCGCCGAAGGCCAGAAGGCGGCCGTCGGTGGTGGTGAGAACCAAATGCCCGTTGGCCGCAAGCATCGTCGTTACCGTTTCAGTGAGCGGCTCACTCCAGGCGGTTGTTGGCTGCTCGCCGGCATCGCCGGCAATATCGACCGCGATCAGGTGGCTGCCGGTGTGGCCGTAGAGCCTGCCGCCGGCCCGGATCAAGGCGGTGCCGGCTGGCTTCTTGGGGGCGTCTTCCGTGGGCAGTCGCCAGAGCTCCGGGATGTCCCACCGCCAGGGCTTGAGGATCCGCTCGCCCTGTTTCGATTCGTATTCGGACACGCCGGTGCGGGCGAGGTCGTACGCGTAGAAAACGCCGCGATCCAGGCCGAACACGACCTCGTCGGAAACCGCCGACCACGCCGAGCAGCCGGGCGTGAACTTGTACGGATGGATCGGTCCTTCGAACAAGTGAAACTTGGCGCCGTCGAAAGCGTCGGGCGCCTCGCTGCCGGCATCGGCCCAGCGGCTGCCGACTTCCCGGCCGTTGTCGGCGTGGATCGCTCCCGCGTCGCCGACCAGCGCGTACTTGCCGGCGGCCACGACGCGGCAATCGCCGTTGCGGTAGCCTTGGACGTAGTAGAGGAGTTCGCCCGTCTTGCGGTCCAGTCCGGCCGGCATGGAGCGCCCGTTGGGTACCAGCAGCGTGTCGCCCTGGACAACCAGGTAGCCCTGCGGCGAGAGACCGCTTTGGCGGAGATCGTTGTGATCGAGCCGGACCCGGTCGATCAAGCCGAGTCGGTCGTTTCGCCAGACCACGCGACCGCTCTGAGCGTCGACGGCCAGCACGAACACTCCCATAGTCGGCCAAATCCCGGCGGCAAAGTACACCGTGCCGTCGGCCAGCACCGGGCCTCCGCGGACGGGCCAAAACGAGACCAGACGATTGTTGCCGAGGTGGCGCCGGGCGGGCCGCTCGTCCGGCGCGCCGCGGACTTTCCAGAGCAACCGTCCGTCCTCGGTTTGAAGACAATAGAGATGGCCGTCGTCGGAACCGAAGTAGAGTCGGCGGCCGTCGGCCACGGGCGCCAGCCGAACCGGCCCTTCGCTGTAGAATCGCCACCGCGCCCGACCGGTTGCCAGATCCAATGCCTGCACGCTGCCGTCGACCATCGAACCGACGACGAGCAAGTCGCCCACGACGATCGGTTCATAGGACCGATCGAAGTGCAAGCGAGACTCATTGGGCCAAGCCATCCGGGGCGTCGGCATTTCGACGGTCCAAGCCAGTTCGAGCCGATCCGGCAGGGCCTCGCTGCCTGCCGCGCTCCGGGCCGGGTCGTGCCGCCACGTCGGCCAGTCGGCTGCCGAAAGTGGTGATGCACAGAGCAAAGCGACGAGGATCCAGGGCGATCGAGTTGATGCGTGTCGCATCAGCGGGCCTCCTATCGAGGGCGAGAAGCAGTTTCGCGTCATCATAGCCGTTGTCGGCCAGACAAGGAATCGCAAGGGTCGGCACAAGAGGCTGGAACGCCTAACGTACAATGGGGCGCACAAAGGGGGTCGGGAGTCTTTTTCCCTATCGGCCATTTACCGGGTTGGATGTGCCAAGCGACGGTGAGGCCGATAGGGAAAAAGACTCCCGACCCCTTCCGCGACGTCTTGCCGTGGGGCGCTCACTCGCCTCGCACGCGGATCAGCACGCGCTCGGGCGACGTCGATAAATAGGGCATTACGTCTCCGCTCAGCCAAAAGGAGAAATCCTGTCGCGGTTCGACGCGGATCGTCCACACCTTGCCGGCCTCGTCGGGCCGAACTTCGACCGGATGTGGAGAACGGTTGAAGTTGCCATCGGCTTCCAACGCGATACGTCCGTCTGGAGACAGAATGGCTATCCGCGCGCCCTCGTCAGGGCCGCCGTCTTGGGCGACGAACTGAAACTCCTTCGCGCCCTCAGGAACGAAGAAGCTGCGAGTAATGTCGCTCACGAAGAGCTCCAGCGGCCTCTCCGGGGTCGCAATCTCCGCGACCGAGCGATTCTGAAACTGCACGTCGGCCGAGCCCTGCTTGGGCGCGACCTCCAGGTAGTAGATCCCTTCGGTCTTAGCGGTATGCCATAGGTCCGAAGATTGATCGACGGCAATCCGGCCTTCTCGAATCACCTCCATGTCCGGCCCGAGCAGCCGCCAGGAAAGCGTGTCTTCATAGTGGCTCACCCGCACGTTGGCAATCGTGGCGGCGATCTTTTCGCCCGCCGCAGCATGGACCGCGAATGTGCCGTCTTGCCGGATGCGAGAGCGAGCCTCCCGCGGCGGTCGCGCCCATGACTCGACCTCCGCTCGCAACGGCGCCAGCGCGTCGAGGATGCCGACCTGGAGCACCGCGATGAAACTCGTGTCGTCGGCAGCGGCGTGGTTGGTCAGCACTCGAACTTCATACAGGCCACGCTCGGCGGTGGCCGGCGGCGTGATTGCGACATCGAAAGCTCTGTCCGAGAGGGCGGGAGCGTCGACCGTCGATCTGGCAGGAACCACCTTCCATCCGCCGGATCCCGAGGCGGTGACCTGCAACTTCATGTCCAGCGGCGACCAGTTGCGGACGTTGATGCTCGTCGTTCCCGTGCGACCGGCGACCAGCGTGATCGGCTCCTTCCGATAGAGCAGTTGATAAGGTCGGTTCGCTTCCAAGCGGAGGATCTTACTGACGGCATACTCCGATCCGTCGCACGAAACACGAGCGACGCCGAGGATGGGAATCATACGCTCCACATAACGCCCGTCGTCCAGCCGCACCCTGGCCCGTGTTACGGACCCATTGCTCGCCCTTTTCATCGCTGGCGGTTGCTCCATGCTGAAACCGCCGTCGCGCCAGAAGCCGACGGGTACGATTCTTGCGTCGGCGGGTCTTCCGCCGAGCACCGCTAGCGAAATTACCTTGTCCAAGCCCGGCGCAAGCCAGCGGTGGTCGGCCGAAATCCGAAGGTGTACCCCGGACCTCGCCACCACGAGGGCCGTCATGCGCTCGTGCAATCTGGTCAACGGGCTCACCGGCGACAGTATCCCGGGCAAATCCCCAAGACTCCCTGCGACGTCGACGAACCGGCGGCTGGCGGTCGCCAACTGCGCGTCGCGCTGATCGGCGGGGCAGGACAGCAACTTTAATAGGCTATCGCAAAAAGGCTCAACTCGGCGGCGAACCTTCTCGTCTCCGAATGCCAACATTCGGCGAGTTTCTTCTTCGTCGAAGCGGGCCCAGGCCAGCGTGACCTTGCGGGTCTCCGGCGTCACGACGGTTCCCGTCGGTTCCGCCGACAAGGGCCAGATCAATTCGCCCGTTGCGGCATCGGAAACGACCGCCAGTCCCTTACCGGGGAAAGCAAACTCGGCTCGTCCCGAGACGCTGGCCAGCAAGTGGTGCTCGTCTCCCAAAAGGACCGTCACCTCGCCCTCGCGCAAGTCCACCCTGCAAGGAAGCCGGCGGAGCAGTGCGAAGGGCTGCTCGTCGAGATCCCGGGGTAGGCCGTGCCCTTCGGCTCGGACGCCGCGGACTGTGGCCTGATGCCCGTGGCGGGGCACGAGTGTGCCGGCTTTGTCAAAACGACAGGCTGTGGCTTCGGTTCCGCCGTCCGTCGGTCGATTCTGCACCGGGCCGTCGCTCGAAGCAAAGAGGGTGCCCTTGGGCCCGTTCACGGCGGGCAGAGGACCATCTTCCACCGTGACGAGATCCCAGGGCGTCGCTTCGAGTGCGTTGAGGCGCGAGCGGGCCCGGTCGGGATCGGCCGTGATAGCATAAATGTGCGATTGCCACGGTTCCAGTGTTAGGGCATGTTCGCCTGCGGCGATGCCAATCGTCTCCGGCTCCGCCGGCCAAATCCGAACGAGGCGCTCGCCATCGAGCCCCATCGCCTTGCCCCGCACCGTCAACTCGACGCTCTGCCGGGCGGCGGTGAGATTGGCCATCAC
Source organism: Rhodopirellula sp. (assembly GCA_012728855.1). Lineage (GTDB taxonomy): Bacteria > Planctomycetota > Planctomycetia > Pirellulales > Thermoguttaceae > JABWBD01. Next base: position 6,181 of record JAAYEH010000051.1, on the reverse strand, counting down.
CACGCCGACGTCGCCGTCGCGCCCCCAGGCCGACGCCATGACCGCCGGCCCCGTCCAAATCTTCTTGCGATCCTTCATCCCTTCGTAGGTTACTGTGTGCGGATCGGCGGCCAGTTCCAGCCCGCAGCGGCCCGGCTTCGCGCCTTTGGGACGAACCGCCAGGCGGAGCATCTCGCCGCCCATCAGGAACGGCCGACCGGCAACCCAATACGCCCGGGTATATTCGCGAAGCACGCTGGCCGTCGTGTTGTCCTCGCCGGGAGACGGAGCCACGATCACGGAATTCAACGGCTGGCTGCCCCAGATGAGTTGCCGACCGTAGACGAGGGCAAAGACCTCCGGCGACATGCCGATCCCGGCGTCGCTGCCGAAGTTGATCGTATAGGGATGGTATACGGCGGTGAGAATTGGCCAGACCTGCTCGCCGCCGGGAGTGTAGTTGCGGGTGAGATCGAGTGTGAGAAACCCGTCCATCACGTCGATGAGGTGTTCGCCAATCTCTTCGGTGAAGAAGCAAGCCTGCGGATCGAGCCGCCGAATATCCGCCCGCAGATCCGACATGAGACGGCGCGCCCCCTGGCCCCAATAGTTGCCGCCATGCACCGGATGCCCGTGGTCCGGAGAGTAGCAAGTGCGGGCCGACCCCGCCGCCAGCACATCCAAGTAGACGCCGCTCGTGCCGTGTTCCCAGATGAGCTTTTCGCAGACCTCGCGCATCTTCGCATGCCAAGGCGCCTGCGAGAGGCACATGTAAGCGAAGATGTTGGGACCGATGACCCACTTGGGAATCCCGCCCGACTCATCTCTTAGCGCGCTCTGTTGCCCGTCTTCGAGGATCCACGACTGTGTATCGGTGTCCCAGATCGTTGAGAGAACGTAGGGCATCGGCTCCACACCCAATTTCCGCGCGGCGCGGACGCCGTCCAATAGGTAGGGGTCGGGCGGCAGGTGCTCAGGATCGTTGTCATTGAATTGGGCAATGTTGTAGCGATACCAGTGCGATGCCATCGGCACGCCCAACCACTTCCGGTAAGCGGCCCATTCCGGCAGGACTTTGGCCGGCTCGTGGTAAAATTTGGCCCAGAAGCCGATGTCCCGGAACCACGGGGGCACCCAGTGCGTCAGTTCCTCGGTTCCCGGTTCGGGCATTTCTTGCGGCCAGCGGTCCGCCGGACCTCGCTGGGTCCACGATTGGTCCTTTGCCCAATCGTGGTAGATTCGGGCCGCATCGTGCCAATCCCCGGTGAAAACTGCCACGGCGATCTCATACGGCACTTCGTAGTTCACGGGACTCGGCGCCGACTTCTCCGGCAGCGGCCAAGTGGGCAAGCTGGGGAGGTTCTCGATGTGCCAGGCCATTTGCTCGCCGGAGAGAGTCGGATCCCAGCCGAATCGTTTGAAGTGGAGATTGCCGTCCTCGGCGGCCCAGTAAAGGCCGCAGGCGTCGCCGTAGTCGGGAGACCATCCGGATTCGGGGTTATATCCCTCTTCCACAGCCAACGGCGGATGGCGTTTCTCTTCGACGCCCCAGAAGGAAAACCACTGCATGGACGCCGGCTCCGGGTAGACCAGCGAAGCTTTGCGACCGAGTTGCATCGGACTTCGCACAAGACGGCCCCAGTAGTGTGGCAACGACATCTGGCAGTCGGGGAAGTCGCGGATGCCGAAGACCCTCGGAAAGTCCATTTGCCACAGCCATCCCTGAACCGATCCGGAGACCTTGGCCCGCCAATACGCTTTGGCCGAATCCTTCGGCAGTCGAACGGTGACCGTAACGGTTAGATCGCCCGGAACGGCCTCGCTGCCGACGCCGCGCCAGGTGAGCGTCAGGGTTTCATCGGTCAGCGCGTGGCTGGCATGCTTCGCGTCGTCGGCCGTCAGGGTCTGCTCGACGTTCGCTCCCCGCACCTGCAAAGCCCAGAGCGAACGGTTCTGCCTGAGAACTTCCGGTCGCGGCGCAATGAAATCGACTTCGTGCGCACGGTGGATCAGCGACGAGAGAGCATAGCCGTCGCCCGGATCGAACCTCAGAGCCATATGCCGGTTGCCCAATTCGACGGGCGGTGCTGCCGCAGCGGTCCCGGTTAGCGCCATCGTGAGAATGACGGCAAGGGGTCGAATACGAGGTGTCATGAATTCCCCATTCAGTAAAAGACCACCACTCGGCACGGACCGGTACAGCGAGGCAACCGGATGCATTCGCCTTCGGGGTCCACGTCGGACCAGGGTCGGCCGTCTACCGTGACCGATTGGATCGGCCGTGCCTCGGGATGCCGCAACCGGAGCTTGATTGCCTGGTACGGATTCCGCTCGGGCGGTTGGACGCGGGCCTCGATTCGGCCGGAGTGTGCCGCCGAACGAACCTCCAGACCGACGGGGCCGAAGTGGGTCGGAAGATTGCCGAGGCGGATCGTTTGGCCGTCGCGAAGCCATGCCCTCGGCGTCCCGGAAAGCAGCAGCAGATTTCCCGATGGTTCCCCCTCGCCCGCCAGTTCTTCGCTCACCAGCATCTGCCGCAACCACCCCAGCGCCACGGCGCTGGAACAGGGCACCGGGTCGCTGATGTCCGGCACGCGGTAGCTGGATCGCAGGTGCAGGTCGCTGGCGTAGAGCAGATTGGTCTCGCGAGAGATGAACGTCTCGTGATCCATGTTGAAGGCCAAAAAGGCGTAGAACCCCAAGAGGAATTCCCGCACGGCATCTTCGTGCAGTTTGCCGCGGAGATAGCCTTTGGCGTAGAGAGCGTCCAGCCCCCCGGCGCCGGCATCGCGGCGAAAACGGGGCAGCAGACAGAACATGCGGTTGTCGTCCTCCAGAAAGTCGCCAATCCAGCGGAGGTGCTTGCTGCCTTTCTCGAAAGGACACAAGTCGAGCAGGCAGCCGGCAAACAACTGGTAGTAGTCCATTTGCTCGTCGGGCCGGGTGGCGTAAAGCTGAAGCGGCAGAAACGGCGGCTTTTGCTCCGCCTGGTAGTTGCCCTCCACAGCCCGGTCGATGTCGCAACGATATTGCCGCGCCTCCTCGGCATAGCGTGCCGATGCCTCGGCTTCGCCCAATTCGCCCAAGAGCCAGGCCGTGTCGTGAAGCCCTCGCCAGCAGGAAAAATTCGCGTACAGCGCATAGCACTGCACATCGGCAATGTCGCCGCCATACGACCACTTCGGCAGCAGACCCCAATGAAGCGGCTTGCGACCGTCGTCCAAGATCATCGTCTTGCGGCGCTCAGCGATCGTCCATTCGGCGCATTGCTTCAACAGCGGCAGGTGGGGACGGATCCAGGCGGCGTCGCGGTTGAGGCGATAGAGGTCGACGGCATAGTGTGGTTGGAGGCCGTTGCGGTATTGCTGGTGACGATCGGGATAGGTCTTGTAGACGTCGACCTTTTTGAGAAACTCGGGTGTGAGATAGGTGGCGTTCATGTAACGCTGTGCATCGCCGACGAAGCCGTGCTCGGCCAGGGCGAACATCGCGTAGGATTCCTCAATACCGTACAACTGCGTGCTGTACACCGACGGCTCGGAACCGTAACGCATGATGTCGCCGTCGCCGTTGATGAAAAGCTGGGCCAGCACGGCTTTGACCATCCGGTTGATCCGCGGTTCGGGCACTTCGATGGTCGCCGCCTGTTCAAGAACCTCGTCCCAGTAGGAACGGAACCAGGCCATCGCCCCGTCAAACGTCGTCCCGCGATAAGCCTCCGCCGCGGGGCCTGCCGTCGTGGGCGATTGGGGATGAACGAAATCGGCGTGGGCGCGCTCGCCCGGCCCGAGGGCAAGATCGACGCAAATGGCGCGGCCGTCGTTTTCCGATCGAGCCGCCTCTTGGGCGAGCAGCAACACGTCGTCGCCTCGTACCAGCGCCCCGTCGCGAAAACGGATTTCGCCTTTGCCTCCGATCGCTTCCGCCAGGACGGACGAGCTGACGGCTGTGTCCGATCGATTGGTGACTTCGATGCGGATGCATAGCGCCGGCTGCGACGTATCCTGCCCGGCCGCCGCCAGAATCGCCGTCTCGCGGACCGCCAAGGGACCGATACGCCCCTCGACCATCATGCCCGGCCGCCGGCCGTCGATGAGGGTTCGGCGGACGGTGTCGCGGCAATCGGCGAGCGTGAGTTGTTCCTCGCCGAACGAGAATCGCAGTGTCTCGCGGCCGATAGCGCTGCCGTCCCAGGCAATGCCGATCTCATGCGGCGCGTCTTTGAGGCCCAGCAGCCCGCGGACCGGCGTCATCGGCAGCGCACACAGCGCCAGCGCCTCGAAGGAAGGCTCGCGATGGCGTACGGGATCGAGCATCTCGCTCCTCAGCCCCTTGCCGGTGAGCCGATCCGGCCAGACGTCTTTTCCCGCCGGCAGGTAGCGTGAAACCTCGATCTCCGTCACCGCCGACAAGAGGTTCGCTGCCGTGGCGCGAACGCGAATCGCGCGCGTGGCGACCGGCTCGAACTGATACGCCAGCCGCAGTTCCTCAGCCTTGCGCTGGGCGGATAGCGCAACGGCGATGGCAACCCATTCTTCTCCGTTGTGTACCTCAGGGATCAGCGCGTCGGGATTGGGCGGATCGCCGGAGAAGACGACCGCCAGTCCGTCGGCGACATGTGCGATCGGCCAGCGGATTCCCGCGCACTCCGCCAGGGCGAGCGCGGGGATCGAACGCTCGCCATCCGCATCGGTCAGCCCGATTGCCTCAACCTCGCCTCCACCGGCAAGCCAGGCAAGCGGCAGCGCCGCGCCCTCGCACGGCAGCTTCGCCAGGTTCGCTTCCAGGCTGGGTTGCTGCAACCGACGCACGTCGGCGGGGGAAAGCGATTGCGTCCCCGAGGCTGCCCGAGGGCTGTCCGAACGGAAGAACACGGAGACTTCCTGAGCGGCCATCAGGCTCCGCGAGCCTCCGCCGCCGGGCGCTTGTACGATCCGCAGCGACTGGGTTTCCGTCGCCGGCAGCGGCACAATGCTCTGCCGATCCGTGGCTGCCTGCCAACCATTGTCGGGCGAGGCCGCGATCCAGCGGCCATCGCGAAGCACTTCCACGCGGAACGCCCGCGGCTGCCACTCGGGAGAACTCCAGCACATCTCCACTTCGTTGAGCGTCACCGGCCGCGGCCAGTCCAGGCGGATCCAGTGCTCGGTGGCAGTGTCGGCGGAGACCCAGGAGTTGCCCCCGTTGCCGAGGCGGTCTCGATGGCCGCACTCCTGCGTGATCTCTTCGCCCTCCGCGATTCGGCGGCCATCACTCAGCACTGCTGGGCCGTAGCCCGTGAAGGAAGAATCTACCGTGACGATGGCGGCGGACTCCGGAACGTCGCGAACCAGATTGTGAGCCGCCGGAGGTTCGGCCGCGGGCGCGAAGCAGGCAGCAAGAGCAAGCAAGAGAAGGCTGGTAGTATTCATCGGCGTTCTCGCTACCGTGTACGTCAGGCTCCCTACGGCTCGACCAAACCATACTGCCGGCTGCCCACCTTCTTGATCTTGCCCTGCCGAACCAGTTCATCCCAGACGGCCTCCGGGTACTGTTCGGGCGGCATAATGGCGACGATTCCCGATTGGCGGCCACTGCTCATTGGACCGACGCCGATCCGCGACTGGTCATCCAAGCGGGTCAGCTTCCATCGCTTTTTGAAAGCCTTCAGCGCCGCCTTGAGTTCCTGCGGGGTGGGCGACGAGGTAGCATCGGAACCGGACATGCGCGACTCCCTTTACGAATAGAGGTTTTGAATCCCACCTATGATTCTCACCGTCACAAAGAGTCACTGCAAGGCTCGTTCGCCGCGGCTACGGATCGGCTGAGGAACAACGGTCGTGAAATCGTGGCGGGAAGGCCGCGCCGCCGATCCTCGACGATCCGACGGACACGATCGCAAACCCGCGTCAGTTGGCAAAATGCTCGTTCGTCACGTTGATCACGTCGCTGGTCTCCTCGCGGGCGACGGTGATTTGGGTCGCGCCGCTCACCTGCTTTACGTCCACGGCGGTAACGCCGGGCGAATGGCCGTCTTGAACCGGTTCCAAGACGGCCACGAACTGGACCCGGCGGCCCTGCCGGGCGACCGCCACCAAGGGACGACGCAAAAATAACTTCCCCATTTTGGTATAATGCTCTGACGATTCGTTCTCTTGGGGCATTGGGATGGATGGATATGCAAAGCGGGTAGAGGTTCAGATGGTGAACTTCTACCAATCGT
>JAAYEH010000050.1 GCA_012728855.1 Rhodopirellula sp. | reverse complement strand
TTCGATCCCTATCACCGCTGGCTGGGAATTCCGCCGAAGCATCAGCCGGCGGATCACTACCGGCTGCTGGCAATCGAGCGGTTCGAAGAAGATCCGGAGGTGATCGCCGACGCGGCGGAGCGGCAAACCGCCCACGTGCGCCGCTACGCCCTGGGGCCGCACCAGGACATTTCTCAGCGAATCCTGAACGAATTGGCGGCGGCCAAGGTGTGCCTGCTGAATCCCGACAAGAAGGCGGAATATGACCGGAAGCTGCGCGCACAGACGGCGGCGCAGGAACAGGTTGTTGCGGCACGAACGCCGCCGGCAGCGGAACCGTTGCCTCCTGTCGTCGTGTCGGCGGGAACACGTTCGGAAACGTCGCCGGGCAGGGACAGGCCCCCAGGTCCGGTGCTGGTTGTGGGAAGTCCTTCCCGTCGTCCGATGGCTGTGAGCCGTACGCGGCTGTGGAAGTCTGGCACCCAGATGTCACCCGTCGCGGTCGTGGGGTGGGCGGGGTCAGGCGGAATCCTGCTTGGAGTGCTGATCGTCTTGCTTTGGAGCTGGTTCTGGGGCGGTGATTCCCGCGAGGTTGCGGAATCCAGACGTCGCGATCCGACTGGCGGATGGGCTACGACCACGGAGCCGACACTGGAAGCAAAGCCCGACGCGGAACCGGCGAAGACGGAACCCCTCGCAACTCCTGACACCAAGTCTGCTGAGATGGCGAAAACCGGCGAACCGACGCAGCCGGCCGAAGCACCCGCGACCCCAAAGAAAGACATCTCGGCCGCCGAAGAAGCGAAGGAGCCGGCCCAAACCGAACGGGAGAAGACCGAACCGGAGAAGGCCGAACCGACAGCCAAGCAACCGAGCGAGAAATCAGCGGCCGGATTGCCACAGGAGCTGGAAGACTCGATCGGCATCCGATTCAAACTGATCCCGGCGGGGACGTTTCTGATGGGGTCGCCCGATGGGGATTCAGACGCGTGGCCCGGTGAGAAACCGCAGCACTTGGTGCGGATTACGAAGCCGTTTTATCTTGGCGTGACCGAGGTGACACAGGAGCAGTACGAGCGGGTGATCGGGCAGAATCCGAGCCGGTTCAAGGGCGATCCGCAACGGCCGGTGGAAATGGTGTCATGGGAGGATGCCGTGGCTTTTTGCCGCAAGTTGAGCGAGCAAGAAGGCCAAACGTATCGGTTGCCGACGGAAGCCGAGTGGGAGTACGCGTGCCGGGCGCGTAGCCAAACCAAGTGGTCGTTTGGGGACGATCCAGCGGGTCTGACGGAGCAAGCTTGGTTCGACAGGAACTCGGAAGGGACCACGCATCCGGTTGCGCAGAAGAAGCCGAACGCGTTTGGCTTGTACGATGTCCAGGGGAGCGTCTGGGAATGGTGCTCGGATCGGTACGGGGAGAAGTACTACGGAGAGTCGCCGCAGGCGGACCCGCAGGGGCCGGCGGAGGGGTCGCTCCGGGTGAATCGGGGCGGCAGTTGGGACTACTTGGCGTCCGACTGCCGGGCGTCGTGTCGCGGCTGGAACGTCTCTGGCTACCGCTACGACTTCCTGGGCTTCCGCCTCGTGAGGGAGTCTCCTGCGTCCTTTCCATAGATCTTCTCGGCCGTAGCGGAAGGCGGAGCGGGTTACGTGGGCGGCGCAGGCCGCCGCGGGGTTTGGGGCGAAGCCCCAGCTCGCCGCAGAACGAGGTGTTAAGATAGAAGGATTGGCCTGACGCGGCCTTCGGCCGCAACCAAGTAGGTTGGGTCTCCGACCCGACCCGGTCGGGACAGAGTCCCAACCTACCAAGATGCGCGCGCCCTGCGCACTGACACGCTAATTGACAACTTGGGTTGCGCCTTCCCGTGCATACGGCGGCACGCGGCCGGCAGCGACCCATTGGCGTAGAAGTTCGGGGCAGAAATCGACGTCATTGGGCCAGACGATCGTTCCCAGTTCAAGATCGACTCGAACCCGGCGGAAGAAGGCCGGATCCTCGAGCGCGCGGAAGTCGCCGCCGCGGCGGAAAATGCGTTCTGACAAGTCGACGACGCCACTCTGGCCATCGCTAAACACCAGCTCCAGTCGAAACCCGCCTACGGGGCGGACATCGGTCACGGTC
>JAAYEH010000007.1 GCA_012728855.1 Rhodopirellula sp. | reverse complement strand
TTCGATCATGCATCTTGATACCCTATTCAACAACCCACGTACTTGATTTCGCCGTCGATAAGTTGTCGGAACCGATCTAAAGTCCCTGGATTATCAGGGAAGAGGTAGCAACTGGCGCTGGCGTCTTTCTTCACTTTGATCGTTCCGTTGCGGATTCGGTCGTGAATCCAATTACGCGAGATCCCCAGCTTTTCGGCCAACTGCGGGATCGTCAGGAAGCCGGGAACGCGGCGAGGATGCGATTGGTGGACGACTCGCAGGATCCGATGCGACAGACGGATATTGCGTACGGTACTCGGCAATACCACGGCGCCTTGCGGCGAACGATGGCCGAGTTCCGTCAATCGCTCGGCGATCGCGGCGTCCGTGAGACCTTCGCGGGCCATCGACACGATCAGAGCCTCCATCTCTTTCGCGTCGGACAGGAGGGAGAAACTGCCCACCGTGACGCGTACCGCGGCGCTCGTCGTTGCGCCGCCGTGCCATACCACGCGAACGTGAACGCGATCCGCCGCCAGGCGATGCAGGACGACCTTTTCGATCAGGCTCCTCAACAAGGCTTTTTTCTGAGGGGTGCGCAGTAACTTGTCCCGGTCGTTCCACAACTCCGGCAATCGTGGACCGACGTTTTTTAACGCGGCAAGCAACTCCGCGGGGATCGCGTATGTCGGCACATGCCGCTGGTCGTGTTCGAGCGACTGCTCGGCCGACCGCAGGTCCCGAAGGGCGTCTTCCCATCGCCGTTCCAACTCATCGGTCACCAGCCGATTCTCGGGATCGGAGTGCATGAACTGACGTTCGGCGAGTTGCGATTGATAACGCAGACGATCTACTTCCCGGCGACGCGCGGCAAGCACCCGATCCCGTTCTCGATCCGCGCGGCCGAGCACTTCGGCCGCCGCGTCGATCTGGGCAACCGATAATGCCTCGAAGAACCACGCAACCACTTGGTTGTCGACGGCGTCGCCAGGCAGCCGCTGGCAGATGGGCGTACCCCGCTGTTGCCGCAGGGCGTTGCAGAGATACTGCGTTCCGCCTTTGTATTGTACGCACATCTTGTGCCCGCAATCGCCGCAGAAAGCAATGCCGTGCAACAAGGCCTTACCCTCACGCGGTATTCCGCGGGTTCGATTCCGATCGTACTCGGCGTAGTTTTCTCGTAACATATTCCGGATTTTCTCATAAATCTCCCACGAGATATAGGCCGGGTATTTGTCGCGGACCAGAAAACGCCACTGGGCGACGGGTAGGTGCGTTTGCTGTTTTTTCCCCGTATTTTCCGAGGTTTTCCAGCGCGTACGGCCATACGCGAACGCGCCGGCGTAAGCCGGATTCTTCACCGTCGAACCCAAGTTGGCCACCGTCGGTTGCTTCCAGTGGATGGTTCCCCGCCCGTCGCGTCGCGGGATCTTCAGGTTGTTGGAAACAAACCATCGCACGGTTTGTGCGAGCGATTTCTCCTGGAGGACGACGTCGAAGATCAAGTCGATCCGTTCGCGTACTTCACGATCCGGGTGCTTCACGACTTGTTCCGATTCGAGTCGAACCAAACCGGTCGGTAAGGCCAAGGCCAACTCGCCCCGTTCCGCTTTGCCGAGGAGACCGGCAGTCAGGCGGGCGCGGATGGTGTAGAGTTCCAACTCCGAAATTTGGCCTTTTAACCCCAGCAATAACCGCCCGTTGATCGAGGTCGGATCGTAAACCCCGTCCCGGTCGGCGATCAGGCAATCGGTACGTCCGCAGAGATCCAGCAATTGATACCAGTGCGCACAGTTGCGAGCCAGCCGGGTGGCGTCGTAGGCGATGACGATCCCGATTTCCCCCAGAGCGACCCTTGCGACAAGCTCTTGGAACCCGACGCGTCCTTCGGTGGTGGCGGCGGTGTGGCCGAGATCGACGTCGATTACCAGAATGTCTTCCTCATGCCACCCGAGCTGCTTGGCCCGCTCGCACAAGGCATACTGCAGTCTCCGGCTTTCCTGGTTGTTGAGTACCTGATTGGGACTCGACTGCCTGATGTAGACTACGGCAAGGCGTCTCAGGTGCCGGTCCTGAATTGAATCGGAAATGTTCATCGATCACCTCCTGGACGATGAGTTGGAACTGACGGACGATTTCTTGCCGGCGGTCTTGGTCGAGCGTTGACCAGACTTCTTCCGGCACGACTTCCTGCGGCTGGGACACGACTCGTACTCCTTCACGAGTGAAAGAATCTCTTCAACGGCCACTCGTGAGAGTGTGGCCCGCGGGCCGTGATCCTCCAACGGGAAAAGACTCGTGGCACACAGCGGAATACGAAGGGCACAATCGTCCCCGTATCGGACCAAGACGTTTGCCGCCGCCGGCTCGCCCCGGGCAATCGAAAGCACTTCGAACCGCCTCCCAAAGAGCGGTTCCCGCGGATCCGTCACTTCTACCCACCCCCCGTCGGAGTCATTCGCCGGGTTGTTGAGGGGGGTATTAAGGGATGGTGTCGTTCGACCGCGTCAATCACGACGTCCTAATGAGCCGCGTGGCTCGTCGAGTGGAAGACAAGCGGTTACTGAAACTGATTCGTGCGTTTTTGAACTCGGGGGTGATGATAGATGGGCTGGCTGAAGCGA
>JAAYEH010000569.1 GCA_012728855.1 Rhodopirellula sp. | reverse complement strand
CCACATAGGTGTCGCCGTCCTGGCCCATGGAGTGGATGGAGTAGATCGTGGAGCGCACGTCGGTGAGCCCCGTGACTTCCTGTGGGCAGAACGCCGCCGCGTGGGAGAACACCAGCGATTCGCCGTTCTCGTTTTCGTAGGTCAGGATCTCAATCTTCCCGCCGTTCATCATGTGAGCGCCCTCGCGATCTGCTTGAACTGCCGTGCGGCCTCCCGCTGCTGGCCGACGTAGGAGGTTTCCTCCGCGTAGATGTTTTGGGTGACAGAAATCCCGCTCTGCGGACTGCCATTTGCGGACTTGAGCGCCGTTGTAAATGCGCTGACGATCTGCGCGCTTCGTTGCTCGCGCTCGGTCTGGGCTTCAGCCAGGATCTCCCGCATGCCGGCCTTCAGCCGGTCGGACATTTCCGTCCAGAGGGTGTCAAGGGGCAGGATCGCCTCGGGTCCGGCTTCGCCCACGCCCTGGAGCCCCGCGCGCGTGCCGAAGATGGTCGGCTCGTCAAAGATGCCGCCCAGCGCGTTCCACACCACGGACAGCTTCGGGATGGACACGCCCCAGCCGATGTCCTTCCAGGTGACCTTAATCTCCGGGAGATCGAAGCTGGGGAGCTTCCACTCGAAGTCAAACAGGCCCTTGAAGTCCGAAACCTTGTCCACGACCCAGTTGTAGGCCGTGGTGATGGGCGACTTGATGACGTCCACCACCTTGTCCCACACGTCCTGTACGCCGGTCTTCACCGTCTCCCAGGCGTCGGTGATGCCGGTCTTGCCCAAGGAAACCGCGGCCTTGACGGCGTTTGTGATCGCGAGCCACTTGGTGCCCGCGTCGGTCTTGAGGGCGTCCCAGATGTCCTTGGCGCCGGTGGAGATGGCGGTCCACTTCTCCGAAATGGTCGTTTTCGCGGACTCCACGGTGCCGGTGATGGCCGATGTAATGGCGTCCCACTTGTCGGACGCGGCGGTTTTAATGCCGTCCCAGGTGTCCGAGAGCGCCGTTTTGACGGCGGTCCACTTGGTTTCCACCGCGGTTTTCACGGTATCGACCGCCGCGCGGATGGCGGTTGTGATGCCGTCCCACACGTCGGACGCGGTGGAGGAAATGGAATCCCAGGTATCCGAGAGCGCGGTTTCGACCTTATCCCACTGGTCCTCCGCCCAGGTCTTCGCCGAATCCACCGCGTCCGAGATGGTCGTGGTGATGGCGTTCCAGGTGGTGCCGGCGGCAGTGCGGATGGTGTCCCACACGCCCGTCACGGTGTCGGAGAACAGCGCCCAACCTTCGCTCGCCGCGGTGGTTACGGTCGTCCACAGCCCGGAAAAGAAGTCCGCGACGGCGTTCCAGGTGGTCGTCGCCGCGCTGCTGATGGCGTCCCACACGCCCGTCACGGCGTCGGAGAACATCGCCCAGCCTTCACCCGCCGCGGTGGTCACGGTCGTCCACAGCCCGGAGAGGAAGTCCGCGATTGCGTTCCAGGTGGTCGTCGCCGCGGTGCTGATGCCAGACCAGATCCCGGTCACGGCGTCCGAGAAGGCCGTCCACGCCGCGGACGCGGTCGCGGAGATGGACTCCCAGAGCCCGGAAAAGAAATCCCGTACCCCGTTCCAGATGGTTGAGATCGTGCCCGCGATGTCGATGCCGAAGGATTCCGCGATGGACAGGATGGCTTCCCACGTGCCGGCGAAGAACGCCCGGATCGCCTCCCAGATGTTCTGCCAGAACTCGCCCATGGACGTGAGCGCCGCCTTCAAGTGCGTAAGCGCCCCGTCGAAATCCCCGGTGAGCAGGGAAATAATCGCGCCGACGATGTTCATCACCACGTTGACCGCCGAAACGACCGCCTCAACGAGCGGCCCGAGGGCGTTCAACAGCCCGTTCCCGACGGCGATGGCGTTGG
>JAAYEH010000568.1 GCA_012728855.1 Rhodopirellula sp. | reverse complement strand
TGCTTCTCGGACGCCAAATCACCAGCACGCTCCAAGTGCTGGACGCCGAGGTCCGGGGCCTGTCGCAGGCAGCCGTAAATGGCGAGCTTCAGCGACGGGGTGATCCCACGCGAGTTCCTCCGGAATTTCGGCCCATCGTCAGGGGCGTCAATGACACCCTCGACGCGCTCATCGGTCCGCTGAACATGGCCGCCGACCACATCGACCGAATTTCCAAGGGTAATATCCCCAACCGAATCACCGTTACGTACCTGGGCGACTATAACGCAATCAAAGACAATCTGAACCAGTGCATCGACGCCCTCAATACACTGACCGGCGAGTTACGAACGGTTGTCGAGTCGCAGCGGGCAGGGGATATCGAAGCAGTATGCGATGCCGGTCGGCTCCAAGGCGTTTATGCCGAACTTGCCGACGGCGTGAATAAAGCGCTCACTGCCGTGGTTGTGCCCACCAGCGATGCGGTCGCGCTGATGCAGAAGTATGCCCAGGGAGACCTGACCGAGGCCATGCGTGAACTACCCGGCAAGCAGGTTGTTCTTACCCAGTCGCTCAATGGGCTCCGCGCCACCGTGAATGGCCTCGTCGTCGATGGAGTCCAACTGGCGAAGGCCGCCGCGGACGGACAATTGGACGCGCGAGTCGACGAAACCCGTTACCAGGGCGAGTTCCGCAAGATTATCGAGGGAATGAATCGAACCCTGCACGGGTTTCTCATTCCCATCCGCGAGATCGGCGACAGTCTGCAACGCATGGCCGACAAAGACTTCTCGCAGCGGGTAAGAACCGATTATCCAGGCGACTACGGAAAACTGCGCGATAACGTCAACCTCGTTGCAGCCAACATGTGTGACGCAATCAGGCAGATCAACGAAAGTGCCGCCCAGTTCAACGAGGGCTCACGCATCATTGCCGAAAACGCACAAACGCTCGCGGCCGGCGCCCAAGAACAGAGTTCCAGTGTCGAGCAAATCACCGCGTCGATCGAACAGTTGAGTCGGTCGGTCCATAGCGTGCGGGCCAACGCACGGGAAGCCGAGACCGTCTCGCGCGAGACCAATCAACTGGCCGAGCAGGGAAGCGTGGCCGTCCGAAAGAGCGCCGAGGCCATGGAGATGATCCGCACCAGTTCGGACCAGATTGCCGAGATCATCCAGGTAATCTCACAGATCGCCAGCCAGACCAACCTGCTGGCGCTGAACGCCGCCATCGAGGCCGCCCGCGCCGGTGAGCACGGCATGGGCTTCGCCGTCGTGGCCGACGAGGTGCGCAAGCTGGCCGAGCGGTCCAACCAGGCCGCCGGCCAGATCACCTCGTTGATCAAGGAGTCGAGCAGCCGGGTCCACGAGGGCGCCAGCCTCAGCCTGGAAACGGAAGAGTCGCTCAAGAAGATCGGCGGCGGCGTTGAGGCCACTGCAACCAAGATCGCCGAAATCGCCGCCGCAACCATCCAACAGGTAACCGGCGCCGAGGAAGTGTCCAAGGCCATTCAAGGCGTGTCGCAGGTAACCGAGCAATCGGCCGCCGGCAGCGAAGAAATGGCATCCAGCAGCGAAGAGCTTGGCGCGCAGGCCGCTGCCCTGAAAAGACTGGTCGAGCAGTTCCACACCGACGATGAACGCCACCGCCAGCACGCCGACATAGCGCACATCTAACGGCACATCCACCCCATGGCCTTTCTCGCGGGCTGTGGGCATTTCGATGCCCGCGGCTACCCAGCCGCCGGATCCAGCACGTAGATCGAAGGCACGACGCTGACGATCAACATGCTCGTGCTGGTGCTGGGAAGGAAATTGTCGTCGCCGTCGTAAGCGAGCGCGATCGAGTGGCTCCCCGGGGATAGGATGGCTGTGCTCAGCGATGTCTGGCCGCCGGACAAACTTGTTAAGGATTACCAACAGCGTGGCTTCGGTGCTTGGCGTCCGTCCTTGTCGGTCGCAATCGCGGTGATCAGGCATTCCCCCGCCGGGGCAGAGGCGTGGTCCAACGAAAGAGAATTGACATAGACCTCCAATGCTCTGTTGCGAACGCGGCAAAATGGCTTTTTTCCTCGCGGCGTCAGTGCGACGGGGATCCTTACGGCCGCCGGAGCCGGTGCTTCTCCGTACAATCGACCTGCACCACCACCCTGTCCTGCACGGTAATCACCACCGAGCCGAACTGCAGCCCGCGGAGCAACTCGCGGACCAGCGGGAGCCATGGCTCGTCACGACTTTTCTCGAGGACATGGGGCTTCGCGCCATTGGACGATGAAAATTCGGGCATGTTCGCACTCCCCTACTGCTAAGCACATTGAATTCGTCATCTGCCCTCGTCGGCTCAAGCAGGTCCACGCATTGCTGGCTCTTCCGCGCCACCGATTAGACATGCACCTCGGCGGCCTCTTTCCCATTCGATTGGAACAGCGCGGTGGAAAGATACCGCTCGCCCGGACTGGCAGCGATGGTCACGATCAGTTTGCCGTGATTCTCGGGCCTGGCGGCCACACGGGCCGCCGCCGCCACGTTGGCCCCACTGCTGATTCCGTACAGAATGCCCTCTTCCTTGGCCAGGCGGCGAGCCCAATGAAAGGCTTCGTCGTTGGAGACCGTCTCGACACCGCTCAGCAGCGACGAGTCGAGGTTCTTGGGGATGAAGCCTGCTCCGATCCCCTGGATCTTGTGAGATCCGGGATTGCCGCCGGAGATCACCGGCGAATCGCTCGGCTCCACGGCGATCGCCTCGATCATTGCCCGGCCAATGCGATCCTTGACGCTGCCTAACGGGCTGAGGAACTCCAGCTTGACCATTACCATGGCGTGGTGCCTCGGAATAATCCTGCGGAGCTTCACCAACGGCGTGTTGAAGGTCGTCTGCACGATGTCGCCGTACCATGTTGCTCGGAGCATGGCGTTGCTCTCCTGTCTTCTCAATTCCACCGCAGGTCAAGCCGCCCGACCTTGGGAAGCCGGGAAGGACTTGCGGCCGGGGCGTCGGGCAACGATTGACAACCGACCCGACGCCCGGCCGTGCGGCCCGTACCTGTTCGGAAGTTGCGCGTCCGGAAGCCATTCCGAGTCGCCAGGAGCGACTCGGCCTGCGTGCCGAGCGGCATTCATTTTTTCCGTTGATCTTCGTTCTGTGATTCGTCCGGTCTTGGTTCTTGGCCGATACTAAGCAAGTCCCATGCCGGTGTGGTGTGTATTGTTGGTCGCCTGGTTGAGATCGATGACAGGCAGTATCGTTCCATGCTTTCCAGCCCCCGAGGACGGCGTGCCGCACATGTCGCTGGAAAGTCGATAACTCCCTGCCCCACTTCATCTTTGCCACTACCGCCGGTCTGCAAGAGTTCTCTGAAACCGCGCGCAATCAGAAACCATTGACCGTCGGACGAGGACTTCATTTTCCAGATCTCCCTCATCCTGCCCCTCGTCGAGCCCGGCTGGCTCTGCACCGGAACGTACAAAAAACCATGGGACGCCATCATCCACCAAGGGCTGCCGGGGTATATCCTGGCATTATCCATTACCCGAGTAACGATTTTCGGCAGCCGCAAGTCCCGCCGTGACAGGCAGACCTCGATTCGACACTACTCGCCGCTCGGCAAGGTATTGGGCCACCTCGGGGGAGAGTTGGACTCGCGGCCGTTTGACCGACAGGTCGCGCGGCGGATGCACATCAATTGCGTCGACCAGGCGGCGCACGCTGGCAACGCGTTGGGCGCTGTTCAGGCCGATTTGCTTGTCGTGCCATGATGCGCAACGGCACGCTTCGCTAGCGAAGCGCCTGATCGAGATCGGCGATCAGGTCTCCTGCGTCTTCCACGCCGACCGACAGCCGGACAAGTCCATCGCCGATGCCGATTGCCACTCGCTTTTCCTCGGGAATGGAGGCGTGGGTCATCAACCCCGGGTGCTCGACGAGACTTTCGACGCCCCCAAGGCTTTCCGCCAGCGTGAACAGTCGGCAGCGCTCCAGGAATCGTCGCGCCCGAGGCAGACCGCCCTCCAACACCGCCGAGACCATGCCGCCGAAGCCATGCATTTGCCGGTGGGCCAAGGCGTGCTGCGGATGGGTCGTCAACCCGGGATAGTGGACACAAGCGATGTCGGTTCGCTGCTCGAGCCAACGGGCAATCCGCAGGGCATTTTCGCAATGCCGCTCCATCCGCAGGGCAAGCGTCTTCAACCCGCGCAGGGCCAGAAAACTATCAAACGGCCCGGCGATCCCCCCGACGGCGTTTTGCAGGAACCGCAATTGCGCCGCGACGTCCGCCCTATCGACGACCGCGATCCCGCCGATCATGTCGGAGTGCCCGTTGAGATACTTCGTCACGGAATGAACAACGATATCGAAGCCCAGCGGCAGCGGCCGCTGTGTCTTGGCTCGGTATTCAAGTGGAATTTTTTGGGGCAGTTTTGTGAGAGAGTTCCTCGTGTGTCCTTCGTTCTGCTTGTTTTCGGTGCTAGACTCATCTTGCCTGGCGAAACGGAGTCGGGCT
>JAAYEH010000567.1 GCA_012728855.1 Rhodopirellula sp. | reverse complement strand
CGGCACCGCCGCGTCCAGGCCGACACGATTTGGGAACTGAAGGCCGGAATGCTCAAGAAAAGCGGCCTGATGCAGCTTTATCGGGGCGGCGAGCGGTTCGATGGCCTGGGCGGCTTGCTGGCGCTGAAGGCGTTCTGTCTCCGCTCCATGCGTCGGCAGGGGCATCCCAGCACGTTGCGGCGGCCTCGCGGTGTGCTGCTTCTGGGCGTGCCGGGAAGCGGCAAATCCGCTTTTGCCAAGGCACTCGGCGCCGAAACCGGCCGGCCGACTTTGATTCTGGATATCGGGTCGCTGATGGGCTCACTGGTCGGCTCCACCGAAGCCAACATCCGCCAGGCATTGAAGATTGCCGACGCCATGTCGCCGGCGATTCTGATGATCGACGAGGTGGAGAAGGCGCTTGCAGGTGTGGCCAGCTCCGGCCAGACCGATTCGGGCGTCTCCGCCCGGCTCTTTGGCACCTTCTTGACTTGGCTCAACGACCGCAGCAGCGACGTCTACGTCATCTGCACCTGCAACGACATCTCCAAGCTGCCGCCGGAGTTTTCCAGGGCCGAAAGGTTCGACGGGATCTGGTTCCTGGACTTGCCGGCTCGTGAGCAGCGGCAGGCGATCTGGGATCTCTACCTCGACCTGTTCGAACTGGACCGCGGGCAGGCGAAGCCCCGCGACGACGGTTGGACGGGAGCCGAGATCCGGGCCTGCTGCCGACTGGCGGCCTTGCTCGATCTGCCTCTGACTGCAGCGGCCCAGAACGTGGTGCCCGTCTCGGCCACGGCCGCTGAATCGGTCCAGCGGCTCCGCGCGTGGGCCGGCGGCCGTTGCCTGGACGCCGACCGGGGCGGCCTCTACCAGCAGAGTACCCCGGTTGGTTCTACAACCAAAGCGACCCGCAAGGTCCGTCGCGACCCGTCCAACAACTGACGATCCGGACTGCGGATCAAACCGAGGTCAAACGGAGGATCTTCCTTATGCGCGATCTTCCAGACGGCTAGTCGGACCAGATGCAAGATCTGCTCTGGCAGTACCTCCGCCGCACGGTGTACGATGGAGGGCGGTACGAGGACGTGGCGATCGGGATTTCTCTGGGTTGCCCCCTGTCGCCGCTGATGGGTGCGCTGTTTTTGGATGGGCTCGATCAACGAATGGCGGCCAGCGGGCTGTTCTACGCCCGCTTCATGGATGACTGGGTGATTTTGGCGCCCACGCATTGGGCCCTGCGGCGGGCGATTGGGATCGTCAACCAGATGCTGGCCGCATTGACGGTCAGCCAGCACCCGGACAAGACGTTCATCGGCCGCATCCTGCGAGGCTTCGATTTCCTGGGATACCAAATCCACCCGGATCGGCTCTGCGCCTCGCCACGCACCGCAGCCAATCATGCGCAACGGATCGGCCGGCTTTATGAGCAAGGTGCGAGTGCCACTTGCATCGGCCAATACGTGCAGCGCTGGCAACGGTGGCTTACGAGCGGCCTGGGTCCGTAGGCTTCCGTTCTCGTGCTCTCCGCCGACGATAGCACACCAAGCCTAACGCCAAAAGCGATGACGTGCCTAAAGCGAGAGGGCCGGGCTCGGGCACGGCAGCGGAATCGTGGAACGTGATCGGAGCGGATAAGCCATAAAGCTGAGCCGACAAGGTTGAGGATCTGATGTCGCCTGCAAACAGCTTCGCGCCCTGAACCCATTCGCCGTTATACATCGCGGTAGAACCGTAACGGATTGTAGTGGTATCGAATGACGCACTGTAAGACCATTTGATGTAGTTGCCTGCCGTGGACGTGCTGGTGTAGACGTCATGGAATGCAAAGTGCCCACCGCCAGATTCATTGATATTTATCGGGTATCCAAGCGAATTGGACCAAAGCTCGTAGTATGAGTGAGCGATGCGTTGCCCGGCAACATTGTAGACGGGCAAGTCGGCGTCGTGGGAGACGTCAGTGGCTGTGTTGGTTTTCGCGTGCGTCGATGTAGTGGACACAATTGCCGTCCACTCACTGGATAAGGCGGAAATCACGGACGAGGGACTTTGTAACGCGGCGTTGGTGACAAAATCATTAAATGACTGTATGGGGGTGGATTGCCCGAACGAGAACTCCCCGCTGGTGACGAAGACCACCCGGTACTTATCCCCATCCTCCAAGCCCGATGGCGGTACGTGTCTTGGCTCGGTATTCAAGTGGAATTTTTTGGGGCAGTTTTGTGAGAGAGTTCCTCGTGTGTCCTTCGTTCTGCTTGTTTTCGGTGCTAGACTCATCTTGCCTGGCGAAACGGAGTCGGGCT
>JAAYEH010000566.1 GCA_012728855.1 Rhodopirellula sp. | reverse complement strand
CGCTGTCTTCGACGGTCTTCGCCGACGCCCCGGGATAGAAGGAGTCGATGGCGATCGACGGCGGGGCGATGGGGGGGTACTGCGCGATGGGCAGGCTATAGATTGCCAGACCGCCGGCCAGCATCATAATGATGGCAATTACCCAGGCAAAGACCGGGCGGTTCAGAAAGAATCTCGATAACATGAGGCGACCCTGACGACTCCCTTACTTCGTGTGCGTGGCCACCCGGACCGTGCTCTCGGATTTGGCAGCGGCCTGACCGGCTTCCAACGGAACCACCTTCACAACCACGCCGGGGCGGACTTTCTGCACGCCCTCGACAATCACGCGGTCCCCCGGCGCAAGGCCGGAGGAAACGAGCCATTCATTGCCCAAAGCACGATCGGTCGAGATCTGTCGCTGTTCAACTTTCTCTTCGGTGTCTACCACCAGCGCGTTGGGGTTGCCCTTCGGATCTCGCGACACGGCCTGCTGCGGGATGAGGATCGCGCGGTCATCCACGCCCTCGTCGATCGTCGCCTGCACGAACATTCCCGGCAGCAGAATGGCCTCGGGATTGGGGACGACGATCCGCAGAATCACCGATCCGGTCGTGGGATCCACCGTCACATCGCGGAACTTGAGTGATCCCTCCATCGGATAGGCCGTGCCGTCTTCCAAAGCGATCTTGACCTGATCGGTTCCGTTTTCTTTGAGGCGGCCGTTGGCCAGGCTGGTTCTCAGGCGGTTCAATTCCACGGTGGACTGGGGCACGTCGACATAGATGGGATTGAGTTCCTGGATCGTCGCGAGCGCCACGGGCTGATACGCCGTGACGATGGCGCCCTCGGTCACGTTCGATCGGCCGATGCGGCCGGAAATGGGGGCGGTGATCTTCGTGTAAGCCAGATTGATCCGGGATGTCTCCAACGCCGCCTCGGCTTGCTGAATGGAGGCTTCCGCCGCGCCCACCGCCTGCCGATCGCATTCCACTTGGGCTTCGGCGGCCCGCAACGTGGCTTCCGCCACGTCGACATCAGTCGCGGCCTGGTCTCGCTGCATGGCCGATGCGGCGCGGGTCTTCAGCAGATTCTCATACCGCTGCAAGTTCGTCTTGGCCAGTGTCAAGGTCGCCTCGTGCCGCTTCAGGTTGGCGATGGTCACGGCCAAGGTGGCCCGCGCCCGTTCGGCCGCCTGCCTGGCGGCCAGCAGGCTCGCGTCGGCATTGTCTAGCGCCGCCTGAAACGGAGCGGGGTCGATCTGGTAGAGAACCTCACCGGCGTTCACGTCGGAGCCCTCCGTGAACAGCCGTTTCTGAATCAGTCCGCTGACCTGGGGCCTGATTTCCGCAACCCGGCAGGCGGACGTCCGGCCCGGCAACTCCGTGGTCAGCACGACGGACTGGGGCTGGACCGTCACTACGGCCACTTCCGCGGCCGGGGGAGGCGGAGAAGCCTGCTCGCCTTGGCAGCCCGCGAAGAACGGACTCGCCAGCAAGGTCGCCATCACCAACGCTTTCACCATACGCCGAACCATTCTTGTACTCCCATGCTCGAAAACCGGCTCAATTCCCGGCAGTTCAACACGTTTCGACAACGGAGGACTGACTCGCGAAAATCCGCGGATTCCGCTTTGAGAAAAGGAAAGTCGCTCGTCTCCCGTTTCACGCCGTCCTTCGGCCGGCTCGCCCCTTTTCCGTCACAATTCCGTCCAGGAACATGTCCATGATCAATCGGTAGATCTCCTCGCGCACGTCAGTTCTCTCCAGTTCGGGATGGCTGTCGAAGACGCCCATGCAAAGGCCGAGAAACATGCGTCCCAGCAAAAGCGGATCGGCGGGGCGGAAAACGCCTTCGCAAATGCCTTGGTCGAAGATCTTGGCCAGATACTGGCCGCACATTTCGCGAGCGCTTCGTTCCGACGACTGCAGAAGGCCTTGGGCCGTATCATCACGAAACAGTACTCGGAAGACCTGTGCATGCTTGGCGACGTGCTCGAGAATCCAACGGAGGTGTGTCGCCAACTTCTCCCGCGCCGTCCGGTCCGAGGCGACAACTGCCTCCAAATCCTGAAAAGCCGGATCGATCGTCTTCATATAGACGAATTCCAGCAGGCTCTTCTTGCTCCGGAAGTAGTTGTAGAGACTCCCCTTGGCAACCCCCGCCGCCAAGGCCACCCGGTCCATGGTCAGCCCTTCGACACCGTGCTCGCTGAGCGCGGAGATGGTGGCCTCGAAAATGGCCTCCTTCATCACCTCGTCCAGCGCTTGTCTTCGGATCGCAGTGAGCCTGGGCATTTCCTGACCTCCTGAAACTGACTCAGATCACTATAACGACTATTCGGTCAGTTATCAATACCCGCTATGCAATAATTCTGACTGGCTAGTTACGGAGGCTCGATTTTCTTGATGGTGAAGGGGCGAGGGGGGGGTGGCATAATACTGGCAATGGCTGTCAAGTAATAGATCTTTTGGGTGGGTGTCGCGATCGACTTCGCCGGCATGGTCAGTTGACTTCCGATGCCCAGCCCCTTGCGAGCGGACTTGGATTGGTCTATAACCGCCGGACCTATTGGAGTGCTTTGGGTATAACCATCGGTGTTTCCGAGCTTTGAGGAGTGTCATATGCAGACCATCAACGTGGCCCTGATCGGGCAAGGTTTCATGGGCCGTTCGCATTCGAATGCCTGGGGCCAGGTTGCCAAGTTTTTCAAAACACCGGTGAAGTCGGTCATGCATACCGTCTTCGGCCAGCCCGAGGAAAACCCGCGAGCATTCGCCGACAACTGGGGCTGGCAGAACGCGTCGACCGACTGGGAGGCGCTAGTCAAGTCGCCCGAGATCGGCCTGGTCGATGTGGTGACTCCCAACTACATGCATGCTCCGGTCGCCCGCGCCGCCATCGAGGCAGGAAAGCCCTGCGCCTGCGAAAAGCCGATTGCTGGCACCCTGGCCGATGCCCGCCAAATGGCCGAGGCGGCCAAGGCGAAAGGAGTGAAGACGTTTGTCTGGTTCAACTACCGCCGCTGCCCGGCCGCCGGCCTGGCGCACCGATTGATCCAGGATGGCGCCCTGGGCGAGATCCGGCATGTGCGGGCAACCTACCTTCAAGACTGGGCAGGCGAGTCGGTGCCCCTGTTGTGGCGCTTCGACAAGAGCCTCGCCGGCTCCGGCGCCCACGGCGACCTCAACGCCCATATCATCGACTTGACCCGCTTTGTTACCGGCCAGGAGATCACCGAAGTGGTCGGTGCGATTGCCGAGACCTTCATCAAAGAGCGAAAGGTGGTCAGCGGCACCGCGGCGGGCGGCATCGCGGCCGGTAGGGAGGGCGGCGGGCAGATGGGCAAAGTCACCGTCGACGACGCGGTCTTATTCCTCGCCCGTTTCTCCGGCGGGGCGGTGGCCAGCTTCGAAGCGGCCCGCCAGGCGACCGGCAATCAAAACCGCAATACGTTCGAAATCAACGGCACCAAGGGCGCGCTGAAGTTCGATTTCGAACGGATGAACGAACTGGAGTATTACGACGCCACCCGGCCACGCGCCGTGCAGGGCTGGACCACGATCATGTGTACGCACGGCGGCGACCATCCTTACGTCTCCAACTGGTGGCCCGACGCCCACATCATCGGCTACGAACACGGATTTACCAATCAGGCCTATGATATTCTCAAGGTATTGGCTGGCGAAGAGCCGACGTTGCCCATCCCTGATTTCAACGACGCCTATCAGACGCAGCGGGTGCTGGAAGCGGCCCTTCTTTCGGCTGAAGAGCGCCGCCCCGTCAGCCTGGCGGACGTGAGGTAAACTTCGTCGGCTGATGCAGAACCGTGGGGCAGGATTGCAGCTTGCCTCGTATCAGTGCAAAAAGCAGGCGGGTTGCCGACCTGACCCACGGTTGCCATTGCCGCCCCTTTCATGCTATCGTGAACGGTCGCCGGAGCGGATGGCCGCCCCAGGCGGGCTTGTGGATTCTCGGTTTTCCTTGCAGGAGTTGTGCGATGAACGAGTCGTATTCCCGTCGAAATTTTCTCTTCCGTTCCGCGGCGGTAGCGGGAGCGGTTGCTTTGGGAGCGGACCCGCGAGCCACGGCGAGGGCAGCCGGTGAGTCCACCGAAATGGCGATTGCCAAGTGGTCCGGTTCCGGCACCCCATCGGCCAGCGAGATCGAAAAGGCGGCCGTTCGGATGACCGAGCAGGCGATCGACGCGCTGGGAGGCATGAAACGGTTTGTCAGCCGCGGTTCGGTGGTTTGGATCAAGCCGAATATCGGCTGGGATCGCAGCCCGGAACTGGCCGCCAATACGAATCCGGACGTTGTTGCCACGCTGATTCGGCTGGCGCTGGACGCCGGCGCTAAGTCGGTCAAGGTTGGCGACAACCCCTGCGACCTAGCCCAGAAAACCTACGCAACCAGCGGCATCGCCGACGCCGCCAAGAAAGCCGGCGCCGAGGTTCTCTTCCTCGACCGCAGCCGTTTCCGCGAAATGAATATCCGCGGCGAACGGGTGACGAGCATCCCGGTCTTCCCGGGCATCGTCGAATGCGACCTGGTGATCAACGTGCCGGTGGTCAAGCATCATGGCCTGGCCGGGGCCACCATGTGCATGAAGAACTACATGGGGGTGATCGAGAACCGCAAGCTCTTCCACCAGGACATTTCCAACTGCCTGGTCGACATCACCCGCTTCATGAAGCCGCAGATCTGCCTGCTGGACGCCGTGCGGATCCTCAAGGACCACGGGCCCAAGGGGGGCAAACCCGAGGATGTCGCCCTGACGATGACGCTGGCCGCCGGCGTCGACCCCGTGGCGCTCGACGCCTGGGGCGCCGAAGTGCTCGGCCGCAAGCCGCAGGAGATTGAGTCGATCGTCAAGGGCGACAAAGCCGGACTAGGTAAGATGGACTATCGCTCGTTGGCGCTGAAGGAGATCGCCGTCTCATGAGCCGGATGCGGCGAGCGCTCTGCGGCGCGAATCTCCGGCGGGTCGTCCAGGTCGCATGCTTCCTTCTGTTCGCTTGGTTATTCGTGGCGGCCCGCCTCCGTGCCGGCACGGAGTTGAATCCTGCGCTGGGACTGTTCTTTTGGATCGACCCGCTGCTGTTGGTCGCGACGTGGCTCTCCGGTCATGCCGTGCCGGCGATCGCGCTACTGGCCCTGGTGACAGTCGTCGTGACCGTCCTCTTCGGCCGTGTGTTTTGCGGTTGGGTTTGCCCGCTGGGCACGCTCCACGCCGGCGCCGGCGCGGTTTGCGATCGCGTCTGGCCCAATCGCAAACGCCGCGATCACTGGTCGCCCCGGCAGCGGACGAAGTACTACTTGCTCGCCGGACTTCTGGCCATGGCACTGATCGGCGGGCACTGGGCGACCCTTTTCGATCCCATCGTCTTTCTCTACCGCAGCCTCACCGTAGCCGTGCTGCCCGGGTTTCAATGGGCGGTTGACGAGGGCACGACAGCCATCTATCAAGCCGATCCGGGCGTCGGCTCGTGGCGGCTCGCCTCGGCCACCGAACCGGCTCGCGGTTTCCTCCGCCGGCACGTTTTCGCCGTGGAGAACCAGACTTTCCTGGGCGCGGCGGTAATCCTAACGCTGTTTGTGGCCACCTTGCTGGCCAACGCTTGGCGACGGCGGTTCTGGTGCCGCTATCTCTGCCCGTTGGGAGCGATGTTGGGTGTGCTGGCCTGGCGACCGCTGGTGCGGCGGAAGGTAGCCGCCGAAGGGTGCAATCAGTGTGACCTCTGCGCGTCGGCTTGCCACGGCGCGGCAGCGTCCGCTCCCGGCTCGCAATGGAAACCGTCGGAGTGCTTTAGCTGTTTCAATTGCTCGGAGTCCTGCCGTCGCCAGAGTCTTTCGTTCTCCCTGACGGTTCCCTGGCGACGCGAGCCGGCCATCGAAAGCGTCGATCTCTCCAAGCGGATGCTCGCCGCCTCGATGCTGGGCGGCCTGGCGGGATTATGGCTGTTGCGATCGGGACCGCAGTCCAGTGCCTCGCGGCTTGGCTATCAGGCCCGCGGCCTCTGGTTCCATCCGGATTTGATCCGCCCCCCGGGATCGCGAGGCGAGCGAGATTTCCTCCAACGCTGCACCGCTTGTGGCTTATGCATGAAGGTTTGCCCGACAGGCGGCCTGCAGCCGGCTCTTTTCGAGGCGGGCCTGGAAGGGCTCTGGACTCCGCGACTCGTTCCTCGTCTCGGTTACTGCGATTTCGACTGCAACCTCTGTACGCAAGTCTGCCCGACCGAGGCGATTCAGCCCCTTTCGATCCCCGAAAAACAAGAAACCAGGCTGGGACTGGCTGGCTTCGACACGTCGCGGTGCATTCCTTACGCCTACGGGCGCGACTGCATGGTTTGCGAGGAGCACTGCCCGATTCCCGATAAGGCCATCTACTCGTTGGACGTGGAAATCCGCGATCGTAACGGCGAGATGAAGACTATCAAGCGACCGTACGTTGATCCGGATCTCTGCATCGGCTGTGGCGTCTGCGAAAGCGTCTGCCCGCTGAAGGATCGCCCGGGGATACGCGTCGCCTCGGCCAACGAAAGCCGCAATCCGGCGAATCAACCGATTCTGCCGGAGGACGACCTCTATTGAGCGGTAGATCCCGCTTGCCGAGCGGGATCTGTGGAGCGAGGTTTTGTATGGCAAGCGGGATTTGAGACCGGCGTTGGCCTCGCGTCCGGCGCGCTGGCGGAACCTGTAACGCAAGATCCCGCTCGGCAAGCGGGATCTACTTATGCCGGTACCGTGTAGCGGGGGTGTTCCGGTCCGTGGATGCGGCTTTCCAGCAGCCGCTTGAGGCGGAGAAGATTCGCTCGCGCCGAGGGAAGAGGGAAATGCGTGTAGCGATAAGTCGTGAGGACCGACGTCTGCCACGGTCGTTTCCAGGGGAGAGAACCGACCCCGAAATCGTAGAGCCGATCGCCGCGGCGGAAACTGTCTTCCAGTACCAGCGACTGGAGCACCGTGCCGGGTCCGTAGCCGGAGTATTGCGGATCGAAACCCACGCGCAACGCGCTCACCCGGCCTTGGTAATGATAGTTGTAGGCGAAGGCAATCGGCTCGCCGTCGAGCAAGAGGAGGTTCGTATCGAGTCCGTCGGCACCGGCCGCCACGGCGTGCAACTCGCGAAGAAAGTCGCGGACCGAGTGATGACAGAGTGTCGTGCCGTTGGTCGATGACCCCTGCCAGCTCGCTCGCGCCACCTTGCAGCAATCGTCGAACAAATCGTACCGTGGGTCGGCGTCGTCGGAGGCCCGTCCCTTGGGCCGGTAACGGTAGTGCGTGATTTCGCCCAGTTCGGCCAGTCGCCGCTGGCAGCGGCGCACGTTGCGACACCATTTTCGGGTTCGACTTTGCCAGTATTCGCCCCACGTGCCGTCCATTTCGACGACGGCCCCTTCGCCCCATGCCTGCTTATAAGGCTGCATGCCCGCCAACCGCATCGCGCCGGGCGTGCGGCCGAAATCGCAATTCGACGCATCGATGTTCCGCAGATCGAGCAGATCCCAATCGCGGCGAGTCTGCTGGACGTAGGCCATGCCGACGGCAAGGGTGGCGGTTGGATTAGGCCCGATGGGCCCATAGAACGTGCCCCAGTCGTCCAGCGGATAGCCGAGCACGCGAATCGGTCCGAGGCGGGTTGTTTCCGTTCGCACGGCCAGCGGAAGAATGCCGATCGTTTCCCCCGCCGACGACACCACCAGCACGCGAAGCCGCTGCCGGTCGCCAAAATGCTTCCAGTAGGTCACGAGCCAGTCCAGCGACTGGAAGAACGTGGCGTTGCGGGTTCGCGGCAGCAGAGCATTCCACAGCAAGCGATGGTCTGCCAGATCGTCAATTTCGTTGATTTCCAAAACGCTGGGCATCGGTGCGGCAACTCCCAAGGTCTCATTCTCTCAGCCGCTATGCCCATAGTGCAAGACTGGTGCCAATGGGCGGTGGCCGCCGGGTCTGGCGGACGATTCTCCGCTTCAGCCCGGTATTGCGGCAGAGTTACGGCGAGGCGCGGATGGCAGCAGGGAGTGGCTGTTGCCGATTGGCAACACGAGCCGGTGACGGGTGACTTTTCACAGCAAGGGAGGCTTAAGACAGGCTGCTCATCCTTCGCAGTCGCGTAACCTCCTCGCGGAGTTTCTCGACAACCCAATCGACCTCGTCACTCGTGTTGAACCGCCCCAGCCCGAATCGCAGGCTCGATCGGGCCTGCTCTTCCGAAAGGCCGATTGCCCGCAACACGTGACTCGGTCCCGGGTGGGCCGACGTACAGGCGCTGCCCGAACTGAGGGCAACGTCACGCATGCTCAGCAAGAGCGCCTCACCGTCGACGCGGGCAAAACGGAGATTGAGATTTCCCGGCAGCCGCAGTTCCGAACGGAGCGCCGGGCCGTTCAAAGCGACGTCGGAAACCGCCGCGATGATCCCTTCGTAAAGCCGATCTCTCAGGGCAGCCAGTCGCAGGCTTTCCGACGGCATTTCGTCCAGCGCCAGTTCCACCGCGAGGGCGAAGCCGACAATGGCCGGAACATTGAGAGTTCCGCTGCGGAGCCCGTTTTCGTGGCCGCCGCCGCGGATCTGGGGCTCGATCCGAACTCGCGGCGACCGCCCACGCACGTAGAGCGCGCCGATCCCCTTCGGCCCGTAAATCTTGTGCGCGTTGAAACTCATCAGGTCGATGGAGAGCCGCTGGACATCGACCGGCACGCGGCCGACGGCCTGGGTCGCGTCGGTATGGAACAGGACCTCGCGCTGCCGGCAAATTCGTCCGATCTCTTCCAGCGGTTGGAGCACGCCGATCTCGTTATTGGCGAGCATCACGGAAACCAGCATCGTGTCGTCGCGTAGGGCATCGGCCACTTGTTCGGGCCGAATCCGCCCGGCAAGCGGATCGGGCGAGGGGATGAACGGCAGCAGCGTCACCTCGTAACCTCGCCGCGAGAGTTTATCGAGTGGGTCGAGTATGGCCGAGTGTTCGGTGGCCACGCTGATGATATGATTGCCCCTGCGGCCGGACGACTCCGCCACGCCTCGGATCGCCAAATTGTTGCTCTCCGTCGCGCCGCTGGTGAAGACGATCTCCTTGGCCTTGGCGCCGATGGCGGCGGCAAGCGATGCCCGGGCCCCGTCGACCGCTTCCTTGGCTTGCCAACCGAACCCGTGGCTCGCACTGGCCGCATTGCCGTACTGCTCGGTGAACCAGGG
Organism: Rhodopirellula sp.; assembly: GCA_012728855.1. Classification (GTDB taxonomy): domain Bacteria; phylum Planctomycetota; class Planctomycetia; order Pirellulales; family Thermoguttaceae; genus JABWBD01. Next base: position 37,046 of record JAAYEH010000566.1, on the reverse strand, counting down.
CAGCATCGCTTCCAGAACGCGAGAATCGACCCGCGTCGTGGCGTGGTTGTCCATGTAAATGGGAGTCGCGATCACTTGCTCCGGGCCTCTTGCGTTCCGAACAACGCCCGCAGGCATATCTCCGACCATGTCTCGAAAGCCGAAAGGTCGCCGAGCATTTCATCTACCGGCCGGAAGCCGCACTCGAGAATATCGTCTTCGCGAGGTTCCACCTCCGGACGCTCCAAATCGAAGAGGTGGACAACTCCCAGGTGGACGCGGCCGACGTCGCTCTGGTCGTCGTTGATCAGCCCGACGCAACGCGCCGCGTAGGGCGAACCAATCGCGACCTCTTCCTCGAGCTCGCGCCGCATGCCTTCCTCGTACGGCTTGCTCTTGCCATCCGCGCCGGCGTCGACCGTCGAAATGTGGCCGCCGATCCCGACGCTGCGCTTCTTGTGCAGCCGACCCTCGCCCATGCCCGTGCCCCGCGTGTACTGAAACACGGTGCAGCGGCCGCCCGTGTCGCGATGCGAGAGAATCACGTAAGGGATCAACTGCTTGAAGCCGGGATCTTGCTCCACCTCGCTTCGCGGCCGGTAGCTGGTCTGTTCCGGACTGAGCAATTCAGCCAGGTAGGGCTGTGGATCGTGGTGAAACCCCTGAAAATGGCCCAGTCGGTGGAATAATTCGGTCGGTACGACCAACACGCGTTCGGCGAGTAGTTCGGGCACGTGGCCAATCCTTTTCGGGCGAGTGATAGTTCGTGGTTAGACGATGAACATGGCGTCGCCGTAGCTGTAGAAACGGTATTCCTCGCGAATCGCCTCCTCATAGGCACGCATCACCAATTCGTCGCCGCCAAATGTCCGAACGAGAACGAGAAGCGTGGTTCGGGGGAGATGAAAATTCGTCAAGAGGGCGTCGATCGTCCTGAACTGGTAGGGAGGCCGGATGAAGAGATCGGTCTGCCCGTGGAAAGGCTTCGGTTCCCCCTCGGAGGCGGCCGTTTCCAATACGCGGACGACCGTGGTTCCGACAGCCACCACGCGACCGCCGCGGCTGCGACAATCGCGGATCGCGTCGACGGTTTCCTGGCCGACATGGGCCCGCTCCGAGTGCATTTCGTGTTCGCCGAGCGTTGCCGTTTCGATAGGCCGGAACGTGCCGTGGCCCACATGCAGCGTGACCCAGGCGAGCCTCACGCCCATGTCGTGAAGCGATTTCAACAGGGCTTCGGTGAAGTGCAGGCCCGCTGTGGGAGCGGCGATCGCACCGGGCCTCCGCGCGAAGACGGTTTGATACTGCTGGCGGTCGGCCTCGACCATTTCGCCTTTTCGAATGTAAGGCGGCAAAGGGATCCGCCCAATGCGTTGTAGCAGGGAAAACGTCTCCTCATCGGCCTCCGGACGAACAAGCCAGACACCGCCCGGCTGCTTGACGCCAATGCGGAGCCGGAGACCTTCCCGTCCCTGCCCGTCCAGCAAGGTAATTGTCTCGTCGGTAGTCAGAGTCCCACGAGTCTTCCCCAAGACTCGCCAAAACCCCTCCGGAGTAGTGTCCAAATAAAGCCCTTCCCAGCGGCCTCCGGTCTTGGTTCGAAAGCCCACCAAGCGGGCGGGGACGACTTGAGTATCGTTCAGTACCAGGCAATCGCCGGGCCGCAGCAACTCGTCAAGATCGCGTACGTGGTGATGCGCCAGGGAGTTATGCTCCCGGTCCACCAGCAACAGACGCGCATCGGCACGCCGCAGCAGCGGCGTCTGGGCGACAAGGCGACGGGGAAGTGGGTAATCGTATCGGTCCATTTCCGCCATAGTGTCTGAACCGACCATATCCTTTCTATCTCCGCTTTCTTCTTTCGACGTAAATGGAGTATAAGCCCTTATCCTTGATCCGTGCAGGGCCTAAGGATTGCTCGAGAAATAAGTGTCAGGAACCGTTTGCCGGGAACCGGCCCTCCGGGTGCTTCGCACAAACGGTTCCTGACACTTAGAGCCTATCCCAAAACCTTGGCGGAGAGGGGGACAGGCACATTTTGCTCCGAAGACTCCGCAAAATGAGCCAGTCCCCGGCGGTTTTGGGATAGGCTCTTATTTCTCGAATGTTGCTAAGCATCGGCGAAGGAATTCGCGTTGTATTCATTGCGGGTAGCTATTCCAAGGGGTGTCTGCCTTGACCACAACACCGACGGCCGTGGCACTATGCATTACCGAGCTGGACGTTGGCGGGGCCGAACAGGCTCTGGTTGACCTGGTCGTTCGCTTGGACCGCAGCCGTTTTGAGCCCGTGGTCTACTGCCTCGGCCCGCAGCCCTCCCCGGGTGAGCCCTCGTGCCTCTCACCGCTTCAGCAGGCTGGTATTCCGGTTCATTGCCTCGGGGCCCGCCGAAAACGGGATCTGCTTCCGGTTTACCGACGACTGATTCAGGAGTTGGCTCGGCGGAGAGTCAAGCTCGTGCAGTGTTTTCTCTTCCACGCAAACCTGCTGGGACGGCTGGCGGCGAGAAAAGTGGGAGTTCCGCGGGTGTTGTCCGGCATCCGTGTGGCGGAACGACGGCACCGGTGGCACCTTTGGGCCGACCGACTGACCTCACGCTGGGTTGACCGCTACGTCTGTGTCAGCCGCTCGGTGGCGGATTTCTCGGCCTGCGAGGGCGGCCTGCCCCAATCGAAGATCGTCGTCATTCCCAACGGAATTGATGTGGCGGCCTACCCGGGCGCGTTGCCGGCAGATCTGCGTCATTTCGGGATCAAGCCTGGCAGACGAGTCGTAACCTATGTGGGGAGGATGGAGCATCAGAAGGGGCTCGATTGGCTGATTCCTTCCGTGCCGAACTGGCTCGGTCCGCAACACGATTGCGACTTGCTGCTGGTGGGGCAAGGTCCAGACCTGCCGATGCTCCAGCGAGCGGCTGCGGCGACGGGATTCGCGGACCGAATCCATTTTGCCGGGTGGCGAAAAGACGTGCCGGAGATCCTGGCGGCGAGTCAGATGCTTGTGTTGCCGTCGCGGTGGGAGGGTATGCCAAACGTCGTTCTCCAGGCGATGGCGAGCCGGATGCCGGTGGTGGCCACGGATGTGGAAGGGGTCCGCGAACTGCTCGGGCCCAATGCCCAAGAGCAGACGGTTCCATTCGGCGATTCGAGGGCTCTGGAGGAGCGGGTTTCGGCGATTCTCTCGGATGCGTCCCTGGCCAAGCAACTCGGCCGGGTCAACCGGACGCGGGCAGCAGAGGAGTTCACGCTGGCCCGCGTCGTCTCCGCCTACCAAGACCTGTGGGATTCGCTGCCGCGAAGCGATTTTGCCAGTTGAAAAAATTTTTCGCAGCAGTTACGCCCGAACCGATCGCTGGAAGTTGGTCTGTCGGCTGAAGCTACGGAAATCCGCCGAGTCGAAGAACCAACGGGGCAAGAAACAGTCCGCTTGACGTAGCCGCTATTCTCGATATCTTTGGGGTCTTGATGGGGATTTGTGGGGAAAAGTGGTGAAGGATGCTTCTTACCGGAACCTTCGTCCGCTCGATCGATGAGAAGCTCCGCATCGCGATACCCAAGCGGTTGCGAGACGACCTTGCTTGCCCACCCGGAGGCTGGGTCTACATCGCGCCGGGAACGGATGATTCGTTGGCGATTTACACGGAGGACGCCTTCAGCCGGCTTGGGGAGCGTGTGGCCAAAGCGTCGCCTGCGCATCAGGATGTTCGAGCGTTCACGCGACTGTTTTACGCACGGGCACAACGCGTGGAACTGGATCGGCAGGGGCGAATTCGCGTTCCGCCGGAACTGGCGCAGTTGGCAAAACTGGACAAAGAGATTGCGATTGTAGGGGTACAGGACCACCTGGAGATCTGGCCATCAGAACGGTGGGCAACCTACCTTGCCGATAAGCAGGCTCACTTTGACGAGATCGCTGAATCCGCTCTGGGGGGAGGTTCATGATGGTGGTTGGCCGCAGATTATGGTTGATGGAGTGGTAAGGGAGTAAACTAATGGTCGTCCGTCCGAGGGTTCGTTGCGCGTGAGGACAGGAGACGTCCGTCTTGGCCACTTGGCTGACGTTTCCGTTTTGCCGCTAGGGGGCGAAGCAGGTTCTCACGGGTGCGGAACAGAGGGAGCGAGTTCCCCGCCGCGAACAGTGGGCCATTGTCATCTTCGCAGACAATGGACCGCGAGCACTTTGCCTCACCCGGGCACAAGGATGTGCCCGAGGTGGAGTGCTATCATAGCTTCAGGCTTTCCAGCCGGACATGGCGTCGCGGCCGGCCCTTCCATCCCATTTCTTCGCATGGTTCCCAAAACGTCCGCGAAGAGCGACCAATCATGAATGCGCTGCCATCCCAGCACGTACCCGTTCTGTTGAATGAGATCATCGAATGGCTCGTGCCCCGGCCGGGCGCAGTGTTTGTCGACGGAACACTCGGAGGCGGAGGCCACACGCGGGCTCTGGCGGAACTGGTTGTCCCGGGCGGACAGGTCATCGCCCTGGATCGCGATCCGGCGGCGGTCGAGGCTGCTCGCGACAGTCTGGCAGGGTTGCCGGTGCAAGTCGTCCACGCTAATTATGCCGACGTGACCGAGGTGCTTGCCGGCTTGGGCATCGCCGATGTCGACGGCGTTATCTTGGATTTGGGACTGTCGAGCGATCAGCTTGCCGACGAAAGCCGCGGCTTCAGTTTTTCCGCCGAAGGCTCCTTGGATCTGCGATTCGACCCCAGTCGCGGCGAGCCGGCCGTACGGCTGGTAAACCGACTCAGTGCCGAACGTTTGGCCGATTTGATCTACATGTATGGCGAAGAACGCTACAGCCGCAGGATCGCCCGGGCTATCGCCCAACGGCGCCGGCATGAGCCGATTCAGACTGCCGCGGACCTGGCTCGACTGGTTCGCAGTGTGGTTCCCCGCTCGCGAACCGGCCACCAGATCGACCCGGCGACCCGTACCTTTCAGGCCCTGCGAATCGCGGTGAACGACGAGTTGAAGTGGTTGGAGGTCGCCTTGCGCCGTACTTCGCATGTGCTTAAAACGGGGGGGCGTATGGCGGTAATCAGCTTTCATTCGCTGGAAGACAGGCGAGTGAAGGAGGAGTTTCGCAACAACTCGTCCTATGAGCCGCTCACTCGACGTCCGATCCAAGCCACCCCGGAAGAGATCCAGCGGAATACGCGGTCAAGAAGCGCCAAGTTACGGGTTGCCGCGCGGACGACAAAATAGTAAAAGGTTCCGCCCGGAGAGACGATTGGAATAGGGGAACCAGTTCCGAACCATTATCTGCCTTGTACTTTCCTCCTACGCGGTTCCCGTTACCCCCGTATTCTACATTTACCACACCCCGGCAGGAAGCCGCGCGGTCATTTCCAGCAGGGAAGCGCCATGTCGAAGAAAAATCGCTCATTTGCCACGTTCGAGGATCTGTCGAACCGTTTTCCGCAGCCCGCGGAGGGTGAGGATTGCCCTATCGAAGAAGCGGCTGATCGTTCCACGTTCCGTCGAGAGATGAAGATCGGCCTCGGCGTAATCCTGATGCTGTTGATCGTGTTAAGCGTCGTTTTCGTTCGACGCCTTCGAGGTCCGAACGAGGACATCGCTTCGAGCACGGAACCGTCCGCGGAGCAGGCCGGCGCGGCAGACGGCACCGGTCCCGCGATCAGCCTGCCGAGCCAGCCGACGGTGATCAGCGCGACGGCCGACACCAGCGTGATCCCCGCTTCCGGAACGCTGGAGAGATGGACGGTCGGCAGCAACTCCGCCGGCGCCAAAGCGCCGGAAGAAAGCACCGCGACTTCCCCTCCGTCCTATATGCCCAGGCCGGTCTTGGCCGCGCCCTCTCCGCACTATGCCGGGTACGGCGTGACCGAAACAGCCGCTCCCGTTTCCGCCAACTGGCAGTCCAACCAGCCCGCTGCCGCTGCCGACCAGATGCAAGCCGCCGCTGCGACTGCCCCGGCGACTCTTTCCGACGCACTTTCGCCGCAAACTCAGTTCACTCCGGCCCCGGCGAACGACTTCACCCCCGCTCCCGCCGCGGATCTGAATCCATTGCGTTCGTCAGAGACCTCCGACGCGAGTGTTGACCCGCCTGCCCTGCCGCAGGCGACACCGGTGCATTCGAACCCCGCCGCGGATCCCCGTTGGGGCTACGCGGGCTCGACTCCTTCCGTTGCGACAACGGCGGCCCCGAACCAGTCGCCGGTAAATCCGGTCGTTCCCGAGTCGAGTGAGGAACCGAGCAACTCGCGGTCCACGTATCGCACGCCGGAACCGGCAAACACGTCAGCCCTGCCGGCGGCCGGTTACGCGGGCACTGTCGAAAGCGTCCTTCCTGAGCCTGCGGTTCGCGCTGAGAATGGAAGCTATACGATCCAGCCCGGCGACAGCTATTGGACGATCTCGGAAAAGCTCTACGGCACCGGCGGATTCTTTCGCGCCTTGGCCGAGCACAACCGGGAAAAGTTTCCGCAGGAAAGGAAGCTGTCCGTCGGCGAAACCATCATGGCGCCCACCGCGGAGCAACTCACGGGCGAATACCCCGGTCTCTGTCCCAAGCCTGGTCATCGGGATGTCGCCGTCCAGCGGGCCAGGATCATGACGACCTCGACGCCCGTCGGCGGCGGAAAGAGCTATTCGGTCCAGGAAGGCGACAGCCTCTTCGATATCGCCAAGTACGAATTGGGCAAGGCGTCGCGCTGGGTGGATATCTACGAACTCAACCGAGACGTGTTGGGCACGCAATTCGACTATCTCACGCCGGGAATGCAACTCGTCCTGCCGGACGACCGCCCGGCCGGCACGGTCACCCAGCGGACCGGCCCGAACTACCAACGCTAGCAGACCATCGCGTAAAGTGGCACGTCGGCAGCATAAGCACCGGTTGACGAAGGTCGTTTCCGGAGGCCAAACCGGCGTGGACCGCGCGGCGTTGGACGTCGCCATCGAATTGGGTATTCCCCATGGCGGCTGGTGTCCGCGCGGCCGGTTGGCCGAAGATGGGCCAATCCCTGCCCGATACGAACTCCTCGAAACCGAGTCGTCGGCCTATCCGCTTCGCACCGAGCGGAATGTGGCGGACTCCGATGCCACGCTCATCCTCTTCCGTGGACCGTTGAGCGGCGGAACCAAGCTGACGCTGCGGCTGGCGGAGCGTTACGGCAAACCGCGGCTCGCCGTCAATCTCGACTGCGCGCAATCTTCGGCAGAGGTTCGCCAGTGGCTCGCGGATGCCGCAGTGCAAGTGCTCAACGTGGCCGGTCCGCGGGAAAGTCAGAGCAAGGGGATATCCGTACGCGCAACCGAGTATCTTCGCGAAATCCTCAAGTGAGGTTTCATCTCAACGCGTCAAGGAAAGCGACCAGCTTTTCGTAGTAGACGGGCGTCTGTGGATCGTTGTGCCCCAAGCCGCGGAGAATGATGAACTCCTTGGGTTGATTGGACGCGTCGAACAGTTTGCGGCCCAACGAGTAGGGAACGATCTCGTCATCCTCGCTGTGGCTTTGCAGCAAGGGGCCGTGATATCGTGAGATTTTGCCGACAGCATCGAAACGATTGCGCACCAGCAGTCGCACGGGCAGCCAGGGATAGATCGAGGCGGCGACATCCGGGACGGAACTGAAGGTGCTTTCCAATACCAGTCCCTTGGCGCCGTCGCCGGCGGCCAATTCAACGGCCGCGGCGCCGCCGAGAGACCGTCCCATCACGACGATCTCTCTTTCGCCGACGCCGGTCCGGTTCGCCAACCAGGCCCTCGCGGCACGGGCATCGGCGTAGATGCCGGCTTCTTTGGGCTTACCCTCACTGCGACCGTAGCCGCGGTAGTCGAAGCACAGGACCGCCACGCCGGCGCGGTCGTGCAACTCCCGTAATATCTCGGCCCGATGGGTGATGTTTCCCGCATTGCCATGGCAGAAGAGGATGACGGCTCGGGCTTCATCATGCGGAACGTACCAGCCGTGAAGCTTTGTACCGTCTGCTGCCGAGAACCACGCATCCTCGAAACCGAGGCCCGGTGGTTCCCAGCTTTCGCCCGCCGGATAGCGGGCCGGAAAGAAGAGGAGCGATTCTTCGAAGACCATCATGATCCCCATCATGGCGATATACGCGGCCGGCAGTAGCAGAAGGGCTCGGAAATCCTTGCGGCGCCAAGGTTGCCACACGCGCGAGATCCTTTATGGGAAGGAGTAAGCCAGATCGTGGGAGACCTTTGCCACGACTGCCCTACAGTATAGCGTGCCCGGTCGAGTGGACCGCCATGCCGCCTGCAGCAAGGGTACTTGGACATTCCCCGCGAGAATAGTTATCATTTCTCCGAGACGATCAACGGTTCCGACCACGTGACGTACTCGCAGGGCGCGTTGACTGAAGAAGCCTTAGGGGGCGTATTATGACGGCTGGGAGTATTCATTTGGTGGCGCATAATGGGAAGAGACTCATGCACATCGACCACTGGCGGTCAATCGCCGTTTCCGTCGTCACAATCCTTCTGGTCTCGGAAGCCCTCAGCGCAGAGCCAATCGCCGCATCGCCGGCTATTATCACGGTTTTCGAGCAGGGCGGCAACGCGAACTACCACATCCCCAATCTGGTCGTCGCCAACGACGGAACGGTGTTGGCGTTTTGTGAAGAACGTTGGGGATCCGCGAGTGACGACGTTACCGAGTGTCATATCGTTTTGCGGCGGAGCCTCGACGAGGGGCGTACATGGCTGCCGATGGCCACACTGCGCCGCAAGGAGGGAGGCAATTTCCATATCGGCTCGGCCTGTGTCGACCACGCCACCGGAGTGGTTTTGCTGATGTGCGGTGGTGGCTGGCTGAAGAGCGAGGACAGCGGCGCGACATGGACCGACTGGAAGCCGAACGTCGTCGCACCGCCCGACGGCATGGGGGGTAGCACCCACGGCTCTGCGCCGGGGGTGACGTTGCATCATGGCACGGCCAAGGGGCGTCTTCTCTGGCCCGCCCGCGCCGTTGACAGGACCGACGGCTACAGCGACGGCAGCATCCCCGACCGACGTACCAAGTGTTATAGCACCGCCCTCTACAGTGACGACCATGGCACGACGATCCAGCGGGCAAATCTGTTCCTGCAGGGCACGGGCGAGGCATGTCTCGTCGAGCGATTGGATGGTGCCGTGTACTTCAACGCTCGCGCCTACTTCAACGACCATCGCCGCCGCACGGCTTTGAGCGGAAACGCAGGGCGTACCTTCGGCAAAGAGGGGATCGACCCGGTAATCATCGAGGTTAACCAGGGAACCTGTGCCGGAATGGTCCGCTATCCTCCGAAGCTCATCGGCGGCGCCGACCTGGTGCTCTTCTCCAACCCCAGCGTTCAAGACAGGGGCCGTTGCCACGGCGTCCTTCGCGGCAGTCGCGACGGCGGCCGCACATGGGAGTACGCGGAGGAACTGAACTCCGCCGATGATTGGTTCGACTATTCTTCCATCGCCGTCACGCACCGCGGCGTCATCCTCGTCATGGCTAAGAGCACATCCAACGGCCGCGGGCTGCCCGGATTCGCGAAGGCTTGCAGTATTGTCGTGTTCCGAGTGAGCCTGGAGTGGTTGACCCGGGGGCAGATGGACGTAACGGCGACTGGAGCGGACAAGAATTAAGGGCAATCGATGAAGTACGTAGCGATCTTCCACGCCAACCTCAACTATGCCTACCTCGTTCCCGAGAAGTACGAGTTCGTCATCCGCGCCAGTTACGAGTTGTTGATTGACACGATGCGCGAGGAGTTTCCCGAAACGAAGTACGTTTTCGAGGCCAGTGGGTATACCCTCGACCATGTTGCCGAAAAGACCCCCGACGTTCTCGACAAACTCCGCGGGGCGATCGATCGCGGCCAGTGCGAGCTGATGGGTTCCCCCTACGCCCACCCGATGCTGCCCAACTTCCCTGAAGAGGATGGCGATTGGTCGATCGAGTTTTCCTTGGAAGCCTACGACCGCCTGCTCGGGATGCGCCCCCGCAGCTTCTGGAACCCGGAGTGCGGCTGGCGCGGGTTTGTTCCCGCGCAGGTCAGCCGGGCGGGCTACCGCAACCTCATCGGCGACTTCGAAGCGTACAGCCGCTCCCTCACTCGCGACGGCAAACCGCAACGCCCCGAAATCTACGCCGCCGAGCATTCGGACGACAAGGCATTCTACAGCTTCGGGTTCAATTATGACCTCCCCGGTACGGAGCGGGCCATCCACTTCCCGTTCCGGAACATCGCCGACGTGGAATCCGACACGCTGCGGGTCTTCCTGCGGACCGACCGCGTGGCGCAGTTCGGCGTGCGGTTCTTCATGGGCATGTCCGGCTACACGCTCGAAAAGTACCTCGACCTCATCCGCAACTATTCCACGCAGCCCGCTGGTGAGGCGGAGGGCGCCCTGATCATCTTCGCCGACGATGCCGAATACGTGGGCACCAACGGCTGGTTCCGACTGAAGTATCAGAACCAGCCCGACCATGTCTTCGAGCGTTGTCCCGACGCCCGCGAAAAACTCGTTGCCCTGATCCGCGCCTGCAACGAGATGGGCGGGTTTGCCACGTTCGACGAAGCCTGCAACACGTTGCCGCCGTTGGGCGAAGAACTGACCTTCGACGACGATTCGGCCTGGCACGGCGCCAAGGCGTCGACCTGGGCCGAAACCCCCATGGCTCGTCTGCTGCGGCCGTGGCAGGATCTGGTTCGGCAAAAGCTTCGTTCGGATAACGACTTGGACGATGCCACGCGGCGGCGGGCGTGGTATCACCTCACCAATTCCTACAACTCGGACGGCCAATGGCCGCCTACACTCCCCGACGCCCCGCATATCATCCACCCCTTCAACTACACCTACTGCTTCGACAACCTGCTGGCGGCCGAATTGCTCATCGGCGGCGTGGACCACGGGCAGTTAACGGTCGATCCGCCAGCCACGATCCGCGCGATCCTCGGACCCCAGCAAGAGTTGGTGCTCCGGAAGGCCGGCACCATGGCCCAGTCGTCGGATCCTGCGACCGCCGAACAAGGGCAATTGGCCAACGCGTTGATCCGGTCGTCGCGCGATCTGCGTTCGATCGAGCAGTCCGCGGCCGGCGTCCTCTACCCGTCCGAGTACCGAGTCCGCGCGGAGAACCTCGTCGCCGCCCGCCGCCTGGTCGGCGGGATCGAAATCGAGAAAGTCGAAACGGCGCCGCCAGGGAGTTGATTGCCCCAATGAATACCCGTCAATTGCTAATCGCCGCCCTGGAAGGAGAAACACCTTCGCGGACGCCGCTGGCGGTCTACGACTGGTGTATGGGAGCGATCACCACCGACGAAGTAAAAAACAAAATCTGCCAGCCGGCCTGGCAGCGTCTTATCCAGCGCGGTTTGACAATACGCCACCATTGTCCGATCACCAGCGCCATCGAACACGGCGTGCAGCACTCGGTCGAGGAGTTGCGCCAGGGTAATGGCATGCGTCGCGTCGAGATCAAACAGACGCCCGTCGGAACGCTCCGCAAGACAAGCCGCAACGGCTGGCACGAAGAACACTGGATCAAGACCCCGGCCGACTACGAGATCCAGCAATGGATCGTCGAGAACACCGAACTGACGCCGAACTACGGCGCTTTCGATGCGGCAGAGGAGGCGGTGGGGGAAAACGGCGTGGTTGTCGTCACCGGGGCCGGCAACTGGATGCACCGCACGCCGGCGATGAGCATTAACGTCGACTGGGCCGGCACCGAGCAATTCTGTCTCGACCTTGGGCTGGAACTGCCCGAACTATTCGACCTCTACGCTGCCCAGCGGAAGCTCTTTCTGGAAGAGCAGCGACTGATCGCCGCCGGCCCCGGCCGTTACGTCGGTTGGTTCGAGAACCTCACGATCAACATGCTCGGCCCGCGCCGCTATGACGGTCTGCTCATGCCGATTTACCGAGAAGCGACGCCGATCCACGAAGCGGCCGGCAAGCGGGTGATGGTCCACTACGACGGCGCGCTGAAGGCAGTGGCCGATCACATTGCCGGGGCGCCCTTCCACATCATCGACTCGCTCACTGAGCCGCCCGAGGGCGACATGACCTACGACCAATGCCGCGCCGCCTGGCCCGATAAAGTCTTCTGGGCCAACGTCAACGTCGACCTCTATTACCGACCGGCGGACGAGCTGCGCGAGGCGGTCCGCGGCATCTGCCGCCGTGCGGGCAAGCGGGGCGTGGCGCTGGAAATCTCCGAAGACCTGCCCGGCAATTGGGAGCAATCGGTGCCCGTCGTGCTGGAAACGCTGGAAGAGTTATGTTCCTGACTTCTTGATATTCCTGACATCTGCGCCGTTGCCCAAAGATACACCGCCGCAATCGCAAGAAAGAAAACCGGACAACAACCGAGGTCACTCCATGCGAACCCTGCCAAACCTATTTGCAGCACTACTCTTGACAGCCGCCGCCATGCCTGCCCGGGCCGATGACACGCGACAGGCCGATTTCTACGTTGCTCCCTGTGGCGACGACGCCAACCCGGGCACACTCGACCGCCCCTTCGCCACGCTCCAACGAGTTGCATCATGTGATGACGATGCTCTGCGACGGGGCGGCGATCTATACCCTTTCGCCCCAGCCCGACTCGGAGATCGCCTACAATTACATTCACGACATGACAGCATCCCCCTGGGCGCTGCACTACCCGATGGCGGCCGTCTATCTCGACCAGGGTTCCGACTTCATCACCGTGCATCACAACGTCTGCGAGCGTTTGCAGGAAGGCCGCGTGAAAACGCTCAATCTGAACCACGTCGGAAAGCATAACGTCTTCCACGATCATCCGATTGAGGACGATTCAGTTAAGCAGCAGGCCGGTCTGGAGCCGGAGTACGAGGACATCCGCCGGCCATGAGCATCGACTTCGACCCCCAGCGTTGGGACCGGCTCCGCGAGACCTATCGCCTCTGGTGGGCCGGTGAGTTGGAGCGGCCGATCATTCCGGTCGAACTCGCCGGCCGCGACCCCGGACGGCCCATGCCCGACGTGCCCCGGCTGACACAGGCCACCTGCCACCGGCTCGATATCCCGGCAGATGCGATCGTCGACCGCATCGACTACGATCTTTCGACCCTCCACTTCCTCGGCGACGCCTATCCGCGGGTTAATTTCGACGCCTTCGGGCCGGTCGTCATCGCCGCCATGCTCGGCGCTCGACTGGAAAACTCGTCGGGGCAGGTCTGGTTCCTGCCGGAAACGAAGCGGCCGATCGGCGAGATCCATTTCCAGTTCGATCCGGGCAACGTCTGGTTCCAGCGAATCCGCGACATCTGCCTGGCCGGGCTGCGGCGGTGGCAGGGCCGGGCGCTGATCGGCATGCCCGACCTGGGCGGAAATCTCGACATCCTCGCCGTCTTCCGGCCGGGCGAGCAATTGCTGCTGGATCTCTACGATCACCCGCAGGAGGTCAAGCGCCTGCTCGACGAGGCCCACGCCTGCTGGCATCGAGTGGTTGAGGAAATCAACGGTATTCTGCAGCCGCTCAACCCGGGCTATTCCGACTGGTCGGGCATCTTCACCGAGCGGCCCAGTTACATGTTACAGTGCGACTTCAGCTACATGATCGGGCCGGAGATGTTTGACCGCTTCGCCGCCCCCGAAATCGCGGCCACTTGCGCCAGGCTGCCGTACAGTTTCTACCACCTCGACGGCGTCGATGCTCTGGTGCATCTCGGTTCGGTGCTTGCCATCGATGCGCTGGACGGGGTACAGTGGGTTCCCGGCGCCGGACAGCTTGGCTGCGCCCACTGGCCGGAGGTCTACCGCAGGATCCACGCCGCCGGCAAGAAGATCCAGGTAGTCGACGGCGATCTCGGCGGACTCGATGCCGTGATCCGCCAGATCGGCACGGCTCGCGGGGTCCACCAGTTCCTGATTCAAGCGCCGGCCGAAGAATCGCATTCCATCCGCGACCAACTCAAAGCATACGGGATCGACTGAATGGACGTTCACAGCCGGCTTGAAACGATCGACTTCGTGGTGATCGGCGTCTACGCGGTCTCGGTGATCGGCTTGGGGCTGTGGGTCAGTTATCGGCGGCGAGCGTCGGACGACCTTTTCCTGGCGGGCCGAAGCTTCGGCTGGCCCAGCGTGGGGCTTTCCATCTTCGCCACCAACGTCAATCCCTCCTTCATGATCGCCTCCTGCGGCGTGGCCTACACCAGCGGCATGGTGGCCGCCAATTTCGACTGGCTGGCCTGGTTTTTCCTGGTCCTGCTGGCGATGCTCTTTGTTCCCCATTATCTGACCACCGGGGTCAGCACGATGCCGGAGTTTATGCATCGCCGCTTCGGGGATGCTACCTACCGCTTTCTCTCGTGGTACACCCTCTTCACGACGATGATCCTCTGGCTCGGAGGCGCCCTTTACACCGGCGCGCTGCTGATGAGCCAGATTATGGGTTGGCCGCTGTGGGTCGCCGCGCTGGTGCTGACCGTGATCGCGACCAGCTTCACGGTCGCCGGCGGCCTGGCCGCCGTGATCGTCACCGACGTATTTCAAGCGCTGCTGATGATCGGCGGCTCCCTGGCGTTGACGGTAATCGCCTTCCTTCAGATCGGCAGCATCGACGCGGTCATCGCCGGCGTGCCCGACGACTACTGGCGCCTGATCCGCCCGCCCAGCGATGCCGACTTTCCCTGGCCTGCGATGTTTCTCGGGTATCCGGTGCTGGGACTCTGGTTCTGGTGTACCGACCAGACGATCGTTCAGCGGGTGCTGGGCGCCCGCGACGTCCGCCAGGGGCAGCTTGGCTGCGTCTTTACCGGCTATCTGAAGATCTTGCCGCCGTTTATCTTCATGTTGCCGGGGATCTTCTGCTACGTCCTCCATCCGAACCTGCCGAACCCCGACGAAGCGTTTACGGTGATGGTGGTTAATTACCTGCCGGCGGGTATGACCGGCTTGATCGTCGCCGTGCTGATCGCCGCCCTGGTGAGCACACTCGATTCCGGTCTCAACTCGTTCAGCACCGTCTTCACGCTCGACATCTACGTCAAGAACTTTCGGCCCGGCGCTACCCCCAAGGAGGTCAAGTGGCTGGGCCGCGTGATCACTGTGTTTGTCGGGGCACTGGCCGTGCTCATCGCGCTGGCCTTGGACACCGTCGGCCGCGATCTGTTCAATTTGCTGCAAGGTGTGATCGCCTTCGTGGCGCCGCCGATGGGGGCGGTCTTCCTGATCGGAGTGCTTTGGAAGCGGGCCACGGCCAGCGCGGCGTTCTCGACCTTGGTGCTAGGCTCGATCGTCTCCTTGGGTTGCGGCGTCTGCCACTTCAAGCAGTGGCCGACCAAGGAGTTCTGGCCGCACTATCTGTTGTTGTCGTTCTATCTCTTCGCCGGCATTTGTGCCTTCATGATCCTCGTGTCGTTGTGTACCCGGCACTCGCCCCAGGAGCAACCGCTTGCTACGCTCAAGGAGACTTACGCGAAGCAGCCCTCGGCGCCGCGGCTGGTGTGGGGGCTGTGGGCGGCGCTGGCGGTGATCATGCTGGCGATCTACTTCCTTTTCAACTGACGGGAATCTCATGACGGACTGCGAGAAAGTCGTCGTAATCACCGGCGGATCCAAGGGGATCGGCCTCGGTTGCGCCCGGGCGTTCGGCAGGCACCGGTGGAAGGTAATGCTTGGCGCCCGCGGCCGCGACGACGGCCACGACGCCGCGCAAGCGCTGACTGATCAAGGCTACACCGCTGTCTACGTGCCCACCGACGTCATGCTTGAGGACGAGATCGAACGACTGATCGACGCGGCAGTCTACCAGTTCGGCCGCCTCGATTGCCTGGTGAACAACGCGGGCTGGCATCCTCCGGACGAGTCGATCGACGACGTGAGCATTGCGGACTTTGAGCGACTGCTCCGCTTGAATCTCACCAGCACGTTCATCGGCTGCAAGTTCGCCGTCCCCCATCTCCGCAAAACACGCGGGACGATCCTGGTGATGTCCAGCGCCACGGCGATCGTCGGGCAGCGGAAGTCGGCCAGTTACGTCGCCGGCAAGGCCGCGCAGATCGGGCTGGTCCGTTCGCTCGCCCTCGACCTGGCATCCGACGGCATCCGTGTCAATGCCGTTTGTCCCGGCGCGGTGAGAACGCCGCTCATGGAACAGTGGGCCGCCACGCAATCCGACGATCCCCAGCGATTCCTCCAGGATGCCTGCGGCCGGATCCCACTGGGACGCATGGGCACGATCGACGAGATCGGCGAACTCTGCGCCTTTCTCGCCTCCGACGCAGCCGGATTCATCACCGGACAGGCGATCTGCCCCGATGGCGGAGCGACGTTGGGATGAGGGCGGTATTGAGATCCGAAA
The DNA here is from genome assembly GCA_012728855.1 of Rhodopirellula sp. Lineage (GTDB taxonomy): Bacteria > Planctomycetota > Planctomycetia > Pirellulales > Thermoguttaceae > JABWBD01. The sequence continues at coordinate 20,764 of JAAYEH010000566.1, read as the reverse complement.
GAACAACGACCCGCCATAATGTCAATCAGCCCGGCTGCTGCCATCGGGCAACGGCCAGACGCTGTGGGAATCGGATGGCCAGCAGCCGGGCTGCTGCAGTTTCCGTCATCTTGGCGGGGTATTGAAAAGAATTGCCTTCCACGGGCTGGCTGGAAAACCTGACGTACTCCGAACCCGCAAGTGTTTCTTGGGAGCCTGGTATGACTGCTGGACTATTCGACGACCTCACCGACGTGTACGACGCGATGATCGACTGGCCAAAACGGCTTGCCTACGAGGAGCCGTTCTTCCGGTCCGTCTTCGACCGTGCCGGCGCGGAGCGGATCGTCGATGTTGCCTGTGGCACGGGGCGCCACGTTGCGATGTTCCACTCCTGGGGACTTGACGTGGAAGGTTCCGACATCAGCCCCAATATGATCGACCGCGCGCGAGCGAGCTTCGGCCAGAGCGATCGGCTGCGTTGGGCGGTGCGGGCGTTTGACGAGCCGATCCGAACCGCCCGGCCGTTCGATGTCGCGCTGTGTGTGGGAAATTCCTTGGCGCTGGCGCCCGACTTCGCAGTCATCCGCCGGGCGCTACACGAGATGATGGCGGCGGTCCGTCCGGGCGGACTGCTCGTGTTGCAGGTTCTCAACCTTTGGCGGCTGACCGACGGACCCTGCCAGTGGCAGAAGGCCAGGCGGACCACGCTCAACGAGGAAGAGGTGCTCATTGTCAAGGGAGTCCACCGCTGCGGATCGCGAGGTTTCGTCGACCTGTTCGTCACCCCGCTGCCGGATATCGAACTTCATGGCGATACCGCCGTATTCCAGGGACTGGAGGCCGTCGATCTCGAGCAAGCGGCGCGAGAAGAAGGGGCATCCTCGGTCGAATGTCTCGGCAGCTATCGGCGAGATAGCTACGACCGCCGGACCAGCGGCGACTTGATCCTGATTGCCCAGAAGCTCGCCACGCCGGACCGGCATGAATAACTTGCCGATCGCCGCTCTCGCGCATAGGATTGTTCGGCTTGACGATCCCACAGCGCCACCACGAACGGGTCTGCCGATGCGAAACGATTTGCCCCCCGACAATACTGCGCCGCTCCGTGCGGACCAGGTCGTGCAATTCGAATGCGACGGATACTTGGTGATGGAGGGTCTTTTTGACAAGGAAGAGCTTGAGTTGATGCTGGGCGCGGCCAAAGAGGATCGCCTCCTCCACCAGCACGCCTTCGGCCGAAAGGATGCTGAGGGCCGTGAAAGTCGGCTTGCACTGTGGAATCATCCCGGCGACGATCTTTTCGGAATCGTCTCCCGCTCGCGACGCATTGTCGACGCGATGGAGCAGCTTCTCGGCGGCGAAGTGTACCATTATCACTCGAAGCTGATGCTCAAGGAACCGCTGGTGGGTGGCGCCTGGGAATGGCACCAGGACTATGGCTACTGGTACCAAAATGGTTGCTTGTTTCCGCTTATGGCGAGCTGCCTGATTGCCCTGGACCCGGCGACTCGCGCGAACGGTTGCCTTCAGGTGCTCAAGGGTTCGCACCACATGGGGCGCGTCGAGCACGGCCGATTCGGCGACCAGACCGGCGCCGACCCCGAACGCGTTCAAGCGGCCCGCGCGCGGATGCAGCACATCTACTGCGAGGCGGCCCCGGGAACCGGCGTTTTCTTTCACGGCAATCTGCTGCACGCCTCCGACGCCAATACCAGTCCTCATCCCCGTTGGTCGCTGATCTGCTGCTACAACGCCGCCCGCAACGATCCCTACAAGGACTCTCATCATCCGCGCTACACACCGCTGAGCAAAGTTCCGGACTCTGAGATCAAAAAAAACGGCGCGGCGCTCAGCCGTGCCGACAAAGCGTTTCTCGATCCCGTGACGGACAAGTCCTGAATCGCCTCGTCGAGTGCGGCGAGACAAACGCGGCGTGTTACAGTCGGCAAAATCGACAAATGTCGAGCCCCTCTTCGTTTTCGCGCCGCTCTTGGGGCCGGATGGGAGTCCAACCGTGTCGTTGGATGCCCGCTGTGAGCTAGGCTTTTCTGGCGTGTGCCGAGAATGCGAGAGTACGTCAGGCTTTCCAACCTGACTGGGCGTTTCGGTCAGGCTGAAAAGTCTGACGTAGACTTGAAGTCAGGCTGGAAAGCCTGACGTCCAACTGCTGCCGAGGAGCCGATTATGACAGAACTGATGGAAGACGCTGGCGAAATCGTTGCGTGCGTGGTCTTGGCCGACAGCGAGACGGAAGCTTCCGAACGCGCCAAGCGCGACGTTCGGACGACCGAGTGTTTCTGGTGCGGTCATTGTCCCTGCGGATGCGGCGGCTGAGACCGGTGGCTTTGCCGATCGAGTTCATCGTCCATGCTCCGGCGGACGAGTCGTCGCGATTTTGAACCAGAGGGAAACAACATGTCCAAGAACGGTTTTCCACAGGTAGACCTGAAGCGGCTCCTTACCACGGAGCAGTTGCCGGCGATGCCCCAGAGCGCGCTGCGTTTGCTCGAACTCTCCCGCGATCCCGGCACAGGTCCACGTGAGTTCGCCATTCCGATCGAGTCCGATCCGGGCTTGACGATGCAGGTGCTGCGGTTCGTGAACTCGTCGTACTTCGGATTCCGCAATGAGATTTCCAACGTCCGCCAGGCGATCACTCTCGTCGGAATGCGAACAATCAAGAATTTCACCCTTTGGAGCGCCGTGTTCAGCCTGATCCCTAATCCCAAGTGCGGCTGCTTCGATTTGAAGAGCCTCTGGCAGGATTCGCTGCGACGCGCCATATTCGCCCGACGGATGGCCACTTTGCTCGGAGTCCAGGAATCGGAAGAAGCCTTTGCGGCGGCACTGCTCCAGGATATGGCCGTACCTCTGCTGGCCAAGGAAGTTCCCGATGCGTATTCCACCCTGTTTGGCGCACGGAGCAACAGCGACAGCCGTATTCGGCTTTCGATGCTCGAACAGCACGTCTTCGGCTGGACTCACGCCGAAGCCGCCGGGATCATGGCCCGTAGGTGGCATCTCCCCGAAGTCTTTGCCACGTTGATCGAGGAACACCTGGCGGTCGACAAATGGGTATCGCAGGCACATGCGGAACCGGCCAAGCTGGCGGTGGCGATGTCAGCGCTGCTGCCCACGGCGGAAGACTCGGGATGGGTGGAATGCGGTGCGTTCGAAGACTACTACCGCAAGGTTGCTCCGGATGATGCACCCGGGGTGTCGGAGATTCTCGGGGATGTGGATCAGGAATTCAGTGAATTCGGCCCCATCTTGAAGCTTGCCTCGCCGGGCCGGTCGCTGGTCCAACGCTACGAGTCGGTCTTCGCCCTAACCTCGGCGAATGAATAGTAGGCCTGACAAAACCGGGACTGCCTCCGAGGCAAGCATTCGCGAGACACGCAGAATCGGCGCCCTGGCAAGGTGCCTGTTCCCGCGCTGCTGGTTCTTCCGGGTTTCTTGTGGGTAAGAACAGTGCCTAACGGGTCCGTTGGGATGTCGTCAGCCAGTGCATCCCTGCGCCTGCCAATGGTCCGGCGACCTCGCATGGCTCGGGAAACCCGTGAACAGAGAAGATGCACCGGTACTTTTGTCCGGAGTACCGGTGCCTCTTCTCTGTTCCGCGTCTTGCAACGCATAGCCAGGAGCCTCTGATTTTCCGGGCAGGCCGATGCGTGTTGTCGAATTCATTACTTGTTACCCACAAGAAACCCGGATGAGCCGCTTGGTCTTCTTCCTACTCGCTCCACACCACTCCCCGCGGTCCTTCCCTCGCCCGTCCGATCAGCCAGTTGTCCACGCCCATGTCGGCCAATTGGCTGCGAATGCTCTCGGCGTAGAACGGGCGGACCACCAGGACCATGCCCACGCCCATGTTGAACACGCGATCCATTTCCGCCGGTTCGACGTCGCCAACTCGCTCCAGCCAGCGAAAAATCGGCGGAACCGGCCAACTGCCACGATCGATAACGATCTCGACGCCTTCGGGAACGATTCTCGCAAGGTTCTCGTGCAACCCGCCGCCGGTAATGTGCGCGATGCCATGCACGACGTGCTTGACGCGGTAGTAGGTGAGCACCTGGCGGATCGGCCGGGCATAGATCCGCGTCGGCGTCAGCATCGCTTGGCCTAACGTTGTGCCAAGCTCTTCCACGTGGCTGTCCGCAGCCATCTCGCCGATCTCAAAGGCGATCTTGCGGGCCAGACTGTAACCATTGGAGTGCAAGCCGGTAGAAGCCAGTCCGATGACGACGTCGCCCGCGGCGATCGATTGCCCGTCGATCGCGCTTTCCCGCGAAACGACCCCCACGCAGAATCCCGCCAGGTCGTAATCACCGGGAGCGTACAGGTCCGGCAGAATGGCCGTCTCGCCGCCCAGCAGGGCGCAATCGCACTGGATACAACCGGCGGAAATCCCTTCGACCAATTGTTCCAGCAGGGGCGGATCGTCCTTGGGCATGGCGATGTAGTCGAGGAAAAAAAGCGGCTCGGCCCCGCAACAGACAGCGTCGTTGACACTCATCGCCACCAAGTCGATCCCCACTGTGTTGTGAACTCCAACGGCCGTCGCCACCTTCAACTTCGTTCCGACGCCGTCCGTACAGGCGACCAGAACCGGATCTTGATACCGGCGGGAAAACAATGCGCTGGCGAAGTCTAGCTGGAATAGGCCCGCAAAACCACCCTCGAGAGGGAGAACCCGGGGAGTGTGTGTTCGCCGCAGCAGTCGGGGAAGGCGCGCCATCGCGTCGGCATAAAGTTCCAGATCAACCCCGGCATCTTTGTATGTGGCTTTGGCCATTGGTTCGGCTCGGCGAAACGAGAATCGAAAGCGATCTATTGTAGTGCGAAAGCGGCGGGCGGCGAAAGACGCCCGCAGAGACTGATTGCGTTTTTCGCACTGCCTGAACGGGGGGCAATCTTGACTTGAGACCGCGGGCGGGGCAGACTTTGAGGCCGTGGCGCGCAAGGGGTCGGGAGTCTTTTTCCGTATCGGCCTCAACGCCGCTTGGCAAATCCACCGCGGTTGGCGGCCGATACGGAAAAAGACTCCCGACCCCCTTCTTGGTTGCGATACTTTTTTATTCGCCGATTCGAAGACGACCGGAAGAAACCCCATCCCGTTGTGAAGAAGGAGGAACTGATGAAGCCAGCCGTCCCGTACTGTTCTCTCGTGGTGGCGATGCTCGGTGTCGCGGCGATGGTAGCCGCTCCGGCAGTCGCAGCCGAGATGCCGAATCCTCCCAAGATTTCCACTTTTGCGCCGGCAGACGATCTCGTTGGCCAACTTCAGGCTTACGTGGAGGAAGTGGAGGAATCGGTGGAAACTGAGCAGGAGTACGGCGATTCGAAAGAAAAACTCCTCAAGGATGCCGACACTGTGCTGTTGATCGGGCTGGCCCTCGGCCTTCACGATCAGCCCAACCCATACCAAAGGGCCGCCCCAGGCATCGTCGAGGCGGCCAAAGAGGTTTCCGCGGCGGAGAACTTCGACGCAGCCAAAGCAGCCGTGGGGGCTTTGAAAGCCGCCCTCACCTCGAACGCAGACGCTTCAAAACTGAGTTGGCAGGACGCGCAGGCGGCTTCGCTGAAAGCCCTTATGGAACAGGTTCCGCTGATCAACACGAAAATGAAGCGTTATCTCCGCGGGTCGCGGTTCAAGACCAAAGCGGACGAGACGGCCGGTCATGCCGCGGTGCTGGCGATCATCGCCCAGGGCAGCATGCCTCTGGCGGACAAGACGGATAAGCCCGCCGAAGCGGAAAAGTGGTTCGCCTATTGTGAGCAAATGCGCGACGCGGCCAACAAACTGCGCTCGACGATTCGCGCTCAGGATGAGGACGCCGCCGACCAGGCGGTCCAAGACCTCACGCAGAGTTGCGACGACTGCCACGCCGTTTTCCATCCTGAATAAGGTGAGCGGCAAAACGCCACCCCCGGTAGAAGCAATCCTGATTGTCTCGCCGACCCTAACTGGCCGGGCTGCTGAGATTCCTGCCATCTCGGCGGGACGCAGTCCTGGGAACAACGCACGGGCAGTACCCATTAAGTGGGTGCTGCCCGTTCTGTCTTGCGCCATCTGCCTTCTCGCTCCAGTAAGCTGCGTGTGACGTAACTATTTATACCGCTTGCCCTAGCTTCTTTTATTCGACTCGATTTGCTGCGGGCGGTCATCCGAAGAAAGTACAGTTCAGTGCCTCGCACACCCGGCTCGCTTCGTTTCCTAAACAACCCAGATTAGACATTTTTACGACACACATGGCGATTGACCTCAGTCAATGGTATCCTGGAGATCTCAACTTCCTCACAGGGCAGCCCCACCACCCGGCCCAAATGTTTGAGCGGCCCCCTTCGTTAAAGCTGAGCTATCCCCTGCCTTACGGGGCCATCGTCCACGACGATGGTGTCCAGTTTGTTGTATTCAGTCGTTCGGCAACTGCCATGCGGGTGCTGTTGTACGACAAGGTCTCTGATCGCGAGCCCGTGGAGATCATCGACTTCGACCCGGAGTTGAACCGCTGGGGGGACGTTTGGAGCATTTTCGTTCCAGGTATGAAGGCGGGACAGCTCTACCACTTCCAGGCCGACGGCCCCTTCGATCCAGACCGGGGATACCGCTTCAACGCCAAAGCTCGCTTGATCGATCCCTATGCCAAAGCGCTGGCCGGCCGTTTCCAGACACCGGACGACGGGATCGTCCGGCCGCCCAAGTGCGTCGTTGTCAACGATGACTTCGACTGGCGAGGCGGGCGACACCTGCGGCGCAGGCTGTCCGAAACGGTGATCTACGAGATGCACGTCCGCGGCTTTACCAGGTCGCGGTCCAGCGGCGTGAAGCACCCGGGAACCTACTTGGCCATCATCGAGAAGATTCCTTATCTGCAATCGCTCGGCGTGACGGCCATCGAGTTGATGCCGGTCCACGAGTTTCCGATCTACGATTGTCTGGGCAACAAACCCGAGCGGCCCAACTACTGGGGCTACGACCCGATGGCTTTTTTTGCACCGCACCGCGGCTACGCCGTCGGGAGCGAGCCCGGCTGCCAAGTCCGCGAGTTCAAGGAGATGGTTCGCGAACTACACCGCGCCGGTATTGAAGTGATTCTCGATGTGGTCTTCAACCACACGGCGGAAGGCAACGAGTTGGGGCCGACGCTCAGTTTCAAGGGGCTGGAAAACCGCGTCTACTACATGCTCGACAACGGCGGGCGTTATTACAAGAACTACACCGGCTGCGGCAACACGCTCAACGGGAATCACCCGGTGGTTCGAGAGCTGATCTTTCATTGTCTCCGTTACTGGGTACACAACTACCATATCGACGGTTTCCGCTTCGACTTGGCTTCGATTCTCAGCCGCGACCGCGACGGAAACATCAATCCCAATCCTCCGGTGGTCGAGTCGATTGCGGAAGACCCGCTCTTAGCCGACACGAAGATCATCGCCGAAGCCTGGGATGCCGCAGGGGCGTACCAGGTAGGCACGTTCGCCACGTTGCGATGGGCCGAGTGGAACGGGCGCTACCGCGACGACATGCGGCGGTTCTGGCGAGGCGACCTGCATATGATCGGCCCGCTGGCAACGCGTCTGGCCGGTTCCAGCGACCTCTACCAAGCGGGCGGCCGCCGCCCCTATCACAGCATCAACTTCATCACATCGCACGACGGATTTCCGCTCAACGACCTGGTCAGCTACAACGACAAGCACAACGAAGCCAACGGCGAAGAAAACCGCGACGGCGATAACAACAACCTCAGCTACAACTACGGGGTGGAGGGCCCGACTCGGCGGAAGCCGATCGATCAACTCCGCGAACGTCAGATCAAGAACATGCTCGCTTCGCTGCTGCTGAGCCAGGGTGTTCCGATGATCCTGGCCGGCGACGAAGTGCGCCGGACGCAACGAGGCAACAACAACGCCTATTGCCAGGACAACGCCATCTCCTGGTTCGACTGGCGGCTGGTCAAGAAGAGCCGGGCGCTGCGACGCTTCTGCCAGGTGCTGATCGCCTTTCGCAAGGCCGAACCGACCGTTCGCCAAGAGGATTTCTTAACCGGCCGACCGCGGCGGTCCGACGGCTTGCCCGACATAAGTTGGTTCAATGCCCACGGTGTGGCCGTCGACTGGAGCAGCCCGGCCCGCACCCTTGCGTGTATCCTGGCTGCGGTGCCGCAGCCCGATCCCGGTGCCGCCCCGAATCATCACGTGCTGGTGATCGTCCACTCCGCCCCGGAATGCTGCGATTTCCTGCTGCCGCAAGTGGCCCGCGGCATCCCATGGCGGCAGTTCATCGACACCGCAGCGGAATCTCCGGCCGACATCTACCCCGGGCTGGACGGTCCTCCTCTTCCCGAAACGGGCGTGATCCCGCTGCAACCGCGGTCGCTGCTCTGCTACGTCGCGCCGGACATTCAGATCTAGCGGATGCCGATATTGGCGGCGACTGGCGGGGTGGCCCTGCTTGCCAGGCTGCGCGAGTGTGGCACTGCTTGGCGTTGCATGTGCAGACCATTTCGATTTGGCTTACTACAACGCCAAGCAGTGGCGGAAGTGGGATTGCAGATTGTCCCACAACGCTCGCTTAGAGCCTCACCCGTCTCTCTTTTCAGATTTCTTTTCAGACTCTTCCTTTTTCGGTCCGATCATCGTCTCGAGTCGCTCGTCCAATTCCGGCCCGCGGACCCCGGTCGCCACGGCCTTGCCTTGGCGATCGACCAGCACGGTCTCGGGGATGCCCATCACTCCGTAGCGCTCGCCCATCGGCTCGCCTTTCTCGCCGTCCGCCCGCGCCTGGTCGAATACGATGGTCCACGGAATCTTGTTTTCCTTGAGGAATTCATCCAAGTCGTCGCGGCTTTCGTCGACGCTGATGCCGACCACCTCGAATCCCCGTTCGTGATACTCGTCGTAGACGTCCAACACATGGACGATCTCGCGCCGGCACGGTCCGCACCAGGTGGCCCAGAACATCACCAGCGTGACTTTGCCTCGGTACTTCGACCACTCGAGCGGATCGCCGTCGACCGTCGTCCCTTCCAGTTCCATCTTGTTGCCGACCAGGTCCATGCGGCGCGCCACCCCGAGCATCTTGCCCCCGAGTCCGGCAATCGACTCGTCATCGCTCTTTGCCAGCAGCTTGCCCAGGCCGCCGTAAGCTTTGGCGGCCAGTTGGTCCCCTCCGCCTTGCATGGCCCGCGCCGTGGTGATGGCCAGCCGTGCGTCCTCCTCGCCGAGCGTTCCCTCCGCCAGGAAAGCCTCCACGCGCTTCAGTAGTTGCTGCAAATCCTCCTGATTCGCCCTGCCGGATTGCATCAACTCCCGTTCCAGTAGAAACGCCGTCATATCGCGGGCGAGCTTGGCATGGCCCGCCTTCTTCAGATCCTGCGGGAATTTCTCCAGCCGCTTCACGTACTGCTCGCCGTAACGGCTGAGATGATTCAGAGCGACCGCCTTGGAAATGGCCGCTTGCTCCAACTTCTCGTCGTCGGGTTTGGCGGCGATGATCTTCTCAGCCGCTCGAACGATCGCCTCGTGCTGCTTCTGCTGAAACTCGCGGACCTCTTCCCGCGCCAAGTCCGGCGGCCTTGTCTCCTCCAGTTTCTGGATATACTCAAGCAGCTCCTCAGGACTGCCTTCAGGCACGGCAAAGAGGTCTGCTGGCACAGCATCGTTCTGCTTCTCCGCTTTCTCGGTTGCTTTTTCTTCCGCACGCGCCGATTCTGTCGCGGCGAAAACCGCGGCCGCCAGAAGGATTAGCCAGGCAAGACCGGTGGACTGAACGGATCGTTTCATCGACATCCTCAGTGGTTCAAAGGGCGGGGCATGAAAATCGGCCAATAGGATAATGTTTGCCGGACGCGGCCACAAATCAAGCCCCTGCCACATGCGCTGTTCGCGGAGGGGGCTCGCGTGGCCCGCTCGCCGCGAACGGATTCGTGGTTAAACCCATTGCATCGGCGGGACACTCCGTGGCCCGCCGATGCCTACCAATAACCGTCCCATGCGAGCCGCGGAGTGTCCCGGCTACACTTATTCAGCAGTCCACTCTCGACTCTCACCGCCCGTGAAACCTGAGAATCATCTCCCAGGCTTCTTCGGGTGTCTCCGCGTAGCGGAAGAGATCGAGGTCGGCGTCGCCGATGGTTCCCTCGTCGGCCAGCCGGGAAAAGTCGATTATTTTTTCCCAGTAGTCGCGGCCGAACATGATGATGGGAACGTCCTGCATACGGCCGGTTTGGCGGAGAGTCAGGGCATCGAAGAGTTCATCGAGTGTACCGATGCCGCCGGGAAAGACTACCAGCGCCTTGGCGCGGAGCAGGAAGTGCAGCTTCCGCATCGCGAAATAATGGAACTGGAAGCACAATTCCGGCGTGATGTACGGATTGGGTGCCTGTTCGTGCGGCAGGCGGATGTTCAAACCGATCGACTTGGCTTTCACGTCGTAAGCGCCGCGATTGGCCGCTTCCATGATCCCCGGCCCGCCGCCGGTGACGATCACCCACTGGTTGTCGCCCTGTCGTTGGCCGTGTTCGGAAGCGATGCGGGCAAACGCACGAGCCACGTCGTAGAAGGGGCTCTTGGCGACAATCCGCTCCGCTCGCGCCACGTCCCGCTTGCGGCGACGATCGTCGGGAGTATCGGCCAGTCGGGCGCGGGCCAGGTCCAGGTTGCGCTGGGCCGCGGCGGGCTCCACGATCCGCGTGCTTCCAAACACCACGATCGTCGAACGGATGTCGTTCTTCTCGAACGCTATTTCCGGTTTGAGCAACTCCAGTTGCATTCGAACCGGTCGCAGGTCGGGGTCGCTGAGAAATTCGACGTCCTTATACGCCACGCGATAGCTGGGCGAATGGAGAATCCTCTCCAGGTTTTTTGCCCGTTCCAATTCCTCGTTCAGCATCGTTTCGCTCCAACGACGTCGGTCCATAAGGGGTTTCCCGCCACGCGGATGGGAAACCCAAGGCGTTTTTCGGTAAGAAGGTTGACCAGCGGCTCGCCGGCCTTCCAGCGGCGGAGGTTCTCGCAGAACAGATCGGTCATGTCATCGATCCGCGTGGCGCATTGGCCGCCGACGTGAGGAGTGATAATCACATTGGGCATCCCCCAAAGTTCGCTCTCGGGCGGCAACGGCTCCGGATCGGTGACGTCCATCACGGCGCCCGCAATCCGCTTCGCCTGAAGCGCCTCGACCAAATCGGCCGTCGCCACCAACTGCCCGCGGGCCATATTGGCGAACAAGGCCGTCGGCTTCATACGGGCGAACTGCTCGGCCGCGACGCTGCCGCGGGTGTCGTCGTTCAGCGGCAACGAGAGCACCACAATGTCGCACTCGGCCAGCAGCTCGTCGAGCCGATCCGGCGGCCAGAGAGCTTCGACGTGATCCGGTTTGTCGAGCGGAAACAGGTCGACCGCCAGAATGCGGGTCTTGAAAGGAGAAAGTACCTGGGCGAGGCGACGGCCGACGCCCCCGAAGCCAACGATCCCCACCGTGCTGTGGTGCAGGTCGCGAGTGGGACGGCGGACAAACTCTTTCGACTGCTGAGCCCTAAAAAAGACCGGCAGGCTGCGGAGCCAGCCCGTGACCAGCGCGATGGTATGCTCCGCCACCTGATCGGCAAGCACGCCGGAGGCGCTGGTCACCGTGATCTCCGACGCGACGACCGACGGCGTCAGGCAGTGGTCCATGCCGGCCGCCGAAGACTGGATCCACTGCAACCGGCCGCCGAGGACCACGGCATCCCAGTCGACCGGCACTTTGGCATGGCCGCAATAGATGTCGGCCTCAAACAGTTCTTCCGCAATGCGCTGCTGGCCGGCATCGACCACTTCGGCCCATGGCGCGGCCGCTGCGATCCGCTGCCGGTGCTTGGCTTCGACAGGGTAGCACAGGACAATTCTCATTGAACAAACCGACTCCCAAGTGCAAGATCCGTGGCGGTTGCGGAAACATGAATGGTGAGGAGACCTATTTTGACCGGCGTTGCCTCACCACGACAAGGGCAAACGCCCGCAGCCGAAACAAACCACCGCTCCTGGTAGGGCATGGATTCAACTCGCGATTTGCCACCCGCTCCGCGAGGGGTATGGGGCATTTGGCTGTGGCCACGGCACCGGGCCATTGGTGGGAACAGAATAGGATATGCGGCGGAAAGGCTAAAAAAATTGGCGTCATCTAGTGGTTAACTGCGGTAAGAGCGATTACAATCTGTTAAGGTTCTATCCGATAGACCCCGACCAGCAGGCGGTTTGCCCACCTGATATGCGGTCCGTTCGTCTGGTCACTGAGTTCCCACCTTGGACCGCAGCCGTACCTCGGACACGGCGCGCGTGGTCGCACACGAGAGGAGGTTTCCCCTGAACGGCAATAAGTTTCAGATTGGCGTGGCTGCCGTGGTGATGCTGGTGCTCCTGCGGGTGGCCATTGGGTGGCACTTTCTCTACGAGGGCGTTTGGAAGATCAGCCACGCCGACAAGTTTTCCGCCGAGCCGTTTTTGAGTCAGGCGAAGGGGCCGGCCGCGCCGCTGTTCTACGCCATGTTGCCGGATATGGATGGTCGTCAGCGACTGGCGCTGGGGGTCAACGAAGCGGGCGAGAAAACCGTCAAGCCGGACGTCTACCTTGCCGCTTGGAAGAATCTCAAGCAGGAAGTCGTCGGCCGCTACAAGCCCGGTCCGGAACAGACCAAAACGATCGAGACGATTTACGAGCGTTACGAGGATTCGCTCCTGGATTACCTGGCGGCCAACCGCGAGGACATCGTCGCCTACCACGAGAGCCTCGATCGGTTTGAGGCGGACAGGGCGGCAGGCAACGACGGCGCCCCGTTCCAGAGAAAACGTAGTTGGGACCGCCGCATGGAACTCCGCGGCGAGGTCAACGGCTGGTTCGCTGAGTTGGACGGGATGGGCGAGGAATATCGGCTTGCTCTGTGGGACGTGCTCGACAAGGATCAGAAGGCGAGGGGAATGCTTCCCAAATTGGTCACCTCGCCCGAGAGCCTGCCCGTGCCGGTTCCCTTCGTCCAGACACGGAGCGACGCCTTGGACATGTCGGTGACCTACGGGCTGACGGCGATCGGATTGTGTCTCGTGCTGGGGTTGTGTACGCGACTGGCAGCCATCGGCGGTGGCGTGTTCCTCATCTTCGTTCTGCTCACCCAGCCGCCGTGGCCGGCGATCTATCCGCCCGCACCAGAAGTGGTCGGCCACGCGCTGATCGTCGATAAGAACTTCGTAGAAATGGTTGCCATCTTCGCTCTGGTCGCGTTGCCGGTGGGGCGGTGGGGTGGTTTGGATTACTTCCTCTACCATTGGATCGGCCGTCCTTTGGAAGACCGTTACGGCAACAAGAGCTGATCGCCAGAATCTAACGAGAGGTCCTTTGGATATGAACCTGACTCCTGAGGAAAGAGCAGCCGGCAGAGAGAGTTTCCACGCGGCGGTCGGCGATGTGTCGCGGCGCGGTTTTCTCAAGGGCGGCCTTGCCGCGGGCATGGTCTCCGCCGGCAGCCTGGGCGCGTTCTATTTCGGCTACGAGAAGGCTGAAGGCAACCCGCTCCGCGTCGGCGTGCTGGGCACGGGCGACGAAGGGAGCGTGTTGATCGGCGCCGTCACGCCCGACTACATCCACATCAAATCGATTGCCGATATCCGCCCCTACAACGTCCACCGCGCCTTTCACGGCGACATCTACAGCGATGCCGCCCTGGCGGCTCGACCCGGGCTGATGGCCAAGTACGGCTGGAAGACCGAGGACGAGGCCCGCAAGCACGTTGCGGTTTATGGCGACTATCAGGAATTGATCGCCAATGCCAAGAAGGACGGGCTGGAAGGGGTGATCATTGCCCTGCCGCTGCACCTGCACGCCCCGGCGGCCATCGCCGCCATGAAAGCCGGCCTGCACGTGCTCACGGAGAAGCTCATGGGCCACAGCGTCCATGAGTGCAAGGAAATGGGCCGCACCGCCGAGCAGACGGGTCTGTACTTGGCCGTGGGGCATCAGCGCCACTACAACATCCTCTACCACGAAGCCATGGAGGCGATTCGCCGCGGCATCCTCGGCGACCTCCATTACATCCGCGCCCAGTGGCATCGAGGAAACCTCCCCGGCACCGACAGTTGGCAACAGCCTTTGCCGAAGAAATCCAAGCCCGACGACGCGCTCGCCAAAGAACTCGCCGCGAAACTGGCGAGTTGGGAGCGAGCCTTGGAAGGCGCCGGCGGCCGCGATATCGACCTATGGCAGCGCCGCGTCGACCAGCTCAAAGCACAGATCCGCGATGAGATCGTCGACGCCGTCAAGTTCGGCTACGAGGACGCGGAGTACAAGGATCGCGCGGGCAAGGTGGTTTATCGCCGGCCCGCGATTGAAGAGCTGATCCGCTGGCGGTTATGGAACCGCACCGGCGGCGGACTCATGGCCGAATTGGGCAGCCATCAACTCGATGCGGCCAGCATCTTCGTCTCCGCCATGCATGGCGGTCACAAGCAGCACCCGCTCAGTGTCGTCGCGGCCGCCAACCGGCCCCTTTTCCCGCCCGACCGCGAGGTGGAAGACCACGTCTACTGCTTGCTGGAGTTTCCCGCGCCCGGCTATGACCCCAAGGATGCGGTCAACCGCATGAAGAAGATCGGCGTGCAGTATGCCTCGATCAACGGCAACGGCTTCGGCGGCTACGGCGAGATCGTCTACGGAACCCGCGGCACGCTGATCCTCGACCGCGAGAAAGAAGTGATGCTTTATCGCGACGCCAGCGCCAGCAAAGTGTCGGTGGGCAAGACGGCTGGACCGACGATGGACACGCAGGCCAGCGGACCGCCGCAAGCAGCGGCGGCAGCCGGCGGACCGTCGCCCGACGTCAGCCGCGGTTATACGGAAGAAATGGAACACTGGGCCTGGTGCATCCGCAACCCGGCCCCGGAAAACCAGCCCCGCTGCGGCCCGAAGGTGGCCATGGGCGATGCGATCATCGCCCTGACGACCAATGTCGCCGCCCGCGAGGGAAAACGAATCGAATTCATGGAAGCGTGGTTCGATATGGATAGCGACGAAACCCCCGAAGGCGTCAAGCCGGACCTTTCCCGGTACTCGTAAGACAATCCCGACAGTAGCAGGCCAAGCTCCCGAAAGAACGCGGGGCTGATTGAGCAAATCAACGCTTAAGCGAGAAAGCACGTCACGATGAATCTGACTCCGGAAGAACGGGCAATCGGGATCGAGAACTTCCGCGCCGCGGTCGGAAGCAAGCTGATGCGGCGGGATTTCCTCCACAAGTCGGCCCAGCAAGGGCTCGCCTCCGGCGCGGGCCTCGGCGCCTATTACTATGGCTACGGCGACTCGGTGAAAGAGCCGCTTCGCATCGGCGTCATCGGCACCGGCGATGAAGGGAGCGTGCTGCTGGGGGCGATCAACCCCAAGTTCATCCAGGTCAAGGCGATCTCCGATATCCGCCCCTACAGCGTCCACCGTGCCTTCCACGGCGACTGGTACGGCGACAGCGACCTCCTGGCAATCCGACCGGGGCTCATTACTAAGTACGAGTGGAAGTCGGAAGACGAGGCCCGTAAGAACGTCAAGGTCTACGGCGACTACCACGATCTGATCAACAACGCCAAGCCCGACGGGCTGGAGGCGGTGATCATCGCCTTGCCTTTGCACCTGCACGCTTCGGCGGCCATCGCCGCGATGAAAGCCGGCCTGCACGTGCTGACGGAAAAGCTCATGGGGCACAGCGTTCGCGAGTGCAAGGAAATGGCGAGGGTCGCCGACGAAACCGGGCTTTATCTGGTCACCGGCCACCAGCGGCATTACAACGTGCTCTACGACAACGCCGTTTACATGATCTCCCGCGGCGTGATCGGCGACATTCATCATATCCGCGCCCAGTGGCACCGCGGCAACTTGCCCGGTAGCGATAGCTGGCAGCAGCCGCTGCCGCAGAAGTCCAAGCCCGACGACCCCCAGGCCGAATCGCTGGCCAAGAAACTCAAGAGCTGGCAAGGCCAGCTCGACGCGGCCAAGAAAGCCAAGGACAAGTCGTTGGCGCAGTGGGAAAAACGGGTCGCGCAGGTGATGGCCCAAATTGCCGACGAAGCGGTCGAGGCCGAGAAATTCGGCTACGAGGCCAAAGAGATCAAAGACGGCGCCGGCAAGGTCGTCTACAAGGTGCCCGCGATCGAAGAGCTGATCCGCTGGCGACTGTGGAACCGCACCGGCGGCGGGCTGATGGCGGAACTCGGCAGCCACCAGCTCGATGCGGCCAGTATTTTCATTGCGGCGATGCACGACGGCAAGAAGCAGTATCCGCTCAACGTGGCGGCGGCCGGCAACCGTCCGATCTTCCCGCCCGACCGCGACGTGGAAGACCATGTCTTCTGCCTCTTTGAATTTCCCGCCCCGGGCTACGACGCCGACGACCCGGTCGATTCGATGAAGAAGATCGGCGTGGCCTATGCGTCGATCAACGGCAACGGTTTCGGCGGCTACGGAGAGACGGTTTTCGGCACCGAGGGAACTCTCCTGCTGGAACGGGAGCAGGAAGCCCTCTTGTACCGCACCTCCGACACGCTCAGCAAGATCCGCCTGGCCAAGGACGGCAAGAACGAAAAACGCCCGGCCAAGATTGAGTTGAACGATGCCGGCGATGAAGTGTCCGCGGCGGTCGGCACCCAGGCCCTGCAGGGCATCAGCCGCGGCTACACGGAGCAAGAAGAGCATTGGGCGTGGTGTATCCGCAATCCGGATAACGACTTGCCGCCTCACTGCCATCCCAAGGTGGCGTTGACCGACGCCGTAATTGCCCTGACCACCAACATGGCCGCCCGCGAAGGTCAGCGGATCGAGTTCAAAAAGGAGTGGTTCGATCCGAAGAGCGACGAAACCCCCGAGGGCGACAAGCCGGATCTCTCCCGCTACGCTTGAACCGGCCGCCGCTGTCGGGTATCCTAGCGGCACCGGACAGCAGTGATGTGGTTTGTGGCATGGTTCAAAAAACGGGGACTGGCTCCGAGCCAAGTAGCCTTCTGCCGGTGAAAGACACGGTTCGGCGAGGTGCCTGTCCCCGTTTTTTGAACCATGCTTGGTTCGTTCACCATCTGGCCGCGGCAGAGCCGCGGTAGCGAAGGAGGGTCTCGTGAAAAAGTGGCCGATCGGTGTGTTTGCCAGTGTCGACGCCGGATTGGGCGTGAAACTGGAGGTGGTTGAGGAGCTGAAGATCCCCACGATTCACCTGCACGCGCCGCATCAGAACACGCGGACGCCGGAGGTGGCCAAGGAGTTCGCGGCGAAGCTCAGCGAAATCGGCACGCAAATCTCCGTCGTCTTCGGCGGCTTCGAAGGCGAGAGCTACGCCGACATTCCCACCGTCACCAAGACCGTCGGTCTGGTGCCCCCCGAAACCCGCGCCGAGCGAACGCGGGAAATGTTGGAAATCGCCGATTTCGCCAGGCTGCTGGGGGTGGACGTGGTCGCCTTGCACCTCGGTTTTGTGCCGCACGAGAAGAGCGATCCGATGTATGCCGACATTGTCGCCGTTACCCGCCAGATTTGCGATCACTGCGGCAGCAACGATCAGCGCCTGCACCTGGAGACCGGCCAGGAAACCGCCGAAGCCCTGCTGCAGTTCATCGCCGAGGTGGACCGCGACAATCTCTTCATCAATTTCGATCCGGCCAACATGATCCTCTACGGGTCGGGCCAGCCGATCGAAGCCTTACGCAAGGTTGGGCGTTTCGTCCGCAGCGTCCACTGCAAGGATGCCAAGTGGGCCGCGAACCCTGGCAAGGAGTGGGGCGCCGAGGTGCCCGTCGGCCAGGGCGACGTCAATTTCGAGCAGTTTCTCGCCACACTCAAAGACATCGGCTACGACGGTCCCTTGACCATCGAGCGGGAAATCCCGCAGGATCCCGCCCGGCAGAAGGCGGAAATCAGCCAGGCGGTTGATGTTCTCACCCGGCTGAAATCCAAATTGCAGATCGGCTAGTTATCAAGCGAATTCTCCGAAACCCGCGCATCACGCGGGTTTCGGCCTTCGCGATCTTCCACCAGACAGGCGACTCGCATGCCCAAGCTTTCCTTGGCGGTTCCTCACAACCTGACCGAAGAGGAAGCCACCCAACGCTTACAGACTCGCTTCGGGGAACTTCAACAGGAGCATGGTCAACATCTGCAGGATTTCGAGGGAGACTGGAACGGTGCCTCGATGACGTATCGATTCAAGGCGACCGGCGTGAAGGTGAGCGGCACGGTGAACGTCGAGCCGTCCCAGGTCCGCATCGATGCCCAGTTGCCGATTGTCGCCATGATGTTCAAGGGGAGGATCGAGCAGGAGATCCGCAACGAGTTGGTCAGTGTCCTGGCCTAACGCGGCAAGCGCCGTCCCGTCCAGTCATAAAAGCCAATTGCGCTGCGGCTCGGGCAGATGCTCGTCGAGAAGTTGGGTGACGGCTGGTTCTTTTCAACAGTTCGATCTCGGCGTGAGGATCTCGCGGGGCAACAGCGTCTACGAGCAGCCTCTCGATGCGCCATCGGTATCATTCGTGTGATTCGTGATTCCCCTCCCGGCCTGGATCGTTTTCCCACCGATCATAGCAGTATCATGCCCATCGCGCGCGGATCGGAACTGCGATGGGGTAATGACTGCTTGCAAAGAGGAGGGTTTTCGGCTAACGTAACTGCATCGCCCGCACTCTCGCGGGCAACGGCTTATCGGCAAGTCTGAGACGTCGATCGACGTTCCGGGAGGTTTGCGCCGGGAGAGCCCGTTATGGGCCGCCGCGAAGGATGTCGCGTTTTGCGGCACGGATGCCACCACCGCAATTCTGACCTGGAGGCAGGCAATGCCTGTCAGCGCGGGGAAGACACCGCCGCGTGGTTGCGGCGTTGGTGGTCTTTACCGTGCCGTAATCCGTCGTACCGACTAGCCACGCCCCGCCGCCGGGGTGTCGCGTGGGGCGTGTACCAGGCGGGTGTATGAGGAGTACGAGTTCGCGGCTGTTGTGGGGCGTTGCTCCGCTT
Organism: Rhodopirellula sp.; assembly: GCA_012728855.1. GTDB lineage: Bacteria > Planctomycetota > Planctomycetia > Pirellulales > Thermoguttaceae > JABWBD01. The sequence continues at coordinate 1,770 of JAAYEH010000566.1, read as the reverse complement.
CGTTCGCTGCGCTCACTCCGCTCCGCAACGCCCCACAACAGCAACTCCAGACTCCACCTTAAACCACTCCCTTTTTTGTCTTGGCAAGCCCGGCCACCTCATCCTTGAGGGGCAGGGAGAGTGTATTCATGCGCGCAAGTGTCTGCAATTCAGCCCTGGATAGGATACGTGGCAGCTCGCTATCTCGGGTATCTCGAGCGTGGGTTGTCCGTCGACGACATTCTGACAGATCTTGACGAAGCCGCCGGTTTCGCGCGATCCGTCAACGAGCGACTGCCGATCGGCGAGCGACAGCCTTCGTCCGTCATCCTACGCCGCCTGATCACGCTGCGTAAACGCGGGCAGGATCGCGGAGGCCTGCCTCGAAGTGCCGGCGACTACCGGGGCCTCGCGACTCGTCCAAAATAGTCGCGACCATTCTCCGTACTCGGTGCGTGCGGAGTTTCGGATTCGCACGCACCGAGTTGATTCCTTGGGTCCGGAATTCGAGGAAGGAAGATGCCAAGCACGAACGCGACTTTGATCGACGTCTATCGAAATGCGGCGGCCGCGTATGCTCGGCTGCCAAATCGTCTCCTCGCCGCGCGGAAGTGTCGCAGGAGCTTGTTCAGGGTCCGATCACTCAAGTAGTAGGACGCGTTGGGAGACCGCTGCAATGACTTTCGATGACTTCTTCACTCACGCAACCGCCGGCGCCAAGCCGTACCCGTACCAACGTCGCTTTGCGACCTCCACGAAACTACCAGCCTTGCTGCCCGTCTCCACGGGACTCGGAAAATCCGCGACTTTGGTCCTCGGCTGGTTATATCGCCGGCGCGAGCACCCCGAAGAGGCGATTCGCCAAAGCACTCCGCGACGCCTGGCGTACTGCTTTTCGGAACTCGAACCGGCTCGTGATTACCTAGCCGATCTGGATGACGTGGGACTCATTTCGCTTGCCGCCGTCGAGCATCGTGAACCGCCGATCATCGTGCATACGGTTCGTTGCAAAGACCTTCTCGAACTCTGGGACACGACACCGGATCTTAGCGGCAACGACCTCGATGTATCGCGCTACATCCGGGACTCGGACGACAACGACGTGCAGTTCTTCTGGCGCGAGTTCGCGAAATCGCCCCCTGCGGAGCCGGGCTGTTTTCCTGGCCCGGGGCGCGAAGAACTGTGTGCCGTTGGGATTCAGCAAGCGCGAGAGTTCGTGAAGAAGTTGAAGAACCAAGAGGCTTGGCGGTGGGATCCATTGGAACGAGAGTGGCAGGCGATGCAGCCCGCGGTCCTTCGTCCGGGAATGGTGTTGCTCTTGCACCGCGATGCGGGTGGCTACGACGCACTGCTGGGCTGGACGGGCGACGGCGAACACAAACCAATGCCCCGTCTGCCAGTTCATGTCGCACTTGCACAAGAATTGGCGGCGATGGACGAGGAAGAGGAGGCTACGCCGGTCGAACTGACGCCCCACCTCCTCCAGGTCGCCGCGTCTGCACGCCGCCTGGCTGGCTGTTTCGAACCGCTCGACGCCGAAGTTCCGTGGGAGGCTCTTGCCACCGCGGCACGTTGGCACGATGTTGGCAAGGCCCACCCGGCATACGGTAACGATCGAGCCCGTAGGCAAATCCTCGGATTGGCGCACGTTTCGGCGCCGCCGACAGTGTCTTGGCTCGGTATTCAAGTGGAATTTTTTGGGGCAGTTTTGTGAGAGAGTTCCTCGTGTGTCCTTCGTTCTGCTTGTTTTCGGTGCTAGACTCATCTTGCCTGGCGAAACGGAGTCGGGCT
>JAAYEH010000565.1 GCA_012728855.1 Rhodopirellula sp. | reverse complement strand
TGAACCATGCCAGGGTTTCAGACCCAAAAAGTCCGCCGCTCACCTGGCCGAACTGGAGTTGCCCGCCATGGAGCGGCTGGAGATGAATCGGAGTTCCGGAGCCACTGCCGGTGCGGTTGCTACCGAGAAATTGGCGAAGTGAGCGTGCGCCGGAACCGCACGGGGCTGGTTCGGCTCAGTCGGCGACACCGGTTGCCTTGCTTGCCCCCAGTGAGGATGGTAGGATGGAGACTATCGGGAAGGAATGAAGCGGGCGTTGGGCAGATTGCCCCGCGCGACTGGACGCCGGGCAACGGCCCGGAGAATCGATGCCCCGGCTGGGCAAGTATGGAACCGGCATCACGGACACCCGAAGGTGAATCCAACCGCTGGCCGATTTGCCTCGCAACCGTGACGGCCGTGGTGAAAGAGACATCAAGAACCCGCGATGCGATAATCGCCAAATTCCTCATGGCGGACGACTGTCTCCCGCGGTATTGAAACGCAAAGACAAGGGCCGGAAAAGAACGGCAAAGAAAGCGACGACAAGTCGTGCGCACTCCAAGAAAGCGGGCGAGGCTGCGGTGCATCGGTTTTCCGATGTTCGCAGCCTCGCCCGCGTTCCTTTGCCAACCAGCCGTCTCTACGAACCCCCGTTGGCCGCTTCGCATTCGGCGACCTTGTCTTCGTAGAAATCGTCGGTAAGCAGCCACTCCTCGTAGAGAAGTTTGAGCTGTCTCAGCCGTCCGGCGACTTGACGCTTGGTGAACTTGAATGTCTCCTTCGCGTTGGCCGCGATCGCTTCGGCCTTTTTCTTAATGGCAGCTTCGTTCGCCACTCGCGCGGCGGGCGGATCGACGGATGGGCTGTAAACCAGGGCTTTCAACTCCTCGGCGGGAACGAGATGCCGCCAGAGAAATGCCTGCATTCGGTCTTCCGCCGCCACGGCTTCGTGGGCAACTTCCCGGTCTCCGATCTTTGCGCTGCCTTCGACAACGAGGGTTACCGGCTTGTTCGTTGCCTTCCAATCGGCTTTCACGGCCAATCTCGCCACGGTCTGGTTCTTTGACAGAGAAACCGGCGCGGCCGAAAAACCAGGGGGCGGATCTTTCAGGCCGACCTTGATCGTGTCGGTGAAGCCGTCTTTGCGAATGGCATAGACGGTGAGGTTCGTTGGGTTCTTGCCTCGCAAGGCGACGCTGGAAGGGACAATCCGCAACGCGAAATCGGGCTGGGGCGCGCTGATCCGCAGCCGATACCCATAGGCGTCGCCGCCGTTGCGGGCGGCGTCGCCGAGGTGAACGTAGTATTTTCCGTCGGCGGGCAGCTTGCCCGTCAGGTACGAGTCGGCATGGTGCGTGTTCAGTCCGCTGGCAGGAGAATCGTGGTCGTCGTTCAAGGCCAACACTTCGCCTTGGGCGTTGGTGACACGGAGCACCGAATCCAACGGCGAATCGAGTCGTCGCGCGAAGACTTCCGCGACAACCGTCTGCCCGGCGCGACCGCTGAACTCGAACACGTCGCAGTCGTCCGCGCGATCGACACGGCCGTTGACGACGATGGGGAGCTTCACCTTCTGGGCGCTGGAGGGATCGTTGTTGGATTCCTTCTCGACGCACTCGGGCAACGTGCCCAGCGCAAATGGCACGAGATTGGAGACGATCCCGTCCTTGTTCCGCGCGGCGATGAAATGAACTCCGGCCGCCGCGTCCGTCGCCGGCAGCACCGGTTCGGTCGCGTCGAGATTCCAACCTTTCATCTCGAAGGTCGGCGCCGTGCCCACTTTGCCGCCGAGCGGGAAGATGCTCGTTACGAACGGGGTCTCGCCGACGGTAACGCGGTAGATGAAATCCTCCCGGCCGCGAAAGATGGCGTCGGTGATCGTGAAGACGTATTCGCCGTCCTTGGGAACTTCATAGTAGAGGACCGGATCCGGCTTGAAGCGATAGTCGTCGTTGTAGGCCACTTCCTTGCCGTCGGCGTCGTAGAGCGTCAGCACTGGCTGGAACCAACCGGGGACGGCGTCGGCGATGTAGGGAACCAACTGCCTCGCCAGCGTGGAGAAGACCAACCGCTGACCCTTGTGGGCTTCGAAGCGGTAGTAGTTGACCTCACCGGAGGCGATCTGCCCGTTCACCGTACACGGCACGGTGATCCGCATTTCAACTTCCTCTTCCGGCCGCTTGCGCTGAGCGAGTCCCTCCTTGCCCAGCACCTGGAAGTCGCTGGTCTTCATCGGCTTGCGGGCCGTTTCGGGAAACTGCCCGACGTGGAAAGCCATCGGGTTCGACACCCCTCGCGGCGTGGTTAGACGCAGTTCCCGCGGGCCAGGCTCGGCATCGGGGGCCACGGTGACTTCCAGATACACGAGGCTGGAGATCGACGCGCAGGCCGGCCGGTTGACGTATTCCCTCATCCGGTCTTCGATCTTCTCGATCATTTCCAGCGTGGCCTTGTCCTTTCCCTTCGCCGCGGGTGTTTTGTCTGCGCCGGCTTCCATCATCATGTCTTCAGCGGGCTTGACCCGCTTGCCCGACTTGTTGCGTTTCAACAGGTTCACCTGCTCGCGCAACAGCGTCATTTCCTGGGGCCCCATTTTGCTGTAGTATTTGACCAACCTGGCCGAAACCCCGTTGCCGGTGATTACCGCGCCGTCGACGCCGTCGAGAGATTGGCCCCCCAGCTTGACTTGGAACGTGGTTCCCTGCTGACCGCCGGCGGGATAGACATAGCCGATATACGCGTTGCGTTGGGCCTGCACTGCCTGCGGCGCGGCCAGCAAGCCGGCCAGGCTCAAGACCGCCAGCCAGTGAACTCGATTCATGAACGGCTCCTCTGTCTCAGGTTACATGATCTCTGTCAGAATCCCGGCCGACTTCACCGTGTCCGACGGGGCGGGAAGGATGTGGGCGTCCAAGCCCATGGGATGCGGGAGCTTGCCATTGGGGTCGATGCCGGCGAGATGGTAGATGCTGCCCAGCAGATCCACCGGATAGACCGGCCGGTCTTTCACTTCCGCGCCGGTGGCGTCCGACGATCCGACCACGCAACCGCCTTTGAATCCGCCGCCGGCAACCAGCACGGAGAAGACGTTGCCGTAATGATTGCGGCCACCGTTCCACGGCGGCTGCCAGTCGACCTTCGGCCCCCGTCCGAACTCGCCGCAGCACCAGACCAGCGTGCTCTCCAGCAGGCCGTGGTCGTGGAGATCGGCCAGCAAAGCGGCCAACCCTTGATCCAATTGCGGGCATTGGCGCCGCATCCGTTCGAAGTGCCCGCTGTGGGTGTCCCAGCCGCCGGGATAATTGATGACGACATAAGGAACGCCCGTTTCGACCAGCCGCCGCGCCACCAGGCATTCCTGCCCGAAGGTGTGCCGCCCGTAGCGATCGCGCAATTCCGGTTTTTCCTTGGAAAGGTCGAAGACCTCCTTGCCGGAACCCAAGATCAGTTCGTAGGCCGTTTCCTTGGTCTCTTCGGCGATGGCCACCTGGGGGTTGGCCGTCATGGCGTTGGACATGGTGTTCAACTTGCCGAGCAATTCGCGCCGCGCTTTTTGCCGATCATCGGTGATGCCGCGGGCAATCACGCCTTCGACCTCGAAGCGCGCTGCGTTGGGGTCGCCTCCTGTCGCGAACGGCTTGTATTTCGGTCCCAAAAACCCTTCTTCGGAAAAGCGTCCCTGGGCTTGCGTCAGCACCACGTAGGGCGGAATCATCCCCTTGTATTCGGCCGACTTGTGCAAGGCGAAGACCGCCCCCACGCTCGGATACGCCAGCCGCTCGCCGGGCATGTGGCCGGTCTGCATCAAGTAGGCCGCCGTCTCGTGGCCGTTGTTGCGATGAGTCATGCTGCGGATGAGCGAGAACTTGTCGGCCTGTTTCGCCAACTCGGGGAAGAGGGCGCCGAGCCGGATGCCGTCGACGTTGGTGGGAACCACCTGGCCGAAGTCGCCCATGTATTCGCGGCCCGCCTCCGGCTTCGGATCCCAGGTATCGTTGTGCGACATCCCGCCCCACAGGAAGATCTGGATCACCGATTTGGCCTTGGCGGGAGCCTTTGCCGGTTCGGCCGGAGCCGCCAGGGCCGCGGAGCCGAAACGCTGGGCAGCGAGCAATCCCCCCGCGCCGGCAATGCCTAGGCGCATCGCCTCACGTCGAGAAATCCGATCCGCATCGATTCGGTGGTAGTTCGCACTCATGGTCTACTGTTTCCTTTCATGATATCCGAACGGACCCGTAGTTTTTCGTCCTGCGTAGCAGCGCCAGGATTAGTGCCGATAAAGAAACTCGGTGCTGTTGATCAATGCCCAGCTTAGGTCGATCGCCGCGTCTCGCTTCGACTTCGTCGCCTGATAATACTCCAGCGCGGTCTTCGCCTCATCCTTGGTGGGGCGACGCGAAAGAATGGTGAGGTAAAGATCTTCGAGGATTTCAGCCGGTTTGCGGCCCGAGTTGAAGATTGCTTTCAGAGGGGTACTTCGTTCGAGTTTTTGCTGGATATGGCTCGAATTCAACAAGTGGAGCCATTGCGGGGGAACCGGCTTGTTGTCGCGTTCATTGGCCATTCCTGTGGCCCGCGCCGGGCGGCCGAAAAGCGTCAAGAAAGCGCTGGTGATGCTGCCGTCGGCGATGGCGACGGCGGGCATGTCCTTGGGAATATACGAATAGGGCTCGGGGATCGCGCTGGTGTAGAGATCCGTCGTGCCGGTCACCTTGTTGATCGCATCAATGAGCACCTCGGCATCCAACCGGCGGCACGGATAAGCGGCGAAATTGGCAACAGCTTCCGGGTTATCGAAGCTAGGCATCGAGGAAAACTGATAGGTGCGGGAATTGAGAATCAACCGGTAGAGGCGTTTCATGTCGTAGCCGCCGGCGACCATTTCCTTTTCGAGATAGGCCAGCAGCGCCGGGTTGCTCGGCGGGTTGTCGTCCCGGATGTCATCCGGCTCGTGGACGATGCCTCGCCCCAGCAACCATGCCCAAACTCGATTGACGATAGCGCGGGTGAACCAGGGATTCTCGGGCGCAATCAGCCAATCGGCGAAAGCTTCCCGCGGGTCGCGGTTGGCAGCAAGTTTGCAGGGGGTTCCATCGGGGAAGACAGCCTCCAGCGGTTCGATCTTGGCGAGTTTCGCGGGTTCTTCCGCTGGATCGGCGACCGCCGGGGCGACGGTGACCTTGTCTTGACCGGGGACGACGTTCGTGGCGATGGCGGCGGAACCCAACGGATCCCAGAAGACGATCTCTTCCTTCCATTCGCTTGTCGGCTTATAGCCAACCTGCGAAAAGAAGACGGCCATGCCCTCCAACCGCTCTTTCGGCCAGGAATCGGCGCGCGAACCCATCAGCGCCAGGGCGACGGCGGTGGCGATGCCCTCGGGAGTCTTGTTTTGGATGGCACGGTAGAAATTCACCGGTCCCACGCGGAAATTGCTGCCGCCGGAGGTGAGCAACTCGCGGGCGAATTGGTCGTAAGGTTTGTTGTCGGCCAGCGCCGCACGAATCCAGCGGTGATAGGCCTGGGCCGCGTTGGGCCAGAGATTGACCGGAAACTCGGCCTTGATCCGAAGGATGTCGCCCCACTTCATCGCCCAGTAATCGGCGAATTCCTCCCGCTCCAACAGGCGATCGATCAGCAGGCGGCGTTTGTTTTTCGTAACCGGATCGTCGATGAATTGCCTGGCCTCTTCGGCGGTGGGCAGGGCGCCGATCACGTCGAGATACGCGCGGCGGACAAACACGGCGTCGGAGCAGAGTTCCGGCTGAATCCCCAGCGACGAAAGTTTAGCCAGAACGAGCTTGTCGATCTCGCCGGCGGGCTTCACCGGGGCGGAACTCTCAAAGACCTCCTGCGGCGACTGCTTCCCGGCTTCGGCCCCAACGACTGGGGCCGCAGAGATCGCTGCCAGAACCAGCGATTGTCGCATCAGCATCCAATACGCACTCGTTTTCATGACGGATGACCTTGGCTCGAAGAAAGGAGGGCTTCGTTATTGTCAGCCTGGAAAGCCTGACGTACCGTGGCCACTTCGCACCGCAACATTCGGAGGAGGGAGGTAACTGCCTGGCCAGGTGGGTCGTGGTCGGGAGGGCACACCGTCGCTCGGCATCTCCGACAGATTACCGCAACAACGCTTCCCATTAAACCACAAAGAGAGTGATTTGTATCGGTCGGCGAGGAAGAATTTCCGAGAACCGCCTGATTGAGCGGGAAGTCTGCTGGGCGGGGGGTAGTTGCACATCCCGCGCAGGCCGTTGGCCGTTGCGGTTAAACGACTTGGACTGCGGCCGAAGGCCGTGCTCGAGTCTCTGTTCGTAACATCCACGCGCTGTGCGCGCATCGTGGTAGCCTGACTCTCCGAGTCGGGAAGTGATGGATCCGATCGACCCGACTCAGAGAGTCAGGCTACGCTGGGTTGCGGGCCCAGCCAGCGTTAGGAACTGAAGAGCCGGTTCGAAAACGCTCCCCCACATCCTGAGCCGACAATAGCTCTCTTGGGGTATTGCAATCGTTGCTAGCATCGATTCCACTAATCGGCAGAGTTGACCCGTTTTCCCCACTTTCAACGACACCCGAGATATTAGGAGGGTTGGCCAGTGCGAAGCTTTGGATTGTTACTGATGGTTGCGGCAGTGATTTTGTCAGCCGTTCCGGCTGAGGCCGGTCGGTGTTGCTCTCAGCCGGTCTGCCAGTGTGCGCCCTGCGAGACGGAAATCCAGTACGTCGAGAAGACTGTGATGTGCCCGGTGATGGCTACGGAGCAGAGGACGGTCAAGCAGGTCTGTTACCGGACGGAAGTCCGTCAGTGTACGGAGACTTGCTACCAGCAGGTTCCCGAGACGCACATGGAGACGTACCAGTGTACGGTCATGGTGCCCGAGGTCCGACAGCGGACGGTTCAATACACCGTCTGTCGAGTTGTACCGCGGACCGAAACCCGGCAGTACACGGTAATGGTTCCCTACACGGAGGTCCGCCAGGGCACGCGCAAAGTCTGTAAGATGGTGGCCACGACGACCACCAAGACGGTTTGCGAGGACCAAGGCCACTGGGAAGAGCAGGTCTGCCAACCGGCCGTCTGCGCCCCGGCGGCCTGCGCCCCGGCTGCTTGTGCTCCCGCGGCCTGCGCTCCGGCGTGCTGCGCCCCGGCGTGCGCGCCGCCGACACGGAAGGTTTGGGTGCCGAACATCGTCCAGCGCGAAGTTCCCGTGACGTGCATGACGCCCACAATGTTCGAGGAGCCCTGCAGCTACACGGTCACGCTCTGCCGCCCCGAGGTTCGCACCTGCAACGTGACGCTGTGCGATTACGTGCCGGAAGTGCGGAGCAAGGTCTGCAACGAGACGGTCTGCGTTCCGCAGGTCGTCACCAAGACCCGGCCGGTAACCACGTACAAGTGCGTGCCGTACCAGGCAACTCGCTCGTATACGGTGTGTGTGCCTTACGAGGTCGAAAAGGTCGTACCGGTCCAGGTGTGCCAGATGGTGCCGAAGACGATCCAGGTACCGGTCTGTGTCCGCAAGCCCGCCCCAGTCTGCTGCGAGCAGCCGACGTGCTGCGGCGCCGCGGTCGGCTGCGGAAAGTGATGTTGAGGGAATGCTCGAAAGGGCGCGTCGGCGGTCATCGGCCCGCCGGCCGCCCTTTTTCGTTCAACCACCGGCCAGGAAGGCCGATACCTCGGCAGCCCGGCCGCCACCAGTAGGGTGAGGAGGATCACCGCGGCCGGATCGGATCGATTTCGTCGTCCTCGACCGTCACGTGGCGAACGATCGTGCCCTGGACCATATAGATCACGTCCTCGGCGATGTTGGTAGCGTGGTCGGCAATCCGCTCCAGGTTTCGCGAAACGGCCACCAACGTCAACAGGGTGGACGTCTTCTCCGGATCGACGCGGATCATCTCCTCGGCGCGATACCGGAAATCGTGCTTCATCCGGTCGACCTCGTCGTCACGACCACAGACGTCGTTGGCCAGCATCGCGTCGAGATTCACCAAAGCGTCGATCGAGTCGCGGAGCATGCTTTGCACCTTCAGCCACATGCCGCTTAAGTCGAAGGGAATCTCCATCGGCGGCAGCCCGGCAAAGGTGGCCGCTTTGCGGGCGATGTTCACCGCCAGATCGCCGATCCGCTCCAGGTCGTTGTTGATCTTCAAAGCGGAAATAATGAAGCGGAGATCGGCCGCCACCGGTTGGTACAGCGCGAGGATCTTGAGACAGTCCTCCTCAACCTCGACTTCGCGCTGGTCGATGTCAATGTCGCGGCGCTGCACTTCTTGGGCAGCCTCTTCGTCGCGGTCCAACAGGGCTCGCACGGCGATTTGGGCCTGTTCTTCGACCAGGGCGCAGAGAGACAAGACACTCTTCTTGAGCCGTTCGATTTCTCGCTGCAGGTGTACGGACATAGCACTCTTCCTGAATCATTGCTCGCGGTGGCAAGACCGGTCGGCCGCTTGCCCGGCTCCGTGCCCAGCGCGTCAGCCGAACCGCCCGGTGATGTAGTCTTCCGTCTGTTTCTTCTCGGGATTCGTGAACAACTGTTTCGTCGGCCCGAACTCGATCAGCACTCCCTCGTAGAGAAACGCCGTGTAGTCCGACACCCGGGCCGCCTGCTGCATGTTGTGAGTCACGATAATAATGGTATACACTCCCCGCAACTCGGCAATCAAGTCCTCAATCCGCGTCGTCGACCGGGGGTCGAGCGCCGAGCACGGTTCGTCCATCAGAATAATCTCAGGGTTGACGGCGATCGCCCGCGCGATGCACAGCCGCTGGTGCTGGCCGCCGGATAACCCCAGCGCCGATTCCTGCAGGCGATCCTTGACTTCATCCCAGAGGGCGGCCCGCTTCAGGCTCCGTTCGACGGTCTCGTCCAGCGTGTTGCGGGCGGAGACCCCGGCGATCCGCAGCCCGTAGGCCACGTTCTCATAGATCGATTTCGGGAACGGAGTGGCTTTCTGGAACACCATACCCACCCGCCGCCGCAACTCGATGACGTCGATGGCCGGGTCGAGCACGTCCTCTCCGTCGAACCGAATGCTGCCCGCGGTCCGCACACTGTCGATCAAGTCGTTCATCCGGTTCAGGCAGCGGAGGTAGGTCGACTTTCCACAACCGGACGGGCCGATCAGCGCGGTCACCTGGTTGCGGGGAAAGTCCATGCTAATGTCGGTGAGGGCTTCCGAATCGCCGTAGTAGAGATAGAGATGCTCCGATCGGACAATCGCGTCGCCGATGATCCGCGGAGCATGGTCCGTCGGCTTCACGATCGTCCTGGGCGGCGTTGCACGGGTAAAGTCCTCGGCGAGCGGGGCTTTCGGGGGGTCCATCAGCGGCTTTCCCGTAACGGAATTGGGAATCAGTTGCATTTTACACTAGATGCTTCGCGATTGAAATTGTTTGCGCATGCGGTTTCGCAGCCAGATTGCCAGGCTGCTCATCGAGAGCACGATCAACAACAGCAGCAAGGTGGTCACATAAACCATCGGCTTCGACGCCTCCACGTTGGGCGACTGAAAGCCGATATCGTAAATGTGAAAGCCAAGGTGCATGAACTTGCGGTCCAAGTGGAAATAGGGGGCCGAACCATCCATCGGCAGGTCGGGCGCCAGTTTCACCACCCCGGTGATCATCAACGGAGCTACCTCCCCCGCGGCGCGGGCCATGGCCAGAATAAAGCCGGTCATCACCCCCGGCGATGCCATCGGCAACAGCACGCGCGACAATGTCTGGAACTTGGTGGCGCCCAACGCGTAGGAACCTTCGCGGAGCCCCCGCGGAATGGTCCGCAGAGCCTCTTCCGTCGATACGATCACTACGGGAACGGTGAGCAAACCGAGGGTGAGGCTTGCCCAAAGGATGCCGCCCGTGCCGTAGGTCGGCATGTTGTTGGCCACGCGTTCCGGGAAGAGCCAATGGTCGATCAGGCCGCCCACCCCGTAGACGAAGAAACCCAGCCCGAAAATCCCGTAGACGATCGACGGTATCCCCGCGAGATTGTTGACGGCGATGCGGACCGTCCGCACCAGCGGTCCCTCTTTGGCGTATTCTCCCAGGTAAACGCCGGCGAGCACACCGAGAGGAAAACAGGTGATCGCCATCAGGAACACGAGCATCACGGTGCCGAAAATGGCGGGAAACAGTCCGCCTTCCGTGTTCGACTCGCGCGGATTCTCCCTGAGCAACTCGCCGATCTTCGCAAAATAGTGGGCGATTTTCTCCGCCAGCCCCATGGCGTTGGGCGTGTAGGGTCGCACAATTTCGACCAACGGAATCGTCTTGGTCGCTCCCGCCGCCGTGCGGAAGATGGCCGAGTTCCGCCGCAACGCTTCGACTTCGTCCTGCTGCCGCGACACCATCGCGTCGGACTCGGCCTTCAATGCTTCTTCCCTCGCTGCCAGCCTGGCGAGTTCGGCATCCAAGGCCGGTGTCGCCAAACCGGGCGCTCCTTGCGGCGAGCCTTCCAGTGCCCGGTCTCTCCGGTACTCGGCGCGGAGCACCGCATAGCGGATTGACTGGAGTTCATCGCTCAACGTGGAAAGCTTCTGCGCCAAGGGATCGATCTCGGCGGCCTTTTTCCGGCGGGCGGCATCCAGCGCCGCCAGGAATCGATCCTTCAACACACCTCCGGCGGGCACGTCGAGATTGGGCGCGTTGACCTCCTGCAAGATACCGTAGAAATTGCCGTTCTCCAGCCGTTCCACAACAAACACGTCCTCGGGCCAGGTGATCTCGCGAATCTCTTTGGCTGGATACCAGTGGAAATCCTGCCGCGCCGGATCCAATTCGCGATTGCCGGTCTTGAACTGCACAGTCCGAATGTCGGTGTCGGGATTGACTTCGCTGCGGATGCGGACGCCCAGCACGGCCGTGCCGTCGTCGAACTTCACCAGGGCGACCGATTCCGGCCAGAAGACCCCCACCCCGTTGTACACGACTACAGTGAGAAGGACTGCCGTCAGCAGCAGCACCGCGGCCAAGGCGGCGCCGGTCGCCCAGACCATCGGCTCGCCCTGTTTCCAGAATCGCTTGCCGCGGGCGCGGTGGTCTACAGCCGACCGTACCGCTTCCTCAGACGTTGGCGGACCAGCTCCGCGACGGTGTTCAGGAGAAACGTCAGAATGAATAGAAGAACTGCACATAGGAATAAGACTCGATACAGGGTGCCGCCGACCGGGGCTTCGGGGATTTCCACGGCAATGTTCGCCGAGAGGGTCCGCATTCCATTGAAGGGGCTCCAGTCGAGGATGGGGGTGTTTCCGGTTGCCATCAGCACGATCATCGTCTCGCCCACCGCGCGGCCGAAACCGATCATCGTGCCGGCAAAAATGCCGGGACTTCCCGAGGGGAGTACCACGCGCCACATCGTCTGCCAACGGCTGGCGCCCAACGCCATCGACGCGGCGGTGAGATTGTGCGGTACGCTGGAAAGGGAATCCTCGGCGATCGAGAAGATAATCGGGATCACGGCGAACCCCAAGCCGAAGGCGATGATGATCGAGTTGCGCTGATCGTAGCGCGCTCCGAGCGCATCGTGCAGCCAGAGCTTGAAGTTTCCGTCGAACAATGCCTCTTCCAGAAAGGGAACGGCGGCAATCGCCAATCCGAATCCCACTACCAGCACCGGAATCATCACCAGGAATTCGTAGCCCGTTTCGATCCGCTTCGCCCAATCGTGCCTCCGCAATACCTGCCACCCCAGCATGAACACCACGAAGGCCAGCGGCACCGTAGCCATGCTCGCGAAGACGGCCAGGATCCAACGCTCGATAATCGGCGCCAGCCAGAGGGCGATAAGGAATCCGATCACCACCGACGGGATGGCCGCCATCACTTCCACAACCGGTTTGACCATGCTCTTGAAGGCCGGGGTGGTGAAGTGGCTGGTGTAGGCCGCCCCCAACAGCGCCAACGGAGCGGCCAACAGCATGGCGTAGAAGGTTCCCTTGATCGTGCCAAAGAGGATCGGCGCCAGACTGAACTTCGGTTCGAACTCGGCGCCGCCGGTCGTCTGCCAGGCGTAGTCCGGCTCGCTATAGCCCTCGTAAAGGACTTTGCCGAAGAGCGTCTTCCCACTGATTTCCGGGTGCGGGTTGTCGATCTGCCACGCCGCCAGTTCGCCGTCGGCGGCCAAGGCGACGACTGCATTGCCTCGCAATGAGAAGCCGACCGACCGCAGCGGCGCGCCGGCTTCGTTCAACGCCAGCAGGTGGCGCTCGCTGGTGGTGTAGTCGAGATGCACGCCGCCGTCCTCGCCAAGGCTCAACAGACCTTTGTTTCGCTGCGACGCGTGGATCTCGGCAACGGCCGCGGTGTGGGACCGCAGTCGATGGACGAGTTGCAGCCGCCGATTGCCGCCGGCTCCGACCTCGAACCAGGAGGAGAGCCCTCCCTTGGAATCGCCCACGGCGAGCGAGACGTCGCCCAGCACCATCGATAGGCTCGTAATCGTCCGTTTGTCGCGGAAAGCCTGGACAATTTCCTTGTTCTCGGCCCTGCCGGATTCGTCGATCTCCCACCGCAGGATCCTGCCGGCGTCGGTGCCCGCATAAAGCGTCGCTCCTGCCGTGTCCATCGTCAACGCCGTGATGTTTCCCGGAAAGTTCTCATCGAGCACGGTCCGCCTGGTTTGCGAGCGGACGTTTCCGAGCAAGTCCTCCTCGCGAATCTCTCTCTCGACGGAAAGGCGATTTCCGGGCAACAGCCGCACGCAGGTCACGTTGCCGTCGTCGTCGATCCGCATCAAGGCCGCCGTGGGCGTCGGCCCGCCGCTCGATGGCGACCCGGCCATGCGGCGTACCGAGTAACTCATCAAGCGACGGCCTTGCGGGTCGAATTCGGGCACCGCGGTAACATCGACCAGCGAGACGGAGCCGTCGGACCACAAAAGGGTATGAAGCGATCCGTTGTACCGTTCGACAGCGACCAGATGAAGGTCCGCTACCGCGCCGCCTTCCCCGGGCGGCACAAGACTTTCCCTTTTCAGAACGCTGCCGCCTTGTTGTAGATCGAGAAACCGGATCGACCCGTCCCGCCCCACCACATAGGCCACCAGCGCTTCGACGGCGCGCTCTCCCACGCCAAGTTCCACTCCCAGCGCCATCACGTCGGTGGGCGATACCTCGGCGGGCAGGCGAGTCCGCGCCAGCGTCTGGGAGCGTGCGGGAAGAAAGAGCGGAAATGTCACGCCGACGATCAGCAACAGTATGGCCACGACGCTGGCAATGATCGTCACGCCACCCAACGTGATCAGCCAACGGGCCAGCCGGTCCCGCCGCTTGGATTTCCGGATCATCGCATGGTCAATAGTCGGCATAACGCTTGGCGGACAACGCTTGACTTACCTGCCACGATTGGCCAACTTGTTCTTTTTACTCAAACTGTAAACGGAGTTGAAAAGGGGACTGGCTCCGAGCGTGGTTTTGGCCCGGAACGGCCGAGGAAACGCCTGCCGCTCGGTGCCTGTCCCCTTTTCAACGGGCCATCGAGTTGGTCCGCCCGGGAAAGGGGACAGGCACCGTCGCGGCAACCTCCAACCTCGCGGAAAACCTCCATTTGCGAC
>JAAYEH010000564.1 GCA_012728855.1 Rhodopirellula sp. | reverse complement strand
GGTTCCTCTTCTCTGTTGCCGTCTTTGGGATACAGGAGAACCACGTATCGCTTTCGGGAGACGTAATCGTCGAGCAGGACATTCACGCGTTGGACGTCGCCACCTGGATTCTCGACAAGGATCCCGTGCGGGCATTCGGCACAGGTGGCCGGAAGATCCGCACCAGCGGCGATATCTGGGATCACTTCAGTGTGACCTATTGGTTTCCCGAAGACGTCGTGCTCACCTTCACTTCGATCAAGTGCGTTCCCGGCATTCCCGACGCCATCCGCTGCCGGGCGTACGGGGATCAGGGGTTCATCGATACCAATTATTTCGGCGACGTATCGATTCGCGGCAAGACACCCTATGAAGGCGGCACGCTGCAGAATCTTTACACCGAGGGAGCGGTAAACAATATCGAGGAATTCCATCGCGCCGTCACGGAGGGGGATTGCGCCAATCCCACGGTCGCACCGTCCGTCCGATCGAACCTGACGAGTGTGCTCGGCCGGACGGCCGCCTACCGGGGCTGCGTCGTGACGTGGGAGGAAATGATCAAAGCCGGCGAGAAGCTTTCCTTCGACACCTCCGGATTGCAGAGTTGACGCGGTGCCGACACCGGTGCGGTCCATTCGCCGGGCTGCCACACATTTCCGTGCGGATCAGCGCGGACCACCAGGCGCGAATGATGAACTCCTTCGGCGTGACGACCACCGCGGACCTGGTCCGGCACGTGATCTGCTACGGGCTGATTGCGCCGACATGACGCTTGTGCTGACTCCTCGCGGCGCAGCAGAAACAACAGGCCGTGGCGGATCCGGAAGAGGCCGAGCCGGGCCACTCATCACCGACGCCACCTCTTCCCACTCCGGCGCGCCGGCCACCGCAGCCCACGGACCTCGAGCCTGCAAACTCACCGCCGGCGACACTTCCCGCACCCGACCGTGAATTCTCCTGCGAAAGCGCCGCGCCATTGCTGGTCGAAACCGAGAGCGGCGGACAGAGCGGATGGTCAAGCGGCTCGGCCTTGAGACGACGATGCGGCCGCGAGGAAGGCCACGAAAGTTCCTGATACTTTTTGTCTTCTTGAGCCGTTGCTTTGGGCGAGCCGGGACGACCATGCGAAGGTGCAAGGAGGCACGACGTTGCGCAGAATCCAGGGGGAGAAATGTGGCGGTCAACGGTGGCGTTTTTCCAGTTTCGTGAAGCCCCTTGCCACCCAAGGTAGCTGTGGTGCCCAAGTTGGCGATTTCTCAAATCGGAGCATGTTTGGGCACCACGCGCTTGCGGGTGGGAGGGCCACCGACTGGCAGCGGCTGGAGAGTCCGCCGCAAACCGTGCGCGGGCGCAACGGGCTTGCCGTGCAGACCTGTGGTAGAAAAACGGGGACAGGCACGTCGCCAAGACGTATTCCTGACGTGCCGGCGGATTTCCGGCTCGGAGCCAGTCCGGGGTTCTTCAAACCGTGCGCGAATTGTCAATGAACTTCGGAGCCGAAAACGTCGGAGGCGGATCGGGTTGCCGGCTTCGCGGATGGACATGCGTCCAGTTTTCCAGTTGCAGCATGATGGGTGCGGCGCGGGTTGTCAATCGTTCTTTTCCGGGCCAAGGCAATGCAAGGCCGCTGCTTGACCGTGGTGTGCGGTTTTGCCGGCCAGGCTTGGTGGCGAGGGCGGGGAGTTTTTCGACAAGGCGGGTTTTCTGCGTTTTAACTTGGGCGAGGCGCAGGGGCGTAAGCAACTGGGGCGAATGGGGTTCGGTTGCGGGTCGCGATCGCAAGTTCGTGCCAGCCGAAAGCGGGGTGTCCAAGAAGCCTAACAGAACGGGGACAGGCACCCTCGCCTTGTTTGAATCTCCCGCGTTTTTCGATAACTGGCCGGGAGCCAGTCCCCGTTTTGTTAGGGCTTCTAAGAAGTTTCTGGGGGTTGTTGGCTGGTCGACCAGCACCAAACGATTTTCCGCCAGGGCGGAAAAGGGAGCAGAAAACGGGCAGGACTATTGCCGCTTGACGATGCGTTGGTGGTGTGGTAGAAGGCCACCATGCCTCGACCATTGCGCCCCATCGACGCCGGCCTGATTTACCATGTCATCAACCGTGGCAACAATCGGCAAACGGTGTTCTTTTCGGAGGGAGACTACCTTGCTTTTCTCAAGGCGCTTGGCGATCTGAAGCAGCGGAAGCCGTTCGAACTATATGGCTACTGCCTCATGTCGAACCACATCCATTTGGTCATTCGCCCGCTGGCATGCACCATCAGCAGAGTGGTGCAGAGCCTGTTGGTGTCGCACACTCAGCGGTACCATCGCTTTCATGGCAGCGGTGGGCACGTGTGGCAGGGGCGGTTCAAGAGCCCGGTAGTTCAGGACGATGAGCATTTGTTGACGTTGCTTCGTTACGTGGAGGCCAACCCCCTGCGTGCGAAACTGGTGCAGCAGGCAGGAGAGTATCGCTGGAGCAGTTTTGGCGCGCACGGCGAAGGCCGTCCGGACGCGCTGTTGGATCCGGTGGAGTCGTACCAACAGTTAGCCGTGCGGGCAGCGTGGCGATGTCGCCGCTGGTCGGCCTACATGCACCAAGAGCCGGAAGAAGAGGTACTTGCGGCGATTCGCCGGAGCATCGAAACCGGATTGCCTTTTGGCGATGCATCGTGGGTTGATCGGCTGGCGAAGCGACTTGCACTTGACCTGACCATCCGGCCGCGCGGCCGGCCGAGAAAAGGACTCGTTCCAGAGAATAAGGCACGAAAATAGTTCTGACCCCTTTTTGACCCTGCAGGTACGAAAACGATGCCTACACAACTGTCCGTGCTTGTCGACGACCTGTTCGCAGGCGATCGGCAACGGCGGCTGGAGGCCGCCGAGCAACTCTCGCGTCTGGGCTCGGAAGTACGGCCCGCCGCAGTCAATTTGGTGAAAGCCTGCCGCGACGAGTCGGAAGAGATCCGAGAGTACGTGGTCGCTGCTTTGGAAGAGATGGGGCCGCCACGGCTGGAGGATTCGTTTCTTCTGGCTGAACTACTCAACGATGCCTCCGCGGACGTGGGCTACTGGGCAGCGACACTCCTGGGGCGGCTGAAACAGGGCGCCGCCGAAGCCGTACCGGGCCTCGCCGACGTACTCGCAGGACCGGCCGACCTCTCCGTCCGCCAACGGGCGGCCTGGGCGCTGGGCGAAATCGGACCGGCGGCACGTCCTGCGGTGGACGTCCTGCGGCAGGCCGAGGCCGAGGGCAATCCGCGCCTGGCGAGAGTCGCTCACCAGGCGCGGGAAAAGATCGAGCAGTAGCCGTGTAACCCGGAAACACAGTATCCGGACAAAGGCGGGTTACGGAGCGCCCCGCCTACACTAAGAGCCTATCCCAAAACCTCGCGAGGAGAAGGGGACAGGCACATTTTGCTCCGAGGACTCCGCAAAATGAGCCAGTCCCCGACGGTTTTGGGACAGGCTCCAAGCTATCCGTTCAGCGTCCAGCCGGGCCGATACTGTCGGCGGAGCAAGCCGTCGGCTTCGGAACCGTTGGTCACGCGGCCCGCGGCGCCGTCGTACTCGATCTTCTTGCCGGCCCGGTACGACACATGGCCAAGGAGCATCTGCTCGATCAGGTTGCCGCTGTAGTCGAAGTTGCAGGAGGTCTTCAAGTCGCCTTTGCAGGCGTCGGTCCACTGCTTCTGGAAGTGGCCCAGAGCGGGAATCACATCCTCTGCGCCGCGACGCTTGTAATAGGTCAAATCGGCGTTGTCGCCGTGGGGGACAAGCAAGCGCGTGTCGAAATCGGCGATCAGGAATCCTCTCGTTCCCTTGAACATCGCGCCGTGTCCGATCTTCGTCAGATCGATGTACGGCCGGGGTGACCGGGGCATCGCGCCGCCTTGATACCATGAAACGGTGATCGGTCCCCGCCAATCATTGGCCGGGTGCTGGAAATGCGCCGCCATCTCAACCGGTGTGACCTCCGGGTTCAACGGTTCGCCGGTCGCCTCGACCGAGGTCGGCAGTCCGGCATCGATCGCGTTCCAGGCGAGATCCATCGTATGGCTGCCCATGTCGCCGAGTTGCCCGCTGCCGAAATCCCAATACATGTTCCACTGCAGGCAGTTTGCCCCGGGCGCGCCGGAGAAGTAGCCGGGATTGTAGGGGTGGAAAGGCGACGGCCCGATCCACAAATCGTAGTCGAGCGACTTGGGCGGATCGCCTTCCGCGGGCAGGTAGCCGGGGCGGGGAATCTGGCGGTCGCCCCAGACGTAAACGTCCGACAGGTCTCCGATCGCTCCGTCGCGGATCAGTTCGCGCACCCGGTTGAAGTTTTCTTTCGCATGGCGTTGCGTGCCGCACTGCGTCGCCAGCTTGTCTCGGTTCTTCAGATAGGTCTCGCGGACCAGGCGGGCCTCCTCGACGCTGTTGGCCAACGGCTTTTCGCAGTAGACGTGCAGCCCTCGGTTCATCGCCCAGGTGGCAACGAAGGCGTGCGTGTGGTCGGTGGTGCAGCAGAGGACGGCGTCCAAATCCTTCTGATCGAGGCACTTGCGCCAGTCGGCGTAGTGCTTGGCGCCAGGGAACTCCTTGGCCGCCAGCGCCAAGTGGTCCTGGTTCACGTCGCACAGCGCGACGACGTTCTCGCTGGCGATCGAGCTGAAATGCGCCTTTGCACGTCCCCAGGCGCCCACCAGTGCGACGTTCAGACGGTTGCTCGGCGCATCGGCGCCCCGCAGCACGCCGCTGGGCAGAACGACACATCCCACCCCCGCTGCCATCGCGGCTTTCATGAAATGACGTCTGGGGACGGTGGTTTTCTTCGTCGGCTTCAACATCGTTTGGTCCCTTTGCACAGCAATTATTCCACGATTCCAGGCATGGTTCAAGAACGGGGACAGGCACCTCGCCGAACCGCGTTTTCTACCGGGCAGGAGCTGCTTCGCTCGGAGCCAGTCCCCGTTTTTGAACCATGCCCTATTCCACAACAACCAACGTCTTCGCCACCACCTCGGCCGGTGTATCCCGCGGCAGAACGGCCAACGCATATTGGGCGATCGACTCGTTGTACGCGGTAAGGGTTTCGAGAAACGCCAGGGTCTGATCGGTCTGCTGAGTGATCGAGATCAGGCAATCGTCCAGCTTGCCATGGCCGCTGCGGTAACCGGCAACGGCGCCGGCCCGGGCCGAATCCGCGTACACGACAGCCGCGGCTCGCTGCTGGAGGCTCTTGCCCAGCGTGGGCACCGTGACGGCCAGCCGCTGCATCAATCGGGTCTGCACGACCGATGGCGGCTGCGAATCGAGTTTGAGAAGGTACGGGCCGGCATGGGGCGGGGTCATCGGCAGCATCCCGACGCCGTCAAGCGGACGTCCAGCGGCCTCCCTCAGCCGGAACTCGGCGGCCAGAAGCTCCGCTTCGGCTTCCAGCCGTCGGCTCTGGGCCGCCAGTTTGCCGGCACGGACCTGGAGCATGGCCGCCGCGCCGCCCGGCTCTTGGCGGCGGTCGAGCACCAAAGGCTCCAGTTCTTCGTAAAACGCTGCCGTTTGGCCGTGTACTTTCCCTTCGGCGACCCTCTGCCGCGCGCGCCAGTAGACCCCGACCAGTGCTTCGCGCCGATTGCTTGGAACCGCCTTAAGGAAATCGATCAGTGCGATCGGCTCGACGGCGTCGTTGGGAGTATCGTCCACCCAATGGAGCGCCTCGGCCAACTGCTTGCACCGCACCGGCGGCGTCATCTCCGAAAGAGCCGGGTAGAGCGCGGCAGTCGGCTCCGCAGCGGCGGCTCCGGTCGGCGGGCGCATCGCCGTTTGACGACCTGCCGGCGGCAGCGCCGACAGCGGCGTCAACGGTCGCTCCAATCCGTCCGACGGTTGAGCATCGGGTGTGGAGGGGCGGTCGGCGGAGGGAGCCGTCCCGGCTTCCGGATTTCCGGCGCTCGGTGGGGACTTCTCTTGGGGCACGTCTACGCCGCTTGCCGCCGCAGCGGAGGATTCGGCCGCCAAAGCCGAATCGGACGAGGCCGTCAACGGTGTCGATTCCTCGGCAGGCATCACCGATTCACGGGGCGGGGCAAGCGTCGGCTGACCGGGGCGTTTGCGTGGCGAAACGGCGGCGCCGTCCACCGGCGCCAGATGCATGGCCGGTCGCACTTCGGACGACTCGACGCCCGCCGGCAACGGTCCGGCCGAATGATTTCCGGCCGGTTGCCGCGAATCATCGGACGGGCGGATCAGCATACCGACCAGTGTCGTCGGGCTGGTGCCCGGTGGGACGACGGACAACGCGTAGTCGGCGATATCGTGATTGTAGTCGGCGACGGCGGCGATCAAGGCCCGTCGCTGGCGTCCCAACTGGCCCATGCCGGCCAGAACCGCCGTGAACCCGACCTGTCCTTGGCGATAGGCGTCGACCAACGCTTCCAGCGCGTCGCCCGCCGCATGAACCGCTCCGGCGCGTGCGTCAATCCCGCGACGCCGGACGGGAAGGGTACGGTCGATCAACCGCGCCCGCGCCGGCGCCGGCCGCATGGCAAACAACTCGTCGAATTGCGTTCGGTACGGGCCGACGTGCGGCGGATCGGCCGGCAAGGGAAAGGCGGTATTCACCGGCAACATCGCCGCTTCCGCCAGAGCGCTTTGGGCCTCGATCACGTCGACCTCAGCGGCATCCAGCGCCGCCGCGGCGGACGACTTCGCGGTCTCGAGCATTGCCGCGTCTTCGGGCCTCGCCTGGAATTGTGCAACCGCCGCACTTTCGTCGTAGGCGTAGTGATACTCCGCCACCGCCACGGCCAATTGCCAATAAGCGTGCGCGATATCCGCCTGCCGCGGCTGCTGTATCGCGCCGGCAAGCACTTCCAACAAGGTCACACGGCGTCCGCTAATCGCCCCGCCCGACGGAAGCGTCAGCGCCTCGCCGATCATTTCCGGCGGCAGCGCTCGGCGGCCGGCCACGCCCAATTCGGCCGGCGAATTGGAGGGAATCGCCGAAGTCGCCGACATCGGCGGTAAGGCAGCCGGCCGGGCCGCCTCTTCCGCTGCGGGCTGTGCCGGCTGAGTCAACGGGGAAATGGTCGACGGGACAGCGCCCGACGCCTGACCGATCAAGAGCAGCGCGAAGCCAAGGACCGAATCCATGCGGGCCACCTCAAATGTGAGAGTGCAGGCGGAATGAAGACGTTCAGCAAGCCATAACTTGCCATGTCCGCCCCGCTACGTCAATCCGGATGCGATGCGACGTTCATCGAAACGATCGGACCGGCGGGTCTTCCAAGTCGCTGCGGTCGGATGGATGCCACAACGGCAAACCCCGCTGGACCCTCGCCGCAAGCGTCTGCAATTTTTCCGAGGTGCCCGGCATGGCGTCCGTGCCATCGAACTGATCGGCCCCTACCTCCGAGGGCTCGTAGTCCCAAAAACCCATCTTGATTGCTTCCAACACGGACTGTGGCACGGCCTTGCTCCTGCTGGGCTTGAGATGAGAAATGTCTCCCTTACGATGAGCAGCTTTGAAACCGACAACCTACCGCTTCATCCCGACTATCAGGCTGTATGACCACGCCTGAAACGCTTAGAGCCTATCCCAAAACCTTGGCGGAGAGGGGGACAGGCACATATTGCTCCGAAGACTCCGCAAAATGAGCCAGTCCCCGGCGGTTTTGAGATAGGCTCTTAGAGCCTATCCCAAAACCTCGAGGAGAAGGGGACAGGCACATTTTGCTCCGAAGACTCCGCAAAATGAGCCAGTCCCCGGCGGTTTTGAGATAGGCTCTTAGTATTGGCCTACGGGAGGGATTTGTCAAGCAATTCGGCTCACGCTCCGGATCGAGTGATCCTCAAGCAACTGCAACAACCGCTCGATTCGCGCCGCTTCGATTGGACCGGAGCGGCCACCACGACAGACCATCCCTCGAACGGCGACATAGTCCGGTTCCAGCGGAAGAACTCGCGGTATTGTCTCCTCCGAGAGCGATCCGGCCAGCACCACGCCAAGTTTTTGCTGCCGCGTCAAACGAACGAGATCTGCAAGTTCCGGCGGCGAAAGGGATTGGAGCAAACCTCCCGACGACTTCTCGAAGGTGTCCACCAACAAGAACGGACACCGCAGTCGGGCGGCTTGCGAGACAATCTCATGCGGTTGTGGGGCACACGCAGCTTTCCAGTCGGCATAGACAACCGCCACCGGGCGAGTCTGGGTGGGCAGCGAGCCCACCGCAAGTCGCCAGATGGATGGCCACTCGGAACCACCTGCGGCGCCGGCCATGCCCCATTTCACGAAGTCCAGGCCGGCCGGGAGTTGCGATGCAAGGTTCGGTTTCCATTGGAGTAGTTCGCCCAGCGCCATGCTGACGGGCCGCGCTGGAGCGATCTCGCGAACCACCTCACCAACAACGGAGAAATCCGCCGCGCCGAGAGGGCCGCGACTCGGTTCTTTCACGTCGACCAAGTCGACCCCGCAGCGCCGCGCGATGGCGGCCTCCTCGGCATCCCTCACACTCACGAGAAGTCGCGTCATGCCAAAGTCAGTTGAAGGGATTGTCCGCGGCTGGGGCTGCGTTCGGCGGCGCCGCGAAGGGGTTGTCCGCCGCCGGCTTTTCGGCCGCCGGTTGCTCGGCCGCCGGTTGCTCGGCCGCCGGCGGACTTTCCTCGGCCTTCTCCCCCTCCACCGCCTTCTTTTGCCCGGCCGCAACCACTTGCCGGTGGAAAACCGGCTGCGTTTGTCCGATCTCGTGCAGGCATTGCACCAGGCCGGTCGGTGAAGCAACGTAGAGGCGGTCATTCTGTGTGTTCGTCATTTGGACCGGCAGACGGGTCAATTCCAGCGTATCCAGTCGCGCGCCGGTGTTCGCGTTGAGCACCATCACGCGGCCGATCTTGGTAGCCACATAGATGCGATCCTTGCTGGCCGCGAGAAAGCGGCGAATCTCGGGAGCAGACCACAGTTCGCGTCCCGTCTTCGCATCGAGGCAATACATGGCGCCCGTCTGCGTGGGCACGAGCACGCGCAGTCCGATCACAACCGTCTGCTCGACGATCGGTTCACCGGTCGAGAATCGCCAAAGCAATTGGCCGTCGGTTTCGCGAACCGCATAAACGAACCCGTCCTCCGACGCGCCAAAAATAACGCCTGAACTACCGACTACGTTAGCGTTGGCGGGCAAATAGGCCGGCTCGGACGTAATCTCGCCATTCGTCTCCAAACGATAGTTCGCAGCAAACCGCCCCCCCTCGCTATCGAGTTGCGCGACGAACAGGTATCCCCTGCTCGTCGTCCAGGTCACGTTTTCCGTCAAGTCGCCTTGGCTGGTCACCAATGGTGGGACGAGAACCTGGCCGTACGATGTGCAGACCAGAGCAACGGAGGTCTCCTGCGAAATGCGAAGCCCCGACTGCCGCTCGGTTTCCGCCGATTTCTCCTGCTCATCGGTCAGTTCCACCTTTTGCTCTTTACGCAGTTCTGCGACGGGATCCTCGGCGGGCTTCAAACGGTAGGCGGCCACCAATCCGTTGACCATCGGCACATACACATAGCGATCGCTCAGCGCCGGTCCCGCCCCCGGTACGTGTTCGACCTGCTTCTTCCACAACAGATTGCCGTTGAATCGATTCAGTAAGTAGAGCGTGGAGCCGTTGACCACGGCCACGTAGTCGGCGTTCGCCGCCGCCGGCATGGTGGGGTGAACCGCCGAACCCACCCTCTGCGCCCAGAGCGTCTGGCCCGTTTCGGCGCCCAGCGCATGGAGCACGGCGTTGTCGCTTTGGACGAACAGCGTTCCGCCGGCGAGCACCATGTGCAGCACGCGGCCGCGAGCGCCGTCCATCTCGATCTGCGAGTACCACGCCCGCGTCAGGCCATGAGCGGCCGCCGCCTGCTGGTCGATAATCCCGATGGGATAGGCGGCGCCGGCCAAGCTGCCGAGGCTCAGTACACCGATCCACGCGAAAAAGAATGTCGAGTGCCGCGTCATGGATTGCCCTTGATAAATCAAGCAGGAACCTCCCTGCCCGGGAGAAAGATCCCGGCGATTGCTCAAAACAAGACCGCTTATGTTCATGATAATAGCAGCGGGCCCCGCTGGCACGAAAAAAACGGGGAAAGTCGAGAGACAAGCGGCGAGAGTCAAGGAGCATGAGTCGCGCGAGATGCCACCCTATTGGTTGCATGGAAACCACCTTTTAGACGCACCCCCCTGGGAAGTCGTGGCGGATCTGTTTTGGCCAGCCCAATGAGCCGGCTCAGATCATTACGCCACCGGGTGGTGTGGTTGCATCGTTTTCCGCTATTCTTCCTTCTTGTTGAAGTACATCAGGTGCTGCCAAGGCAAACCGTCGAATTGCTCGACCAACTCGAATCCGTTAGGCGGGAGTTCTTTGAGGATCTGTGCCTTGCTCATCTTGTGCAGCGGCTTGATCGGCACCGCCGGGTCTTCCGCGCGGAATTCGACCAAGGCAATTCGGCCGCTTGGCTTGAGGCTGCGGCGGATCGCCCGCAACATTTCCTCCGGGTGAGAAAACTCGTGGTAGACATCGACCAAGAGCACCAGGTCGAAGGTTTCTCCGGGAAGCCGCGGGTTGTCGGGCGAGCCGACCACGGCCACGATGTTCCTCAGCTTCAATTGACGGGTTCGTTGTTTGAGCAGTTCGAGCATCTCGGGCTGGATGTCCACCGCATAGACCTTTCCCGTCGGCCCCACCCGCCTCGCCAACTCAATCGTATAGAATCCATTCCCGCAGCCCATGTCGCAGACGACCTGCCCCGGGCGAACGTCCAGTTCTCTGAGCAGGGTCTTGCAGTCCTCCTCCCGCTCGCGCGACTCGCGGACCAGCCAGGGAGCGCCGTGGAAGTGCATGGTCGTGGCGATCTCGCGGCCCTTGTAGTGCGTCGCAGCGGGCGGCGCCTCGGCGGCGACTGCTTGAGCCGGCGTAGCACGCGGCCAAGCAGCCAGGCTCCCCAGAAGCAGAAAGAGTACATTCCATCGGTAGAAGCGAGGCTCCGTCATAGGTTTTCCCTGTTCCCTTGAGAACGGCCTAGGCTACGAAGGTATCCGACGAGCCAGGCACAAAGCAAGAGTCATCGTGACGGAGACCTTGTTTCGCGTACCTGTTCCAAGTACCGTGAAGTCAGTCGTTAGCCGCCCAATACTGCCCGCAGGAGGGGAATGTCATGTGCCGAAGCGCTCTATCGCTCGCAATGGGTTTTGTCCTTTTTGGATCGTTGGCCGTTGTCAACGCGGCAGATAGAACTACCCGCATCGCCGCCGTCTGCCAGTCCTGGGCCGAGGCGGATCGAAATCCGGGCCATGTGCTCGGGCTGCTCGACCGTGCGGCTGCCCGGCAGGCCCGCGTGGTCTGCCTGCCGGAGGACTGTGTTGCGGTCGGTGGCGAAGACGACGCCCGGCAGGCCCTGCGGGCAATCGCCGCCAAGGCGGCCGAAGCCAAGATGCTCGTCGCCGCCAACCTCAAGGAGAAGCAGGGCGACAAGCTCTACTCGACGTCCTACCTGATCGGCCCCGATGGCAACGTACTGGGCAAGTATCGCAAGTCGCATCGTCTGCCCGACGAACTGATCGCCCTAGGCGACGCGCTGCCCGTGTTCGACACCCCCGTGGGCAAGGTGGGGCTGATGATCGGCAGCGACATCTATTGGCCCGAAGTGCCGCTGGTGATGGCGTTGGAAGGCGCGGAGCTGATTCTCTGGTCGCACGGCGTCGAAACCGTGCCCCAGAGTTTTCCGCTCGACATCCTCACGCGCGTGCGGGCGATCGACGACCACGTCACCCTGGTCCGCTCAACCTATGCCGGCGAGTTGCCCTACCTTTGCAGCAACCATCCCCAGTACACGGGCGAACCCTTAGGCGGCGGATGCGTCGTCGACCGCTCCGGCACGATCGTGGCCGACACGGGTGTGCGCCCCGGCGTGGCCGTCGCCGAGGTCGACCTGGGCCGCGGCAAAGACATTTTCCATCTGACCTTCACCGAGGACCGCAGTTTGTTCCGTTATCTTGTGGACCCCGACTTGAAACCGGTCGTCCACAAAGGCCCCAAGCGGAAAATCACCGTAGCCCTGGCCCAGGTGATGATCCGCCATCAGCCGAATCCTGATCCCGAGTCGGAATTCATGAAGACGATCGACGAGGCGAGCAAGCTCGATCCCGACGTGATCCTCATGTCGGAATTCGGCTTTGCCACCGATACGCCGGTGGCGGAGAAGACCTTTGCGCTGGTTGCCGAGAAGGCCAGGAAATACAACAGCTACATCATCATCGGCGGCCTTCGCGATCCGGAGTTGCCCAACAAAGACGGCAAGCCCACCTCCTGGGCCTATCTCTGGGATCGCCAGGGCGGCGTGATCGGCAAGTACCGCATTTCCCAGTACGGGCTCAGCAAGGAACTGCCGGTGTTCAAGACCGACTTCGGCGTGGTCGGCCTCATGCTCTGCGGCGACATCTATTCCCAGGAGATCGTCCGTTCGCTGGCCTTACAGGGGGCGGAGATCGTCCTCTGCGGATCGCAGTCGTGGGGGGCTTCGGGGCGGTTCAATCTCTGGATGCAGCAGGCCCGCGCCATCGACAACGGCGTCTACATGGCGACGACCCACTTCCCCATGTCCGACGTCAGCCAGCGCAGCTACGTGATCGACCCCTACGGATATCCCCTGGCTGCCACGCGCTACTGGTGCAACTCGGCGGCCGCGGCCGAGGTGGATCTCGACGCCGGCCGCGTCTGGTTCGCCAAGTCCGACAAGCCCGGCCCCGCCGGCAAGCCGGGCTACCTGGCAGGCTACTTTCCGAAAGTCGTACCCGAGAAACGGACCGACTTTCGCGAAGTGCTCTTCGCCGGCCGCCGCCCGGAACTCTACCGCGACATTGTCGAAAAGACTCTCGCCAACCGTGCTATCCCTGCCGAAGTGCAGGAAAAGATGAACTCGCCGCGGGACGGAAGCGTCCGGCAGCCTCGCCGCTGATCCTCTGCGGCTTTCGCGTCTCTGTACTACTAACCTTCAACCTTGTGAAGTTTTTGACAAAGTTATTACGCGGCGGTGGCGTTAAGTTGTTGGAGCGTTGCATGTTGTGCTTGTAAAAGGGTAGTTACGATTTGCGGACCTTTGGTGGTCATGTGATAGCGGCAGCAGAGAAGAGGAACCCGTACTGGAACGCGGAGTACGGGTTCCTCTTCTCTGTTGCCGTCTTTCCGATACAGGAGAACCACGTACCGCGTCTGTCTGATTCACGCGAGATTAGGTGTTCCCGAGTGTCAACGGCTT
>JAAYEH010000563.1 GCA_012728855.1 Rhodopirellula sp. | reverse complement strand
GTGGCAGCGATGGGAAACTGCTGGTCGTGAGTGCGGCGCTTGATGAATAGCTTCACGTACTGATCCAGGACCTTTTCGAGAGATCGCTTCTCGCCGATAGCAATCGCCGCCACGGCATCGCAGAGCAAGTGATACGCCTTGCTGCCAGCCCCGCGAAGCTCTTTAACCTCCTTGATCCAGGCAATGTCCTGCGGGTCTTTCCACCAACGGGCCAGCCCAAGATAGTAATCTCGGGCGACCTCGCCGTCGTCATCAGCCTGGATCGTAGGCTCCGGGAACGCCAGCAGCCTGTCGATCAGTTCCCAGTGGCCGCCCGCCGCTCCCCAACACAGCCCGTCCGCGAGGTATCTCGCCCAAGTCAAGTTCAAAGCGCTGGGCTGCACCCTGAAACAACGTTCCGGGTCGATCGTCCCGTCATCGTGTTTCTGCTTCTTCTTCCAGTCACCAAACAAGTAGTAAACCACGCTCTCGGCCGCGATGCGGCTCCACTTCGTACAGGTCGCCTGATCGCCTGCAAGGTAGCTGTTCTCAGCAACCCATTCCGAGTCACTCATTAGAAACCAAGCAATATTCCACGGACTCAAGGACTCCGTGCCGTCTGTCATCTTCTCAAAGTCGCGGAATCGTTGCATCTCTGATTGGTACTCATGCAATTCGATCTGTAATCGGCTCGCTGGAGTTGACATCACCAAGCCCCCCATCCGATTTGGTCGAAGTGCTTGATAGTGTACTCTGGGTCCAGGATTTCTCCAGCAACCTTGTCAATCGGCGTTGTCGTCACAATTCCGAAGAGCCGGTTGTCGGCGATTGCGTCGTTCAATTCCTTTTGTAGGCCCTTCGGCAAGGTCTTGATGTGTTCCGTTATCCACTTCTGCCCCATCTGTCCCGTCGCAAGCGCGCCGGCTCCCCCCTTTGCTTCCAGGATAAAGAACTTGTTCCCCTGTTTGAATACCCCGTCGAAGCCATGATACCGTTTCGCAAAGCCGGCAACAGGCTTGAGTCCGAGTCGCTGAGCGACCAGACCCCCGCCCATCTCGCCGATCCGCTCGGCAACCCGCTTGCTCACCGCTATCGCCTTGGTCAACGACCCGTCCACGTTTTTGTAGATTTCCGCGATTTCGGGCAGATTGCCTGCCATAGAGTTCAAGAACAGCCGGCTGCCGGTCACTTTTTTGGTGATGCTCGTCAGTGGTCCTAACGGCGGCATGACGGCCTTGATTCCCTTCAGCAGGGCCGAACCCGGAAGGAGGTTGAACGCCACCTCGGCAACGTCGATCGGGTTGACGGTGCCGGTCATCATAAGCTGAAGCGATATCTGGAGAATGTCGATGATGGTCTGGAGTCGGTCCATCGCGCCCATGACCGCCAAGCCGTTCTGAGCGCTGATCCCATATCGCTGCAACCCGATGGTGATGCTGGAAAGAAATCCAAAATACTCTCCCAAGGGGTCGTTGAAGTTGATTGGGTCGCCGGGCGTGAACAGGTACTTGTGGAAGCTCTGCGGATCCGAGAGGTTGCCGAAGTAGGAATCGAGCGTGGTGAAGGTTCCGGTCTCTGGCAGGTGATAGGCGATTCCTTCTCCTCCCGCCGCCCCTGCTTGCTCCAGCGTCGGCGTCCAGGTGATCAAGCCCGTGCGGTCGATGGAGATCCCAATGGGAAGCTCCAATGTCGGCTCGCAGGGCTCCAGCGCGAACGAGAGGTTCGCCCCCGGCGCCCCCTGCGCCGCCACTTGGAAGTGGAACTCCCGTCCCGCCGGGATTTCGATCTCCCCGTCCGGCCCCAGCACCTGCGGCGCATTGGGATCGTCGGGATCGTAGACCGGCAGGGTCAACGTCATCCTCGACCAACCACCGTGATTGTCCTGCACCTCGATTCGGATCAGCACCTGGGCGCCCACCGGCCCCACGTCGTCCTCGTCCCAGGTGAGCGTCCAGACGTCGCTGTCCGCCTCGTGCGCCAAGTACAGCCCCGCCGCGGTCGCCTCGTCGTTGAGCGTCACCGTCAGTTCGTCCCCCGCATTCGGATCCGCGATCGTCACCGAGTAGGCGAACGCCATCCCCAGGAAAGCCGGCGACGCCGCGCCCGCCTCGATCTCCGGATTGGCATTGGGCACCACGTAGATCGGATACGTCACCGTCTCGGCCGCGCCGTGTTCGTCCGTGGCCCGGATGGCGATCTCGAACGGGCCGCCCGCCGTCGGCGTCCACTGGATGTGTCCGCTCGCGTCGATATTCGCGCTGCTGAACCCCGGCGCGGTGGTCAACTCCGGCACCACCTCGAAGCCCGCGATCGCGTGCCCGTTGGGATCCTCCACGTCCAGCACGAAATCGAACAGGCAATCCTTCACCATCGGGCCGAGGCTTGGCGTGAGGAATTCCGGCGGATCGTTGGGCGGCAAGGCGGTGGTCACCGGCAGGTAGAAGCCCTGGATCATGGCAGACGTCTCGCAACGCAGGCGCGCCCGAGTCCAACACCGCTTCGGTCATCAGCGAAACCCCTCGCCTCGTCACCGCCAAGTATCCTGACCACGTCTGGCACATCGACCTGACCCTCGTGCCGACCGCGCTGGGCTTCTGGACTTCCTTTTGGCCCTTCGCCTTGCCGCAGTGCTGGCCGTTCTGCTGGTGGGTCGCCGTCGTCGTCGACCACTTCTCCCGCCGCGCCGTGGGCTACACGGTCTTCAGCAAGCAGCCGGATTCCGTCTCCGTGTGAACGTTCCTCGGCCGGCTCATGGGAATCGTCAAGGCCAAGCCGAAATACCTCATCTCCGACCAGGGGCCGCAGTTCTCCTGCCCGCGCTTCGACAAGTGCTGCAGGAAACGCCATGGCATTACGCCGCGCTTCGGCGCCGTCGGCCAGCACGGCAGCATCGCCGTGGTCGAGAGGTTTATTCTCAGCCTGAAAAACGAAGCCACGCGTCGAATCTCGGTGCCCTACGCCCGGACGGCATTCCGCCGTGAGCTGGCGTACTACTTCGAGTGGTACAACGAGCATCGTCCCCACATGACCTTGGGCGGACGAACGCCCCACGAGGTCTACCACGCGC
>JAAYEH010000562.1 GCA_012728855.1 Rhodopirellula sp. | reverse complement strand
CCGCCGAGCTTGTCTCGGTGGAAGCCACGATTGACGGCTAGCGGGGGTCGCCAATTCAAATTTCACAATGTGTCAAAAGGCCGCCGCCGAGCTTGTCTCGGTGGAAGCCACGATTGACGGCTAGCGGCAGTTCGACGCGGCCATATTCACCTCTACCTGCCACATTGATATTGAATCGCGCGAACACGGCTTGGCCAAAAAAACCACCTCTTTTCACCCGCCCGGCGTCGAAGTTTCGCGGGGAACAAGGGCGTTTTTCGACAAGGCGACTTTTCCGTCTTTTCGGTCCGACGTGGTGGTAGGTCGTAAGTGATTTTTATGCAGGCAGTTAAGCCGCGATTGGCACGCGCAAGTCCGCACCACCCGAACGTCGGGTGTCGAAAAAGTCACGCTCCACGGTCGGCTTTGCCGCGGCTCTGGTCCGTGCCTGCGGGGTAATCTTGGCTGAAGCGTCGCGTAGGATACATTTGCGTAATATACAAAGAGCCTATCCCAAAACCGCCGGGGACTGGCTCATTTTGCGGAGTCTTCGGAGCAGAATGTGCCTGTCCCCCTCTCCGCCAAGGTTTTGGGATAGGCTCAAAGGACGGCGTTCGATTGATGGATGTTAGGGGGTAGCGATGTCGCGAGTCATTCATGCTCGGCTCGACGAAGAGACGGATGCGGTACGGCGCGAACTGTCGCGGCGGCTGCGCTGGAGCGACTCGAAGATCGTGCGTGAAGGGATCAAGGCGCTGGCAAGCCGATTGACCGCTCGCCGGGCGCGGCGGATTGTCGGTCTGGGGGAGTTCGAATCCCATGTGGATGATTTGGGTTCCAGCAAAGCCCACCTCAAGGGTTTTGGCCCGTGAGTGCTACTGCATTGGATGCGAGGCCAGCCACTGAGCCAAATCGTCGAGCGTCGAGCACTGTGGCAGATACTGGAGCAGACACTCTGCCTGACTGACCGAAAGCGTTGCGATTTTCTCCTCGATCGTTGCCGGTATCGTCCCATGCCGCGCGGCCAGGAAGACCAGGATAGCCTTCTCCAAGCCCTTCTCCAAGCCCTTCTCCAACCCCTTCTCCAACCCCTTCTCCAAGCCGCGCTGCTCACCGATGTGGATTAGGTCTTTCCCGGATTGGGTTTCTTCGAGGTTCGGCAGTTCTCCCAGCAACATCATTTCGATCTCCTTTTTTCCCCGATGCTTCAACCGTTGCTCCAGCCAACTGACAAAGACCTCCAAGAGCATTATCTTGGATGGCGCCGGCAATTCGCTGGACTTGATCGCCTGGTAGTGGCGAAGCGCCTCATGCTCAAGTGTGTCTTCGCTCTCAGCAAGCAGCGGCTTAAATACCGCCACCAGGGGGTGCTGCGGCCGTTCCCTTTCCAAAGCTTCCAGCACATCGGGAAGCACATACGCCTGCACGACGCGGATCCAAGGTATTGTCTGAGGGTCCAGACCATTATACCCGAAGAATACCACTCCTTGCACCGTCCGCATTTCGTGAGTTTCTTGGACGGCCGCCATCTCCATGACGGTACGCGTATAGATGGTTTGATCTTTCTGAAACTGGAATTCGACGATCGTCAGCGGTTGATCCGCCGCGTCGGGAACTACTATCCCGTCGGCTCGGCGTTCAATCGCTTTGACTGTGAAGGAGCGGAGCGTGCTTTTTCCAGGCGACGGGATTCCGGCCAATTCGAAAATCCAGTCGGGAACCGCTTCGAAGATCTTGAAAAGCTGCTTGTCTGTTTTCATCTCCGTTGTCTACTCAGCGTCTTTCGCGTCTCTGCGGTGTTCCGGATTTGTCATTCGTCATTCGTCGTGCCTGGCACTCGACTCTCGACTCTCAACTCCCCGCTCCCCGCTCCCTGCTCCAATCGCATCCGCGGCTGTCTTCTTCTCCCACGAAAAGCCTCCGATCCGCCGCAGCGCCTCGGCGGCAACAGCGTTGGAAAGAACATCAATACGCTACGACCAGTCGAGGTGACCCAAAGACTGCAATGCCTCGCGAAGTTGCACTTGGTCGTCGCTGTTCATGTCGAGCACGCGAACGGTCGTCCGACCGATCGCGGTGCGGCCCAGGATGATGACGCCATCGGCGCGGAAATTGGTTGCACGCCAAGGCGAGATTCGCTGACACCGTGCCGCCGCCATGCTTCCTCGGAATAATGTGCTCGATGTGGAATCGGAGGACGGAACGATCTTGGTGGATGCGGCAGTACTCGCACCGGTTCCCGGCACGTTTCCGGACGTGGCCGAGGAGATCGGCGTCCATCAGAATTGGGAATTGCGGGCTAGAAGGCGACGGGCTTTTGCCTGAAGGATCGATATCAGCGTCCCGACACGCACGTAGGTTTCGTACTCATCGCGTTCCTCGGGCGGTAACCGTTCACGGGGCGGCCGGGGACTGGTCCATTTTTCGGCCAGTTCGAGTATTTTGGCGTCAAAGACGTCAGCCGAAAACATGGACCTGTCCCCCTCTCTTCCGCCCCGTGAACGGTTACCTCGGGCGTGAGTTCGCCCTCGGTACACTTGTCGGCTAGTTCGTCGATCCGAGCGTCCATCTGTGGATCGACACACCAAGCGGCGACCCGCCTCGCGGCGTCGGGCGTGAGGCAGTCGGTGAATGGATCGAGCATGCGGTCCAGATACTCTGTGGTTGCCATGATGAGGTAATTATCCACTCAGTTGTTGACTGGCAGCGGAATCGTCTCAATAACCAATTCTAGCCTGACTGGGTGGGGCGGCCCAGAGCACGGAGCTGGGAGGGGGGAGCAAGAGTCGCCGCTCGGCTCGATTAGGACGAAAGAAGCATGGGAACGCTGATCTTCCATCTTCCGACCAGACACCAAGCACTAAGCACTATCCCCTGTTCTTCCCCCACGCTTCGACCGCCCTCCGATAAATCGCATCCACCGCAGCCGCTTTCTTCTCCCAGGAGAAGTCGCCAATCCGCCGCAGCGCCCCGGCGGCCAGTCGTCGCCGCTCGGTCTCATCCTCGCCGAGTTGCCGGATAGCGGCGGCCAGGTCGGCGATCAACTGCCGCGGCGAGTGGACCGGCAGGCGGATGCCGCAGTCGGCCGTGACGACGTCGGTGAAGCCGCAATGGTCGGGACAGACGACCGGCAGACCCTGCGAGAGTGCCTCCAGCAGGACGGTGCTGGTCAAGTCCTTCATGCTCGTGATCACGAAGAGGTGGGCGTCGTGCATCGTGCGGACGGCCGCGTCCCGCTCCAGCCAGCCCGTCCAGCGGCAGCGATCCTCGAGGCCCAGCCGCCGGCTCAGCCTTCGCCACTTGGCCGTATCGGGCCCCTGGCCGAGGATCGTCAGATTCCAAGAGAAGTCGGCCGGCAGCAACGCCAGGGCTTTCAGCAGCAGCGGCAGGCACTTGCCCGCGTCGTGCCGACCGCTCCAGGCGAGCTTGAGCGGCTCGCCGCTGCTTCGCAGCGAATGTTCTGTCGCGATCTCGGCGGGCGGGCCGATCTCGCAGATCACTTCGCTGTCGTGGCCGTACCATTTCTTGATCTCGCGGCGGATGCCTCCAGTCGCCGCGATGATGCCACCGGAGGCCGCTGCCTTCGCGAAGGCCCGTTTGGGGTCGGGCAGGAAGCGTCTATCGAGAGAATTGATCATATTCCTCGCAGAATAATAACCGCAGCCGCTGAACCCAAGCAGGGGCAGAAAACGCCAATGAGTATTCTCCAATCCACCGATTGGCCCCCAGACGAACGGAACGTCAATTTGGTAGAACTTCGCAGGAAAACGATATCCGACCATCGTAACAAGGTGCATCAGGTCAAAACCAATTTCGCGATGTAGGTCGCCTGCCAGGCGGAAGGCGTCCTTTTGCCACAGACGATAGGCGGAATTCATGACAGGCTTCAGGCACGACGCTTCGATGAGTTCCCACATCCTCGTTAGAGCGAAATGCCATGGCCTGGGTTCGACGTAATGAAAGCGAGTGCCGACCAGAGCGCCAGGGTTGACCGCTTGAATCTGTTCAATTGCGCGGCGCTCGAAATCGGCGGCAATCACCCATACATCGTGGTGTCGCGCGATCGCACGGACCCAGCCCCATCCGACGCCGCGCTCCGACCCATGGTCGGGACTGCAAACGTATGATATCGCAAGCACTCTGAAACGACGTCGCGTGACTGGGCTCGTGTCACGACTTGCTCGTACCGTCATCTTCTTCATCCGACGGGGACTGCTGTAGATTGATAGCTTTGTTGTAAACAGCCAGTAATCGCTCATAGTAGCGATGGGGCGAATACTCTGCTTCGCCCAATGTTCTTGCCGCTCGCCCCATTTCTTCGCACACATTCGGGGACTTCCAGAGATATGCGATCCGCTCAGCCAATTCAGCAGCGTCGCCTACCGAAAAAAGTAAGCCGGTCTTTCCATCGCGCACGATCTCCGGCAGAGCGCCGATGCGAAACGCAATCACTGGTTTGCAATGCAGCATGGATTCGATAACAGCCATCGGCAGACCCTCGAAGCAAGTACTGCAGAGAACAACGGCGCGCGCGTGTTTGTAAAATTCGCCCATATGTTCACGGCCCACATGTCCCAGAAATTGCAGATTCTCAGGGGCCGCCGCCACTATTTCCGGCATTCGTTGGTGTTCACCTGCCACTTTGAATGGAATGT
>JAAYEH010000561.1 GCA_012728855.1 Rhodopirellula sp. | reverse complement strand
GTGCCTGGGTGGCCTTGCGGTGCTTGGGTGTCAACTTCAACTCTGCGCCCCATTGCCTCATCATGCGCTGGGCCTGCTGGGCGATGGCGACATAGGGATTCGCGGTCGGGAATCCCTGCGGCGACTTTACCACGGTCCCCAACTCCGCGACTTTGCTTTCCGCTGCCGTCCACCGTGACCAGGCTGAACAGTAAGCCGCCAGCGCGTCGAGGCTGCCTTGCTGCTGATCGGGCAACGTGCCGACAAGCTCTTTCCACTTCGCGCGGGCGTCGTCGTCCAGGTGCGTCGGCGGTGATGGTCGTCTGCGGGTCATTTCGCCTGGGCCTTCTCGAATAGCTCATCGATCCATCGGTGATGAAAGGCCGTCAAGCCGCTGTCGGCGGTGATGGTTGTCAACTCGCACATATTGCAGGATCGCAAATTGGCGGAAGATTCCAAGGCGAACCGTCGCCCGTCTGGGAAGTCGAAAGCCATCGTCTTGACGTGTACGCGCGCGGCCATGTGCCGCGAACCGCGACGGTCAAGCTCCGTCGTCAGCCAGTTGTGAAGGTCCGGAAAGTGACTCTGAGCGTAAACGCAAGACAGCATGGACAACCGACCTATTCGCTCGCCGTCCAACTCCCGTAACAACATGTCCACCGTGCGGCGGTCGTAGCCCAAGGTGCTGATGGAAAGCCGTTCGCATCGGCTCCCGGCAAGGTCCAGGATCGTCGGGACAAAATCACTGTTGCGGAAATGTCCGCTCAGCAGGATGTGGATGCTCTCGCCGTCGTCCGGCAGTCGGGTCAAGCAGTCTTTCGCCCGGCTGATACGAGTGCAATCGTCTGCCTCATGGCGGCCACGTCGGCGGAATACTTGCTCATCGTCCAGGGCCACGCCAGCGTTCTTGCGGATCGCGTCGGCGGGGAAAACCGGCTGGAGGACGTCCAGGTCCAGGGCGTGCAAGCTGTCGGTCCAGGTCTCGGCGGTCATTCGGGCAACTCCTCGGCAACCGGGTTGCCAAACTGCCCAAGTTGGAACGTCAGCGGTTCGGCGCGGTCCGGCAGTCGGAATGTGATGTCGGCGGTCGTCGCCGGCTCCGGCGTCAATGCGTCAATCTCTTCGCGGGCGCGGTCCAGGGCTTCCCGGTACAACGCCGCTGCCTCGTCGCCGAATTGCTTGGCGGTCGCCTCGGCCGCGTACCGGATACGCTGGAGGATCACGGCGGTCATCTGCTGGTATCGGGCCACGGGATAGACGCCTCTCAGGTCGCGGACCAGGGATAGCTCCTCACGGCGGGCGCGGGCTCGTCGCCAGTCTTCCAAGGCTGGGGATGTTCCGCCCGGTGGGGCGCTGGATGCGTCTTCGATTTGCGCCAGCAGCCACGCGACCAGCACGGGCAGCGAATAGGTGCCGTCGTCGTTTCGCGGGGCGTTTCGGTCCCTCAACGTCGATCGCGGGATGCCGATAACTTTGGAGGCGGTTTCGGCGGTGACTGCGCCAACGACTTCCATTTCCAAGCTGTGTTTCGGGCTGCTCATTTTTTTCTTTCTATGTTGGCGGCGGCGGAATTGGGGTAGTGTGTCTGCGCAAGGGCTCCGCTGCCGTGGGAATGAAGGCCGACGCTGCCTCTGGAAAGAACCTACCGGACGATATTATCCGTAATGTCATCGTGTACACTATCGCTTCTCCTGCGGCCCGCAGCCGCTGGACGTGTCCGAAGTCCCGTCACCGCGTCCGCGTGCGTCCTGCGCAATCCTGGCTTGCGCAACAGCCGCCTCGGCCCGTGCGTCGATCGCCAGCAACTCGGCCAACGTCGGCAATCGGCTGCGCGGGTCGATGTCTCGGCCACGACGGCCACGACGCAACGCCGGCCGTCGCCGCCCGTCGCCGAATTGCTCCAGCAGCCGGGCTTGATCTGGAATCGGTGGTCGTCTGGTTGCTCGTTTCATCGCCTCTCTTCCCCGATCATGGTTTCCAAGTGATCTAACATTGCGTTGCGCCGGGCGTTGAACTCTTGGTCCGTCAGCGGTCGCCATCGAATGTTCAAGCGCAAGTGCGCGACCACCGCCTTGACCTCGGGCAGGTAATCCCGCTGTTGGCTGGCCTTCCGTCGCATCCTCACCGCTTGCCGGTCTTCATCGAAGGTGATCTGATACGCCGCGTTGTTCGCCAGCATCCAGCGGAAGACGGCTGGCGGATTGTCGCCCTTGCGCACCGCCCGAACGGCCAACCCGAAAAAGTCTTGTTCGCATAGCTGCCCGCGATACTTGGCATACAGGTCAGCCACGGCTGTAGGCGAGCGGAGTTGTTCCGTCGTCATCTTGTCCGGCAGTCCGTCGCCGGGTGGGCGCTTG
>JAAYEH010000560.1 GCA_012728855.1 Rhodopirellula sp. | reverse complement strand
AGGAAGGGGTCGGGAGTCTTTTTTTCCTGTCGGCCGCGCGACGGTTCCGCGTATGGATAGACGCTTTTCGGCCGACAGGAAAAAAAGACTCCCGACCCCCTCGGCCCCGCCACTGCCGGTAAA
Organism: Rhodopirellula sp.; assembly: GCA_012728855.1. Lineage (GTDB taxonomy): Bacteria > Planctomycetota > Planctomycetia > Pirellulales > Thermoguttaceae > JABWBD01. The sequence continues at coordinate 43,070 of JAAYEH010000560.1, read as the reverse complement.
CACGACAGTTATTCATTCGCCGATCCTAAAGCGGCTTGTCGCGAATAGCGTTCCAGGCCGGAAAAACTGAGAATCGCTATCCGGCGGCCGGCTGTCGGACCGGCGCTTCGATGAGTTCGAGCCGATTGGCGGAGAGTGACTGAGAGACCGCCGATGCCAACGCTTCCGGATCGTCGATTCTCCGCGCGGGCACGCCGAGCGACTGGGCCAGCGCCACGAAATCGATCGATGGATCCACCGTGTCCATCGCCAGGAAGTCGCCCGCCGATGCCGCCGGCAAGCGCATCACGCGGGCGCACTCTTTCAAGATGCGGTATTCCCTGTTGTTGGTGACGACAAAGGTCACCGGGATGCGGTAGCGAGCGGCCGTCCATAGCCCTTGGATGCCGTACATCGCCGAGCCGTCGCCGATCAGGGCGAGCACCGGTCGATTCGGCCAGGCGAGCTTCACGCCGATGGCACAGTTCAGCCCCCATCCCAACGCCCAGCCTCGATGGGCGAAGTAGCCGCTGGTGTCCTTCATCGCTCCAACCCGTTCGAAATAGCCGGCCGCCGTGGTCGGCGATTCTTCGATCACAGCGACATCGGCGGGGAGAATGCGGGCAAGGTGGTCCATCATTCCCAGCGGCGTCATCGGCCGCGCGACATATTGCTCGGCGGCCTGGCGCCGCAATGCCTCGCGAACGGCTCGATGCGCCTCACCGCAGGCGGCGCCGCGCAGGCGGGCTGCTTCGGTCTGGGCGGGCGTCATCTGCCGTCCCAACTCCACCGCCAACTCCGCCAGCGTCGGCTGGGGATGCCCGAGGAGGCCGACTTCCAGCGGATAGTTCTTGCTCAGTTCCCACGCGTCGTCGTCGATCTGGATCAGCCGGATATGCTCGGGAATCGGCCGCGCCGGCTCGTGGTAGATGTATTGCTGCATCAATTTCATGCCCGCCACCAGCAGCACGTCGAAGCGGGCCAGTTGCTCGCGGACCTCGGGCGACCAGAAGGCCAGAAAGCCGCCCGCCAACGGATGATCCGAGGGAAAGCTCGAGCGGCCGTGCGAGGTGGTCGCCTCATGAATCACCGGAGCGCCCAGCCGCTCGGCCACGGCGACCAGTTCGGCGACGGCGTCTGCTTCACGGATGCGGCTGCCGACGAGAATGCCCGGATGCTCGGCCGCCGCGAGCAGTTCGGCCGCGCGGCGCACGGCGTCCTGCGGCGGACGCACGCGCTGGTCCGGCAGTCGCGGCGGCGTTCGATCCAAAGCGGCCGCATCGACTGGTGCGGCTTGCACATCGACGGGGAGCGAGAGAAAGACAGGCCCGGTCGGCGGCATCAGCGCGGTCTGCACGGCGCGGCGGACCGCGGAAGGAATGTCCTCGACGCGATGGACCTCCGCCGCCCACTTGGTCCAGGGGCTCGCGACGCTCACCATGTCGCCCCAGAGGATCGGCTCCTCGAAGATCAGCCGCTGGTGCTGTTGACCGGCGGTGACGACCAGGGGACTGCCTGCGCGAAAGGCGTTGTAGAGCATGCCCATCGCGTTGCCCAGCCCGCAGGAAATGTGCAGATTGATCAGGCCCGGCATCCGCGAAGCCTGGGCGTAACCTTCCGCGATGGCCAGGACGGGAATCTCCTGCAGGCCGAGGATGTACTGCGGCTTCTCTCGGCCGACCAGGGCGTCCATCAGCGGCAATTCCGTCGACCCGGGGTTGCCGAACAGATAGGGCACGCCGAAGTCGGCCAACATGTCGAGCAACAGATCGATGCCGCGGAGGGACATGATGCATCGGGGGTTGCGAGGTCAGAAAATCGTGAACCTATACCGCTCCCACGGCTGCCAGCTTCTTTCGCTCGGCGATGACTTCCTTCTCGATGCTCGGCGGCAGCCGCCGGTAGCGGGCGAATTCGAGCGAAAACGTGCCTTGCCCCTGCGTCATGCTCCGAAGGTCGGTCGAGTAACCAAAGGTCTCCGCCAAAGGTACTTCCCCCTCGATCCTGGCGTTGGCGCCGTCCATCTCCGTACCCATGACCATCCCGCGGCGCGCGGTGAGATCGCCCACCACGGAACCCTGGAACTGTCCCGGACACTCGATTTCGATCTTCATCACCGGCTCCAGCAGCACGGGCCGGGTATAACCGAACGTCTCCCGCATCGCCGTTTTGGCGCAGGTCTTGAAAGCCATTTCGGAGCTGTCGACGTCGTGGTAGGAGCCGTCTTCGAGCGTAACGTGCAGGCCGACCACCGGGAAACCCGCCACCGGCCCTTTCTTCAACTCGCCCCGGAACCCCTTCTCGACGGCGGGGATGTACTGCTTGGGAATCCGGCCGCCCACGACTTTGTCCTCGAAGAGGAACACCTCCTCGTTCTCTTCCGGCAGCACGTCCAAGCGGCCGACGATATGGGCGAACTGGCCGGCGCCGCCGGTCTGCTTCTTGTGGCGGATATTGAATTCAGCCCTTTGCGTCGGCGCTTCGCGGTAGTTGACCTTCGGCCGGCCGACACGGACGCCGACCTTGTATTCCCGCCGGATCCGCTCGACATAGATCTCCAGGTGCAATTCACCCATGCCGGAAATGATCGTTTCGCCCGTCTCTTCATCGCTTTCGATATGCAAGGTCGGATCTTCGCGGCGGAAGCGCTGCAATGCCTTGGCCAGGCGGTCGACGCCGGTTCGCTCCAGCGGCTCGATCGCCATTTTGATGACCGGCTCGGGCACGAACATGTTTTGGAGCGTGCAGTAGCCGAACTCGGAAGCGTAGGTGTCTCCGCTGGCGCAGTCGACGCCGAGCACGGCGACGATGTCGCCGGCGCATGCTTCATCGAGTTCCTCGCGCGTGTCGGCATGCATCCGCACGATGCGACTGAAACGCTCTTTGCGACCGGTCCGCTGGTTGTAATACGTGCCGCCCTTGACGAACTTGCCCTGGTAGATCCGCATGAACGTCAGCGCGCCGTAAGGATCCTCAGCAATCTTGAACGCCATCGCGACGGTCGGCTTTTCGGGATCGGTCGCCAGCGGCAGGCGACGATCGGGGTCGTCGCACGCCAAAGCGTGGTACTCCCGGTCCAGCGGCGAAGGCAGGTAGCGATCGACGGCGTCCAACAACGGCTGAACGCCCTTGTTGCGGTAGGCCGAACCGAGAAAGACCGGCGTAAGCTGCTGGCCCAGCACGGCCGCTTTCACCACCTTGTGGACCAGGTCGTCGGGAACTTCCTCCTCGGAAAGCAGCATCTCCAATAGTTCGTCGCTGAACAACGACAGGGCTTCGAGCATGTGCTGGCGAGCGCGGGCCGCGTCCTCTTCGAGTTCCGGCGGTACTTCTTCCACTCGTACCTGCTCGCCGAAGTCGCCGTCGAAGTACAACGCCTTCCGCGACACCAGATCGACAATTCCTCGGAAGTCTGCTTCGCGACCGATCGGGATCTGCATCAACACGGCGTCGCAGGCCAGCTTTTCCCGCAGTTGGCGGGCGACTTTCAGCGGGTCGGCGCCGGTGCGGTCCATCTTGTTGATGAACGCCAGGCGCGGCACGTGGTAACGCTGCATTTGCCGGTCGATCGTCAGCGACTGGGCCTGCACGCCTCCCACCGCGCAGAGCACAAGGACCGCTCCGTCCAGCACTCGCAGGCTCCGCTCCACTTCGACCGTGAAGTCGACGTGACCAGGCGTATCGATGAGGTTAATCGTTGTCCCGTTCCAATTCACGGTGGTGGCGGCGCTAGTGATCGTGATGCCCCGCTCGCGCTCCAGATCCATATGGTCCATCGTGGCGCCTTCGCTCCGGTCGCCGTGAACCTCCTGCATGCGATGGATCCGCCCGGCATAAAACAAGACGCGCTCGCTCAGCGTGGTCTTGCCCGAGTCGATGTGAGCCGAAATTCCAATGTTTCTCAGTCTTGCCAAATCCATCATGAACGACGCTCTTCAGGCACTCCCGTGCGATGCAAGGGGTTGTCAAGGGTAACAGGACACATAAACCACCGCATGGACCGGCAAGGAACACATGCCCGGGAGACCTCACCGATGGGGGTGAATCCGGGACTATCCGGGAAGCTGCGCAACCGAGACTTCCCTGCGAGGAGCAGGCGGGTAGCTACGATCCAATAGTATACACCGGTTCCGGCGTATCTGCTACGCCTTCTTGGTTAGCCTCCAATGCCCTTTCCGTGAGCGCCACCGTCGACTCCCCTTTAGGAGGAGATCCGTGGCGGGCGTTCCCGCTCGGCGGAGACACAACATCCCAGGCCAATCCGGCCAATTCCATCCATCGGATTACCATATAGGTGGTATCAATCTCCCACCAGCGATGCCCATGTCGAGCGCTGCGTTGGTGGGCATGGTGGTTGTTGTGCCAACCTTCGCCGAATGCGACAAGACCAACCCACCAGAGATTCCGGCTGTTGTCGGTTGTCTGGTAGTTTCGGTACCCCCATATATGGGATGCGGAGTTGACAGCCCAAGTGATGTGCAAGACGTAAACCAGCCGGACAAACATTCCCCAGACCACAAAGGAAATGCCTGTACTAAGATCCCAAACTGTCCATCCCAGGCCGAACAGCAGAGCACCGAAGGCGAGATGCCACCAGATGAACGTCTTGTCGAGCATCCGCATGAAAGGATCTTTGAGAAGGTCGGGAGCGTAGCGATGCATGGTCGCCTGCCAGCGGGCGCTGTCGCGCTGCGGAAAGAGCCAGATCATGTGACTCCACCACCGGCCATCGTTGGGCGAGTGCGGATCGCCCGGCTTATCGCTGAACTGATGATGCTGTCGATGGTTTGCCACCCAATTGACCGGGGGCCCCTCGCCGGCTAATGAGCCGACCCAGCCGAACAGTCGCCAAACCCACTTGTACGTTTTGAAACTTCCGTGGGTGAGAAGGCGGTGATACCCGAGGCAGACACCCAAGCTACCGGTGATCCAACTCAAGGCCACGGCGAGTAACACGGCCTTCCATGTAAACGCCAGCGGGGCCGCCAATGCTCCCACGTGAATCAGACCGATCCAGATCGCCACCGGCCAGTCCACGCCGTGCGCCCATCGTTCCGACGGAACCGGATGGCTTTTTTTTGTGGCAATAGTGGCGTTGACTTGCGACATAACGATTCCTGCAGTGTAAACAGAAAGACTTTGCCGATGGCGCGGAATTTTCCGGCTGGATCTAGGTTTGCGGCTTGACAGATCACTGCGGAATCCGCGGGAATTGTTGCGTATACCATCCTCGGGTCAACCCGCAAGCTGCGATTTTGCCGTTGTCGGCGCCCCGTGCCTTCACTTCCTATGCTATACCTCTATAATGAGGTTTCATCGAACCGGGCCCCCGTGGCAAGTCCAAGTCACCGTCAGGGGGCAGGGCCGAATGGATGCCGCATTTGTCGCCGGTGCCGCGGTCGTTCCCGGCGTGCCGGATTCTGCAACGTGTCTTTTGAGCTAAAGGGAGCTATTTCGTGGCAAAGAACCCCGACAAACCGGAACAGGAAGAAGAACAGCAAGGTGCCCCAGAGACTCCGGCCGCCCAGCAGGCGCCGGCTCAGCAGCAGCCGCCGCAGCGGATGCAGGTGCAGATCGACGATACCAAAGCCTTGGCAAGCTATGCCAATTTCTGCCGTGTGACGGGCACTCCCGAAGAGTTGATTATCGACTTCGTCCTGAATCCGCAGCCGATCGGTGTTCCCACCTCGCCGATTCCGATCACTCAGCGGATCATCACCAACTTCTATACGGCCAAGCGAATGCTGCACGCGCTGAGCCTCACGGTTCAGCGGCACGAGGCTACCTTCGGCGTCCTCGAAACGGACGTGCAGAAGCGAGTCCGCCCGGGCCTGCAGCAACAGCAGCGTTAGGATCGTTACCCCGTAGGTCAGGCTTTCCAGCCTGACCGGAGCGGATCGTCAGGCTGGCAAGCCTGACCCACTTGCCGTAAGAAGCAGCCCGGCTGTTCCAAGCAGCCGGGCTGCTGCATTGACTACGGCTGGCTGTCCTGTTGCGAGCTGAACTGCACCTGTCGCGCCTGCATCATTGCCTGTTCGGCTTCCGAAATGCGGCCCGCCTTCTGGCATACCAGGCTCAACGCAATAAAGCTGAACGAATCGGCGGGTTCCATTTCACACACCCGCCGGGCGTGCTTGATCGCCTCGTCATGGTCCTCGCCGCGGCTGTAGAAAACGCTCAGGGCGGAATGGGCCAAGGCATATTCGGGATCCTGCTGTAGCAGGTCTTGCAGTTTGGCGATTGCCTCGTCCGCCTTTCCTTCCTGCTGAAGTCGAATGGCCTCGTCGTACATCTCCAAGTTGGTCGGCATTGCAGGGAATCCTCTTCATTGGCAACCGGCAGAAAATCGGTTCCCAGCAGCCCGGCTGCTACCATCAGGTCGGACGCTGGTGTAACGGCAAATCGAAGGCAAGCAGCCGGGCTGCTGACCCGTACGCGTTCTCCACCGGTCGCCTATAGGACCGGCGAATTCGTGAACCTGCAAGTTTACGCATTTTGGCGAGATTCGACCAGGGGGACCGCCTACTCCCGGTAGAAACGATTCGCAACGACATGCTCCAGGCCCAACGCCAGAGCCACCAGTCCGATCAACATCGGAAACAGTTCGCGTCCGACGCGGCCGGCGGTGAATTCCCTTTCGATCTCGTTCTCACTGCGTGCAACGTGGTAGGGGTATTCGCCGAAAATTGCGCCCAGCCGTTCGTCCGTCGCCCGTTGCAGTCGCGTTTGCGCGGGAGGGACATTGGCACTGAATCCGCGGTCGATTCCCCCGGTGCCGCCGGCCTGCACCCGGTAGTTGCCCGGGTCTTCCGTGGCCGTCACCATCAGCGCATTCCGCCGCAGGTCGGCTGCCAAGCGGACTTCCAAACCGTCCGGCTGCGTGAGCACGTAGGCACGGTACGGTTTGCTCGCATCGAGGTGCAGGAGCGCCGCCTGACCGGTGACGTAGTTCAACTGCTTCTCGCCGCTGCCCACCAGGTAGGACATTGCCTCATTGGCCAACACGACAAATGGCCATGCCTCGCCGACGGGCAGGAGGTTCCAGGGATCGCGATTCGGGTCGTCGGAGACCGGCGTGGTCATGGTGAGGACGCGGCCCTGGCCTACCGGGCGATCGAGCAGCGCCGGTTCGCCGTCGCTGTAAGGCACAATCACCGCAACGCCCTTGTGTATGTCACGAAATTGCCAGTAGCGCAACACGGGGAAGGCTTCCCAGGGGATCGCGCCGCCGAAGCGGCGGAAAGCCGCCAGGGCCGGGTGCGAGAAATCACGGGGCGAGAGATGCGTATCGCCATCGGGACGCCGAACCTGCCGAACCAGTTTCCCCGGCAACACCTGCTGGGCGGCTTTGTCGTTGAACGTGTTGACGGGCCGGGCATTGCCCCCGAAAAAGACGGCGAGGCCGTGACCATCGGCCGTGTAGTTGGCCAGCTTCTGCCACGTACCCGCCTCCAGCGGCGCGGGGTCGAGCAGGCAAACCGCCGAGTAGGAATCCAGCGGCGTCTCGGCAAGCTTCTCGTAGGGAATCGCCGCCGGCTCGAAACGTGCCTGGCCGGTACGACGAAAGGCCGTGGGCGCGATGGCCTCGCTCAGGTAGACGGCGCTTGCATCGACGGGCTTGGGCGATACAATCAGAACGCGCCACGCCGGTTGGACCTCGACCGTCAGATAACGGCGGTCGTCGTCGGCCAAACCGTCTTGCCCCAGGATCTGGACGTAACCTTGGTGCGTTCCCAAGGGCAACCCTTCAATGTGGAACGTGATCTGCCGCGACTGTCCGTCTTCGAGCGAAAGCGTGTCTCCGCCCCGTTTGACTGGCCGGCGATCCGAGTCGAGCAGGTAGAACTCAACGGTCCGAACGCTTCCCTTGCCCGTCTGAAACACCTGCGTGTCGACGGTGAGCGGACTGCCGCGCGAGAGCACGTCGGCGGAGAGGCGGACGTCGCCGAGCGATGAGTTGACCGGGTCGTCCACCCCGACGTCGATCACGTAGGTTCCCACGGCAGGCAACTGCCCCATCGCTTCCTGGAGCCGGGCGGCGGCGTCTTCCGGCCAGCTTACGCCCGCCAAGTCGCTGAAGACATAAATCTCCTTGCGAACCAGTTCGCTCCGGCCCAGCAACTCGACGGCATCGACGATCGCGTCGGTTAACGGCTGCGATACGGCCGTCGTTTCCAGCCCCTCGATGCGGTGCTTGGCAGCGCCGCGATCGACCTGAAAGGCGACCGGCGCCTGATCCGTACCGATGACGGCGATCTGGCTCTCGGCAGGCAACTGCGAGAGCAACCACTGGCCCAGTTGCTGTGCGGCCTGCAACCGCGTGCGGTTCTCGTGGCGGTAGTTCATCCGGACCGAAGTGTCGAAGACCAGGGCGGCCGCCACGGGGGCCTCCTGCTTGCCCAGCGCCCCAGCCAGCCTCACGCTCGGCCGCGCCAGGGCGAACGCCAACAGCGCGATCAGCGCTGCGCGGAGAGCCAGGAGCACCAGGTGTCGCAGTCGCAGCCGCCGCTGGTTCGTGTCGTGCCGCCGCTGAATGAACTGCAGGGCGGGGAACTCCAGGTATCGCGGTCGCTGCCGCATGATCAGGTGCAGGATGATCGGCACGGCGACCAGCGCGGTTCCAGCCAGCAGTAGAGGGTTGAGAAAGGTCATGGTTATTTGTCATTGGTCATTGGTAATCACTATCGTGCGTCTCCGCTCGGTTCCTCCTGTAAATGACAAATGACTATTAGAATCTCGCTTTCCGGCTCGTGAGGTACTCGGTCAAGGCTCGATCGAACTGCATGCTCGTGTCGAGGGGAACGTAGTCGATGCCGTTCTGGTAGCATTCGCGGCGATACCGCTCCCGGAACGAAGCTAGTTCGGCGAGATAGTCGCGACGGAAATTCGTCGCATCCAGTTGCAGCCGCCGGTTGGTCTCCGGCTCTTCCAACTCCACCATGCCGTCGAAGGGGAAGTACGCCTCGGCTTCATCGAGGATGTGGAATACGATCACATCGTGCCCACCGTGCCGCAAGCGGTACAGTGCCTGGAGCACCGGATCCGGGTCGGTAAGCAGGTCGGAAAACACCATCACCAGGCTGGCATGGCGGAGCATCGCCGCGATCTGGACGAGACTGGCGGCTACGTTGGTCTTCCCCGCCGGTTTCAGCCGCGCCAAGAGCGACAATACGTCGGCAAGATGGCCGCGCCGCGACTTGGGCGCCAGACTGTTGCGGATCCGCTCGTCAAAGGTGAGCAGTCCCACCGGATCCTGCTGATGGATCATCATGTAGCAGAGCGCGGCGGCGAGGCAAATCGAGTAGTCGAACTTGGTCAACTCCTGCCGATATGTGTATCCCATCGACCGGCTCAAGTCCATCGCCAGGTAGCCGGTGATATTCGTCTCGGCTTCGAACTTTTTGACGTAATACTTGTCGGTTTTGGCATAGATCAGCCAGTCGATGTCGTTAGGATCGTCGCCGGGCGTATACTTGCGGTGCTCGCTGAACTCCACCGAAAAGCCGTGGAAAGGGCTGGCGTGCAGGCCGTGCAAGAAACCTTTGACGATGAACTGGGCGCGCAAGTCGAGCCGCTTGATCTGGTTGATGACTTCGGGCTTGAGGTAGCGCTCGACGGTAGACATTAGAGGCTAGTCATTGGTCATTTGTTATTTGTCATTTGCTTTCGAATTTGGGGATTACCGGTGGGGGGATCTCACGGACGAGTCGTTCAATGAGATCTTCGGTGGTGAGGCCTTCGGCCTGGGCTTGGAAGTTGGTGCTGATGCGGTGGCGGAGAACCGGGACGGTGATCTTCTGGACGTCTTCGATGGCAACGGAAAAGCGGCCGTCCATCGCGGCCAGGGCTTTGCCGCCTTGGATCAGGAATTGTCCGGCTCGGGGGCCGGCACCCCAGTCGACAAGTTCCTGGACGTACTTCGGGGCGGAGGGATCCTTCGGCCGCGTCGCGCGGACCAGGCGAGCGACATACTGAACGATGTATTGGCTTACCGCCACGGAACCGACCAGCTTCTGAAGATTCATGATCGCTTTGCCGGAAAGAACCTTGTTCACTTCCACGCGCTCGTTGCGGGTCGTGGTCGCCAGAATCCGCTCTTCCTCTTCCGCATTGGGATAATCGACCTTGATGTTGAACATGAAGCGGTCGAGCTGGGCTTCCGGCAGAGGATACGTCCCCTCCTGCTCGATCGGGTTCTGGGTGGCGATGGTGAAGAAGGGGTCCGGCAAGGAGTACGTCTGCTGCCCGACGGTCACTTCCCGTTCTTGCATCGCCTGCAACAGCGCCGCCTGCGTCTTGGGCGGTGTACGGTTGATTTCGTCGGCCAACAGGATATTGGCGAAAATCGGTCCCTCGACAAAGCGGAAGTTCCTCCGCCCATGCTCGTCCTCGTCCAGGACATTCGTGCCGGTAATGTCCGAGGGCATGAGGTCGGGCGTAAACTGGATCCGTTTGAACTGGATATCCAGAATGCGGGCCAGCGTGCTGACCATCATCGTCTTGGCGAGCCCGGGAACCCCCACCAGCAGGCAGTGACCGCGTGTGAAGATCGCCGCGAAAATCTGCTCGATCACCTCGGATTGGCCGACGATGACCTTCTGCAATTCCTCCTGCATCACATGCCGATGCTGGGCAAACTCCTGCAGGACGTCTCCCAGGCTGCGGGGCTTGGTGGCCAACGGATATCCTCACTTGTGCTGGATGGACGGTGTAGGCGGGGCACTCCTACTATTCTACAGCCCAATAGACTCCGCGCCCAACCAACCGAAGCAGACGGTCCTGACTTAACTTCGGGATTTTACTATATTCAGGAATAGTCAACCGACCTCGCCCCAGGCATGGTTCAAAAAACGGGGACAGGCACCTCGCCGAACGGTGTTTTTCACCGACAGAAGCTATTTGGCTCGGAGCCAGTCCCCGTTTCTTGAGCCATGCCTCGCGCCAATTCTCTGAGGAGTCCGATGATGCGACTGCTGACTTCCGCTCTGGTCGCCGCCTGTTTGTTGAGCGGACCGCTTGTGACCGCCGCGCGCGCGGAGATCGACGCGGAACAAGTTCGCGAGGGGATTGACCGCGGCGTCGAGTTCCTCAAATCGCAGCAGCAAGGGAACGGTTCCTGGCCGGAGTGGATAGGACAGGTTGGCGGCGTGACGGCACTGGCCACCCTGGCCTTATTGAACAGCGGAGTGGAGCCGGAAGATGAGCATGTGGCCAAGGCGCTCGAATATCTGCGGCAACTGAAACCGGAGAAGACCTATGTCGTTTCGCTCCAGACGATGGTCTTTGCCGAAGCCACTCCCGATCGCGATCGATTGCTCATCCAACGCAACGTGGACTGGCTGGAAAAAGTGCAGATCCAGAATGGTACCAATAAAGGGGCGTGGTCCTACCCCGTGGGTCCAGGCGACAACTCCAATTCGCAGTTCGCCCTGCTGGCCTTGCACGAAGCGGAGCGCGTGGGGGTGAAGGTTAGCGGCCGAACCTGGCGGCTGGCGAAAGCTTATTGGGAAGGCTGCCAGAACCCGGACAACTCCTGGGGCTATCGCCGGGACGAGTCCGGCACGGGGAGCATGACGTGCGCGGGCATTTCCGCAATGATCATTGTCTCCGGCGCCGTCCACCAGGCCGACGCCAGAGCGGAGGGCGACCGGATCGAGTGCTGCGCCCGCGGCGGGGCGGACGACGACAGCATCCAACGGGCGCTGGAGTGGCTGGCGGCCAACTTCTCCGTCAGCCGCAACCCGGGCGCTCAGAGCCAAAGTTGGCTTCTCTACTACCTTTACGGTGTGGAGCGGGTGGGCCGACTCACGGCGCGGCGGTTCATCGGCCGGCACGACTGGTATCGCGAGGGGGCCGACCACTTGCTACAAATGCGAGGTGGTACGGTCTCTCGCAACGCCTGGAAGGGAGTCGGACATGCCGAAGACGACGAGCGGATCGCCACCAGCCTGGCCCTGTTGTTTCTGTCGAAAGGGCGGCGCCCGGTGTTGGTCGCCAAGCTCAAGCACGGCGAGGAGGACGATTGGAACGCGCATCGCAGCGACATCGCCCATTTGACCCGTTACGTCGAATCGAAATGGCGCCGGCCGATGACCTGGCAGGTGGTCGACGTCGCGGCGGCAGGCGTCGACGACCTGGCCCAGTCGCCCGTGCTCTACCTCTGCGGCAAGAACAGCCCGCTGCCGGACGGCGACGATCGGCAGCGCGAGTTGGGCCGGAAGCTGCGCGACTACCTGGACCGGGGCGGATTTCTCTTTGCGGAAGGTTACTGCGGGGGAGCGGCTTTTGACGAGGGCTTTCGGAAGCTGATGAAAGAGGTGTTTCCCGAGCCGGAATATGCGCTGCGGCTCTTGCCTCTGGAGCATCCGATTTGGAGAGCGGAAGAGCGGGTGCCGCCGGCGCACGTCCGGCCGCTCTTGGGAATCGAGTTCGGTTGCAGGACCAGCGTGGTCTATTGCCCGGTCGACACCGGCGGCGGGGCTCGACCGTCGCTCTCCTGCCTGTGGGAACTCTCTCATGCCGGCCGCGACCGCGAGTACGGCGAATCGGTTCAAGCGAAGATCGACGCGGGTCTGGCGATCGGGGCCAATGTGATGGCCTACGCCACGAACCGGGAGTTGAAGTTCAAGGACGAAATTCCGCGCGTGGTCGAGCGGGCAGGAGCCGGGGACAATGTTCGCCGCGGCAGACTCTACATTGCCAACCTTCGCCATCCGGGCGGATGCGACGCCGCGCCGCGAGCCCTGTTCAACTTGCTTGAGGCCGCGGAACGCGAACTGGGGCTTCGCGTCGGCGCCGAAGAGCGGCAGGTGGCGTTGACCGACGACGCCCTCTTCGATCATCACCTGGTGTTCATGCATGGCCGCAATACGTTCCGGCTGACCGATGCCGAGCGGAAGCAGTTGAAGACGTGGCTGGAGCGCGGCGGCACGCTCTTCGCCGATTCGATCTGTTCGAGCGATGCGTTTACCGAGTCGTTCCGGCGTGAAATGGCGGCTGTTTTTCCGGATAAACCGCTCGAGCGGATCCCGGCCGACGATCCGCTCTTAACGCCGACCTACGGCGGGTTCGACCTGTCGACGGTCACCCGCCGCGACCCGCAACAGGCCGGCGAGAAGGGGCCATTGAAGGCGCTGTTGCGGAAGGTCTCGCCCGAGTTGGAAGCGATTCGCTTGAGCGACCGCTACGGCGTGGTTTTCTCCCGATACGACCTGAGCTGCGCCCTGGAAAAACACGACTCGCTGGAGTGCCAGGGTTACATCCCGGAAGACGCGGCGAAGATCGGATTGAACGTGGTGCTGTATTCGCTGCAACGGTGAGAGGCGGTGAAAGAGCTTCGTTCTGTCGCGCCATGATGATCGTTGCGGCGCGTATCTTCAAGGGGATTTTTTCGGGCCAGCGGCGCCGGCGTTGATGCGACTCCGCCGTAGGCGGGAGGAGTTTTTCGACAAGGGGACTTTTCTCCGGTTTGTGTCGGACGAGTCTCGCAGCCATAAGTGATTCGTTGTGCTGTGGTTGCGAGGCAGGTGGTGAGCGCAAGTCCGCGTCAACCGAAAGGGGGGTGTCGAAAAAGTGGCTCCTCCGCGAATTCGTGGGCAGAATCAGGAATACCAAAAACCAATGGCTTTGAGGAACCGACTGCGATGAGAATGCTTTTGTTGCTGATGGCGTGCAGTGCCGGACTGGTGCGGGGTGCGGTCGCGGACGAACCAGGCTCGCCGAAGTCGCCCGCGGCGCCGCATTGGAATCTCGAAGTGCTAGGCAACGCACCCGGGACTTATCCTGCCGATGAGATCGCCGCGACCGGTGTGAAGGCAATGTTCTACGACGGTCCGGCCTATCAAGGGAAACCGACGCGGGTCTTCGCCTATTACGGTGTGCCGGCGATGAAGCCGGGCGAGCGGGCGCCGGCCATGGTTCTCGTCCACGGAGGCGGCGGATCGGCTTTCGACCGCTGGGTGCGACTTTGGAATGAACGTGGCTATGCGGCCATTGCCATGGACCTCTGCGGCTGCGTGCCGGTGGGCAGCTACGGCAAGTGGCAAAGGCATCCGGCCGGCGGGCCGCCCGGTTGGGGCGGCTTCGATCAGATCGACGCGCCGCCCGAGGACCAGTGGACGTATCACGCCGTTGCCGATGCCATTCTCGCTCATTCCCTGCTCCGTTCCTTTCCGGAAGTTGATCCGCAGCGCATCGGTGTAACCGGTATTTCCTGGGGTGGGTATTTGACGGCGATTCTCGCCGGCGTCGATCCTCGTTTCCGCTTTGCCGTGCCCGTCTACGGCTGCGGTTTCCTGGGCGACAACTCCGCCTGGCTAACCAGCTTCGAGCAGATGGGCCCGGAAAAGGCGTCGCGATGGCTCCGCTGGTGGGATCCTTCGGTCTATTTGAAGCACGCCCATATGCCGATGCTTTGGGTGACGGGCACCAACGACTTCGCCTATCCCATGGACTCGCTCCAGAAGTCGTACCGGTTGCCGGCCGGTCCACGAACGCTGTGCCTCCGCGTGCGAATGCCTCACGGCCACGGAGCGGCGGGCGAAAACCCGGCGGAGATCCAGGCGTTTGCCGATAGCCTCCTCAAGGGCGGTGCGCCGTTGGCACGCATCACCGCCCAGCGCCGCGAGGGAGACCGCATCCAAGCCGAGTTCGAGTCGTCCTCGCCGATCCAGCGAGGCGAACTGACCTATACCTGCGATACCGGCAAGTGGCAGGACCGCCAATGGCAGACCATGCCGGCTGAGGTCGATGCCAAGGCGCAGCGGGTAATCGGACAGTTACCAGCCGGCGTTACCGTCTACTATTTCAACCTGATTGACGATCGTGATCTGGTAGTGAGCACGGAGCACGAGGTGATCGTTAAGTAGGCCGGCAGCCGATGAAGAGTATCTTTTGCGGCCAAATCCGGCGTTAGACTATCAGCGGCATTGCACGGGACACCCGTGAACAGAGAAGAGGCACCGGTACTCTTGTTCGGAGTACGGGTGCCTCTTCTCTGTTCCGTGTCTTGCAGTGCAGAGCCAGGCGCCTGCGATCTTCCGGGCAGGCCTATGCGTGTTGTCGATGGATTCTATGGAAGTGCCTGGTTTTCAGGCGAATTTGCGACAATCCATCTATACATGTAGACTATTGGTCATTACTTGTTACCCACAAGAAACCCGGACGAACCCCAGCGTGGCCTCGCTTCGCTCGGCCGCAACCAAATGGATTGAAAAGATCCTTCCGCAGAATCTGTGGGTGAGTTCAAGCCGTTGACATTCGGGAACACCTAATCTCCCGTGAATCAGACAGACGCGGTACGTGGTTCTCCTGTGTCGGAAAGACGGCAACAGAGAAGAGGAACCCGTACTCCGCGTTCCAGTACGGGGTTCTCTTCTCTGCTGCCCCTATCACATGACCACCAAAGGTCCGCAAATCGTAACTGCCCTTTTCCAAGCACAACATGCAACGCTCCAACAACTTAACGCCACCGCCGCGTAATAACTTTGTCAAAAACTTCACAATGTTGAAGGTTAGTAGTATAGAATCAAAACGCTCGTCCGGCGCCAATTCCGATGCAATGACCCCGTGAACAGTTATGTTTCGCCGAACTGCGAGTCAGCCCCCGTCTGCCTTTCGCTACACTGGCGGAAGCGGCTCGCCGGGCTCAGTCGGTCTTCTTCACGGTTTGGTTCCACCAGACCGTGATGCAATGCGGCGTTTTCTCCCACTTCTGAGTCAACTGCCAGCCCACGGCGAAATCGAGATCGCCGTCGCCGTCGAAATCCGCAACTTCCAGGGTAGCGTGACAGGGAAATCCCAGTTCGAGCGTGTGACGGCCGAATTCTCCGGAGGGCGTCTGCTCCAGGTAGACGATCGAAGCCATCGGCTGGGACACCGCACTCACCGGGTACAGTTGGTCGTTAAGCCAGGAGACGGCCAGCAAGTCGAGATCTCCGTCGCGATCGAAATCACCCGCCCGCGCCGCATGGGCGCCCGGCAGGTCGGTAAGCCGTCGGAGGGCGAACTCCTGCTCGCCCAGGTTCTTCAGCCACTGGACTCCGTGGGACGGTTTGGCATATTGCTCGTCGAAAGTATCGCCGTTGGTAAAGAGGATGTCGACGGCGCCGTCCTGGTCCATGTCGACCAACCCGATACCGGTGAGTCCATAGGTCGGGTCCGCCGCCGCCCAAAGCGTCCGTCGATGGAACTGGCCATCGGCCTGATTGACGAATGCCGTCACCCATTCGTACTCTTGACTGGTCAGAGCCAAGAAGTCGGGCCGACCGTCGTCGTTGAAGTCGTGGACCAGGATGTGACTGGTTCCCGGTCGAGGATCGAGCACTTCCAGTTCGAACTGTGGGCGATCGTCCACGGCGGCGGTGTTACGGAGCAAAGCGATTTTTCCCGTTTTGCTATAGCCGAACACCCCGACGAGCACGTCGAGGTCGCCGTCGCCGTCGATATCGACCGGCTGGTTGTTCGCCACTCGCCCCAATCCCGCTGCGAGGACGATCGCTTCGTAATCGCCGGGCAACTGCCGGCGACGCAACCAGACCACTCGCCCCCGGTGGTGGTCGCTCGCCTGAACGCTGCCCAAATCGGCCACCACCAGATCGAGCAGTCCGTCCCCGTCAAGATCGCACGGCGCGACGTGGCATGGGTTGTTCAGTCGGGCCAGGATCCGATGCCCGCGAGCCGGGTCGCGGAGATCCAAGGCCGATACATAACCCCGTCGCATGTCGCAAACCACTAAGACCGGGTGGCCGTCTTGGTTCAGGTCGATCCAACGCAGATTGGCGATTCCCGGTGAAACCTTTGAGGGTTGGTCCAGGGGAATGTGCTGCGGAATGAACGCCACCCCCGCTTGCGTTTGCGCCTCCGGCGGTCGCGGCAAGACGACTTCCTCCGGCGCTAAAGAACGATAATAGGCCACCGTCTGGTGGATCGGAGGAGGATCGAGGTCGTTGCGTCCGGAGCGGGCATAGTACTGGTAGGCCCGTGCCACCTTATCGTGCCAGGCATCGCGGGGATAGTTTTCGGCCGACGGCATCCCGTGACAATCGGCACAGAACGCTTTGATTTGTGCGACACGGCCTGGGTCGAATGAGCCGGCTCCCGCCGCATCTGACTGCGAGGAAACGTGGCGGCGCCACGCGGCTTGAGTTGAAGAGTTCGTGTTTCTCCAGTAGAGCAACCCAATCGCCAAGCAGGCTATACCCCCCATTGCAAAGCAGAGGGCCCATCGCGACAGCCCTGATCTTCGCACTCCGGTCATCTTGCCGCACTCCTTCCCATGGCCATCATGCGCCACGGGGTTGCCATTGCCTCGCTGAACCGCATGCGGCACCCTCCACTCGAATTCCTTGTAACAGAAACTCTAAGCCATTACAATTCATTAGTATACTCGAATACCACGTCTGATCCCCAAGGCGGCAGTTGTTTCTCGACCAGTGTTCAGGAGCGGTTTGTGCCCTCTGATCGCAGCGATTCCCCTCAGCCGCGTCCGCTCCGGAGGATTTTTGGCGTCAGCGCGGCGCTGCTGATCGTCGTGGCGGCGCTCGTCGTGGTCGTGACCGTCCCGGTGTGGACGCGATGGCTGGCGATGCGGCAGGCGGACATCGGGGCTATCAGCGAAGGGCAGCGATGGCTCGGTTGGTCGGCTTGGTTCTCGTCCGGCAACAGCACGACGCAACTGATGGAGGCGGTTTGTTTTCGCCGTCTGGGACAAATGGATCGCTGGCAGGCCGCGCTGGAATCGGCGCGGACCAATGGTGCCGATGCGCATCGCCTGCAGCAGGAACATGCCTTGGGAATGATCCGCCTCGGCGCGGAGGCGCCGCCCGAGAAGTACTGGAAAGATCCGGCCGCGGCCGGCTTGCGGCCGTACGACGCCGTCGAGGTCTGCGTCCGCGGTCATCTGGCACGAAACGATCCCGTCAAGGCCCAAGAGATTCTCGATTTTTGGGCGGCTGCGCTCCCAGAGGACGCGCACGTCGCTTATCTGGAAGGGGTTTACTGGTTCAACCAGGGAGACGAAGCCAAAGCGTTGGCCAAATTCGAGGACGCGGTGACCCGGCAACCGTCGCACGAATTGGCGCATACCGCCGTGGCAAGGCTGCTGGAGAAACAGGATCGGCTTGCCGAGGCGCTCACGGCATACGTCCGTTTCGCCTCGGCCTGCCCGCACAGCGAAACGGCGGTCATGGAGATGGCCGGAGTCTTGCGTGAACTAGGGTGGATCGAGGAAGCCCGCGACGTGGCGGAGTCGTTCGATTCGTCCGCCGACCCGTCTTTGGAATTCCGCGTCGAGATGGGGTCGATCGAATTGGAATTGGGCAAGTACCCCAAGGCGCTCCGCTGGTTCGGACAAGCATCCGCCGCACAGGGAAAGAAGAAACGAGACCTCCAGCGTGATGCAGCCACGGCGTTTGCCCTGGCAGAAGAGCCTGCCATTGCCGACCGCCTTTTCCAGCAAGCGGATGCCGCGGAAGATGCCGAAACGCGGGCTTCCGAACTGCTTGCCCAACTCGCCGTTGCCCCCGACAGGAGCGATGCCGCGGACGAACTGGAGCGGCTGTCTGCCGCGGCAACGGAGGCCGCCGCGCAATCTCCCTCCATCCAGGCGGAACATTCCCGCCTCGCCATGCGCGACAACACCAAGCTGACCGCAGCCGATCTCTATGCCTTGCATTGCGCCGCTTGTCACGGCAACGACGGCGGCGGCGACGGCCGCGCCGCTCGCCATCAGTTTCCGGCACCGCGGAATCTTCGCAGCGACGATTTTCGATTGGTAAGCACCGACAACGCCAACCCGACGATGGAAGACCTCAAGCAGGTAACCCGGCGAGGCATGCCGGGCACGTCGATGGGGGCTTTCGATCAACTGAGCGAGAACCAGGTGCAACTCCTGGCCGAAGAAGTGCGACGCCTCCGCCGTGAAGGCTTGCGCGACTGGTATCTAGCGCTGCTGCGAGCGGAAGAAGAAGAGATCGACGAGGAGGACGTCCGGGAAGTTGTCGACCTCCGCAGCCTCCCGGGCAATGTCCTTCAAGTGCCGGCTATCGGGCCCGGGGATCTGGCCGCGGTGGCCGGAGGCAAGACTCTCTACCTCCAGAACGGCTGCCGGCCCTGCCATGGCGAGGACGGCGCCGGCGGGTCGGACGTCGCGCTGTTCGACGAGCAAGGGCTACCCGATTGGCCTCGCGATCTGGTCAGCGACCCATTCAAGGGCGGGCACGAACCCGAGTCGATCTACCTGAGGATCCTGGCGGGGATGCCCGGCAGTGCCCACCCGGCGACCAAAGCCCTGACCGAGGAGCAATATGTCGACCTGGTTCACTACTGCGGCTCACTTTCCCGCCAACCGAAGCGGACCCGCACCAACCATCAACGATTCCTCGAAGCCACGCAACGAGCCCTGACGTCCGCGATTGCGGAGGCAACCGATGAGAACGCTCCAGGAGCGGCCCCCGAGAATTAGGTTGGATTTGTGAACCATGCGGGCTAGAGTGAGTTGCCTGAATCGGCGGTGAGACGAGGCGGAAGCGTCCCAAGGCGAACGGCAGAAATTCGTAGCCCGACTCTCCGAGTCGGGTCTGGCTTCGAGCCCCGACTCGGAGAGTCAGGCTACGTCCGAGGCGGGTAGAATCTTTTCTGCCGCTCGCCTAGACTCGAGCAGTACTTGGCAGAACGGACTTTGAAGGGCAATCGGATATGCGTTTTTTGTACCAAGCTGTGGTCATCCTTCTCGCCGTTCTGGCGAGCGGCTGTTCAAAACCGGGGACCGACTCCATCCGTGCGGACGCCGCCAAAACGCGTGCCGCGCCCCCGGGCTCCATGGAACTCGGGCAGATCACCATCATCAATCCCTTCGACGGCGCGCTGTTTCCGCCCGAAATCGCACCGCCGACGTTCCTCTGGAAGGACGGAAACCCCGCTTGCGACACATGGCGGATTGACATTCAGTTGGGGGACGCGCAGTTGGGGGACGGCCAGCCCATGCAGTTCCGCAGCGGTTCGCAACAATGGACCCCGACGTGCAAGTCTTGGGAATCGATCAAACTCCGATCACGGCAAAGCGAGGCGGTGGTGACGATCGCCGGCGCCAGCCGCGTCGCCCCAGACGCCGTTCTGTCGCGAGGAAGCGTCTCGATCCGTACGTCGGCGGACGAGGTGGGGGCGCCGATCTTCTATCGCGAAGTCGTCTTGCCGTTTCGTGAGGCAGTCAAGGATCCCTCGCGGATCCGCTGGCGGTTTGGAGAGATCTCCCGCAGCGAGCAGCCGCCGATCGTGCTCGAGAATCTGCTCGTCTGCGGAAACTGCCATTCCTTTTCTGCAGACGGCGCGATTCTCGGAATGGACGTCGACTATGCCAACGACCGGGGCTCCTACGCGATCACCCCGGTAAGCAGGGAGATGATCCTTGACGACGAGAAGATCATCACCTGGAGCGACTACAAGCGGGAAGACAAGGAGACGACCTTCGGCCTGCTGTCGCAGGTCTCGCCCGACGGGCGCTACGTGGTGAGCACCGTAAAAGACCGATCGGTTTTCGTCGCCACGGACGATCTGGCCTTCAGCCAGCTTTTCTTTCCCGTCAAGGGAATTCTGGCCATCTACGATCGGAAGACGAGGGAGTTTCACGCGCTGCCCGGGGCCGACGACCCGGCGTTTGTCCAGAGCAATGCCACCTGGAGCCCGGACGGGAAGTACCTCGTGTTTGCGAGGAGCAAAGCCCATCGCCTGAAACACGTCCGCGACGACGCCCCCGCGCTGCTCACGGCAAAACAGTGCCAAGAGTTCCTGAAGGGGGGGAAATCGTTTTTGTTCGACCTCTACCGCATTCCGTTCAACGGCGGCAAGGGTGGCACGCCGGAACCGCTGGCGGGGGCGTCCCACAACGGCATGAGCAACTACTTTCCCAAGGTTTCGCCCGACGGCGAGTGGATTGTCTTCTGCCGGGCCAAGAGCTTCATGCTGCTTCAACCCGACAGCGAGCTGCATATCATCCCGTCCGGAGGAGGCGAGGCTCGCAGGCTCGCGTGCAATACGGCTCGGATGAATTCCTGGCACAGTTGGTCGCCCAACGGCAGGTGGCTGGTGTTCTCCTCGAAGGCGCTGTCACTTTACACGCAGCTCTTTCTTACCCATATCGACGAGCAAGGCGAGAGCAGTGTGCCGGTGGTGCTCTCTCGCTTTACCAGCCCGGATCGCGCGGCCAACATCCCCGAGTTTGTCCATACCGAGGCCGATGCGATTCAAGGGATCGTTGCGAATTTTCTCGACGACCTCAACTACCTCCGAGCCGCGTTCGCCTTTCTGAATTACGGCCGCGACAGCGCAGCGGCGGCCCCGCTGCTTCGCAAGTCGCTGGAGATCAACCCGGACAACATTCCGTCACGCCTGGAGCTTGCGGAGATTCTCGTGGAGGAAGGCAAGCTCGAAGAAGCAAAGGCCCACATCGCCCACGTTCTCGAGATCGAGCCCGACCAGGTCAAGGCTCACCACAGCCTGGCCATGGTGCTCTTCAAGGAAGGGAAGCCGAGCGAGGCGGTCGATCATTGCCGGCGGGCGCTCGAGGCATCGCCCGATTCACCGGTCGCCCATTTGAATCTGGGACGGATTCTCCTGGAAACCGGCCGACTGGACGAGTCGGTGGAACATCTGGCCGAGGCCCTTCGCCTGCAGCCGGACGACCCCATGACGAACTATCTCTGGGGATCGATCCTGCATCGCCGGGCGAAGCCGGCAGAGGCGGCAACCTACTACCGCCGCGCGGTGGAGTTCGATTCCGAGTTTATTCCGGCGATGTTGGCAATCGCCACCCTCTGTATTTCCAATGCTCAAGGCGATTCGCCCCAGACCGAGGAGGCGCTCGCTCTGGCCAAGAAAGCTTCCGATCTGACCGGCAACAACAACCTGCAGACCCTGCGGGTACTTGCCGCGGTGTACGCCGTCGCCGGGGAAATCGGCAAGGCGGCGGACACCGCCAGGAAGGCGCTGGAGATTGCCCGCGCGGCCGGCGACCAAGTTTCGGCCGATCGGATCCAAAGGATGCTGAGCCTCTATGAAGAGGTCCAAGCGGAGAGAAAGAAGTGACCGCCGTCAGCGTAATCGTGTACTTCCTCATTTGGATGTTGGGAACGGGAGCCAGTAGATGGAACAAGAGAGAACAGAGACAACAGAGTGGGACATCTCTGTTATCTCTGTTGACTCCTGTTCGTCCACCTACCACCCTATACTCAACATGCCATCGGGTGTGTCTCTCATCGACCGTCCAATGGGGAGGTTACTCCTGAGTCATCCCTTACGCCGTCAGCGGGCCGCTTCGCGGTAGAGAACGATCTTCTTCTCGATCCGGTCAGCAAGGCGTTGGTCTCCGGTGCGGCGGGCGATGGTCGCGGCGCGCTGGGCGGCGCCGACGGCATCGTCGAGGCGACCGCTCATGGCATAGACCTGGGCCAGGATCTCCAACGCGGCGGGATCGCCCTCTTGGGTTAATTCGCAGGCTTTTTCGGCACATTGGATCGCTTCGGCGGGGTCTTGCAGTTCCGGCTTGCCCGGAGCGATGCGGATCGCCGCCAGCGCCAGCAGCGCCGGCACAAATTCCGGATCGTACTTGGATGCGGCGCGGTAATGGGGCACCGCTTCCTCCGGCTTGCCCAACCGGTGCAAGGCGTGGCCCAGGTAGTAATTGGCCGAAGAATCTCTCGGTTGGATGCGAACCGCTTCGGCAAGATGGCCGCGGGCTTCATCGACCCGGCCGACATACAGCAAGATCAGCCCCAGAGTCTTGTGTGCCTCGAAGCATTGTGGATCGGTCTGCAGTGCCGCGCGACATTCGGCCGCGGCCTCCTGGAGTTTCCCTTCTTCGTTCATCGCTCGGGCCAGTCCAAGGTGAGCCTCCTTGCGATTCGGCCGGTACTCGAGTGCTTTGCGAAAGTAACCCTTTGCCTTTGCCGTTCGTCCCCGGCTGAGCAGCGTCTCGCCGAGATTGACGTAGGTGCTCGCGCTCTTCGCTTCGAGCGCCGCGGGCTCGATGTGCGAAAAATCGACCCGGTACACGCGAACCCGCCCGGACGATGCTCGCGCAAAGTCCTCCGCACCCTGCGGGCTGACTTGGGTTGCGGCCAGGTGCAATGTTTGCAGCCGGGGCAATCCCTGTAAATGGTCCAACCCGGCGTCGGTCACCTGAGTGCGCGTGAGATCGATGAGGTTGAGATGCAAGAGCCCCTTGAGGTGTCGCAGCCCGGCGTCGCTTACCTGGGTGCCGCTTAGATAGAGAAACTCCAGGCTCGTGAGCCCTTCCAGATGCGCCAAACCGGCGTCGGTCACCTGGATCTTGGACAGATCGAGTGAGACCACCTGCTTTCGATCGTCGCGCTGGGTGCTCGCCACGGCTTCCCAGACGGCATCCAGGCCGCGACCTTGGACCGACGTATAGAGGTGTACGACGCCCGAGAGAGTGCAGCCGCTCTCGTAGACCCGCAGCCGGCGGAGCTTGGCCAAGTCCTTGAGCCGTGCCAGGCCCGCGTCGTCCATTGCCGTGGCCGAGACCGACAAGTCCTCCAGGCCAACCAATGAGTTAAGCGGTTCGCCGGCGGCGCTCGAGATGGCCGTGCCGTCGAGGACCAGGCATCGCAAATCTCGCATGTCCTTCAAATAAGCGAGCCCCGCATCGGCCACCTCCGTGCCGCTCAGGTCCAGCTTTTCCAAACGAGTCAACTCTTGAAGATGTTTCAGTCCCGCGTCGTCGATGCGCGTGCCGATCAAATACAACTCGCGGAGATTCGACATGTTCGCCAGGCAGGCCAGGCCGGGGCCGGTGACTTCCGTGCCGGCAAGATCCAGCCTTTCGAGGCTGGTGCATTGCCGAAGATGCTGGAGGCCGGCGTCGGTCACGCGCGTGTCGGCCAGGGAGAGTTGTTTCAGGCTCGTCATGGCCTCGAGTTCCGCCAGGCCGGCGTCGGTGATCCGCGTGTTGCTCAACCAGAGTGATTCCAGGCCGGTGAGGCCGCGAAGCTCTCCGAGGCCGGCGTCGGTCACACGCGTGCCGGCAAGGGCCAAACGCTTGAGGCGAGTCATCCCGTTGAGATGTTTCAGGGCGGCGTCGGTTACGCGCGTGCCACTGCAATCCAGCGCCTCCAGTTGGGTCAACTTCTCGAGAGATTTCGCGCCGGCGTCCGTAAGCGGCAACTCGGGGAGGAGAAGATGCTTGAGTCTGGTCGCCCCGGCCAGGTGCGCCACCCAGTCGTCGGAGATCACGGCCGTGCTCAGCCACAGCCTTTCCAGAGAGGAGAATTCCCCAAGTTGCCTGAGCCCGGCGGCGGTGAGCCGGCGGCCGTCGAGAGCCAGCCAGCGGAGTTCGGGCAACTGCTTGAGCCGTGCGAGTTCGGTATCCGAAAGATAACGCGTTTCCTTGACCGACAGCCGCCCGCGGTCGCGACGCTCAAACTCCACGAAGCTCACCGAGCAGACGTCATGCAGGAGGTCGTCACCGAGTCGCTCTTCCAGCCATCCCGGCCGGGGCCGTTGTTGGTTCGCCGCCGGCCACTCGTCGGATGGTTTGCACTGGTAATCGTAAAACACTTCTCCGCCGAGACCGCGGACATAGGCAACCAGTTCCTGCTGGGCAGTTGCCTGTTTGAGTTTTGCGGCGAACCATGTCCCTGCGGCCGCCAGTATCCCGGCCGCGACCACCAGCAAACGCAGCCATCGGGTGGAGAGAAAGCGGAACCGGTGGCGATTCGCTGCATGCATAAGAGGCGAACTCTTCGGGCGATGGAAGCGCCAGCGGCCAACTTACCGTATTCTGTTCACTTGAACGGTAACGCGGCATTGATCAGCCCGGCTGCTCGGAAGCAGCCGGGCTGATGGGAAGCTTGATGGCTCGTCGAAAAGGGCGCAGGCGGCAAGCGTTTCCTTGCCCATCGCCTGCGGTCGCAATCGACCCGGCCCCCGGTCGTCGCGATGGAGACGACCGGGGATCGGGAACACGGCTGATATCAATAATCGCTCACTGGCTTACGACCTGGTTGTCTCGACGGTCTCGCAGGTATCGGTAGGTCGCCATGTCGATGGTCTCGGAAACGAAGTTGACCGAGGCGTCACACAGTGCCCATTGCAGACCACCGGGGTGATTGCTGGCGCTGCCCCATGCAGCACCCCAAGTCGCAGACGAGCGGTTGATCAAATAGGTCGCACCATTTCCGCCATAGCTGTCGACGTCGGTGTTGTTGAGCCCGGGGGACCAAGTGTTCGCACTACCGATCGTCCTCGCCCCAATCCACAAACCGGCTTGCCAATCGCAGGCGACGGCCGCAGCACCGACACCGCAGCTTGTCGAACTCAACTCTCTCGTTCCCGTTCGCTCGACGAGCAGCGCCGTATTGGAGGTTCCGTCCTGGATATCTCGCATCTTTATCCTAGAGCCTGGATAAAGAACCCCCAGGGCATCCAGCGGAGCACCAGTACCTGAATTACCCAAGTAGTTGTTTTTTCCGAAACTGCCTCTCTTGGTGTTGATAAGCTCCATCGTGTCCGTTGGACAACTGTAGACCGAGACCCCTTGTCGCGACGCAGCAATCGGGTTCACGGTCCAGCTAAAGTCACGTTCCCAGTGTCGTGCAAAACTGCTCGTCTGGCTTTTCACTTGGTCGTACAACGGGCCCTGTTCGACGAATGGCAGGATCAACGCCGACCAGGCGAGACCGTTCAAGTTACTCGCCTGATCAATGGCATTCGCGTTGTTTGTCGCACTGCAGGACGGGCTGGTGTCGACGAATCCGGGCGGGAAAACGAGGTGCGTGTCGTGGTAGTTGTGCAGCCCCAGGGCGACTTGCTTCAAGTTGTTCGAGCATTGCGACCGCCGAGCCGCTTCACGGGCTGCTTGGACAGCGGGAAGCAGCAATGCAATCAAAATGCCAATGATAGCGATCACAACCAACAGTTCGACGAGCGTGAAGCCGAACCTGCGAACCCAAGATCTCGATAAAAAACCGGCCATAACAACACACCTCCCAAAAAGAAAAAAAGGGCAGACCACAGTAAACGCAAATCACGGTTCGAGAGCGAAATCGTGCGTATTCGCTCCCGCTTCGACCGTCACTTTCAACTCCGACGACTGGTTGTACTTCGCAGGGATCGGGTCTTGGTAATCGGGCGGCGCAGGGTGATCCAGAACCGTGGTAATGCGAACCGTGTTCGCGCCCACAACCGCTCCCTTCGCATCGCCCTTAAAAGTCAGTTCGTATCGCCCACTGGCGTCAGTGGCGCCGTAGGAGGCGTGCCCGGAGGCGGATTCAAAAACGACCGAAGCGCCACTGAGCGGTTCGCCACCCATCGTCACTGTGCCGCTCACCGGCGCCAAATCAGGCGAATCCCCAGATGCTGAAGGCGAACAGCCGGCGACAAAGACCATCGAAGCCAGGCAAAGAACCGCCAGACCACCAACCTTGAGCATCATCTCGTCTCCTGAGTGTGGGCACTTTAAGAAGCACCTTAAAAAAGAGCAAACTCACAGCCGTTAGCTGAACCGAAAATGAAGTGGCGGTAAACCCCCATTTTGGATTTCGGCGACGTTTTTGTCGCCTTTTTTTGCTCATCCGGTTTGATTGCGGAGTGGCAGAAAGGAGAGATAGCGCATGAGTTTCCACCATTTTCTTTCAATCACCCGCATCATCGTTTAACCGCAGGGCCAACGGCCCGTGCGGGATTAGACGCGACGGGCTCCGATCACAGCCGCCCGCGCGGGCCGTTGGCCCTGCGGTTAAACGATGGCTGGCGTATCCAAATAACAACCTGCCGGGTGATTGCTTTCTTATTTGCCACCAACCCTTCTGTCGTCCCCAGTATCCTCCGGCGGTTTGCGCCTGGAGCCGGACGAGTCCACCTATCACGACCCCCGCGAACGATCCGTACCGTGGTAGCCATACTGCGGAATGGTCGACGAACAGGGGGCTTTAGCATCCTGTATTGTTTCCTCATGAAGCGGAGTCCCATGCTGGCGGGGTCAGCGGGGGGCGGCGGTGCTCGGTTGCCTCGGAACTTGGCCGAAGGCCAAGTCAGCCAATGCATCCCTGCGCCTACCGATGGTCCGGCGACCTCGCATGGCTCGGGAAGTCCGTGAACAGAGAAGAGGCACCGGTACTTTTGTCCGGAGTACCGGTGCCTCTTCTCTGTTCCGCGTCTTGCAGCGCACAGCCGGAGACTTGCGATTCTCCGGGCAGGCCTATGCGTGTTGTCGATGGATTCTATGGGGGTGCCTGGTTTTCAGGCGAATTTGCGGCAGTTCATCCTATGAGCCCAGGCCACGGCCCGGGGAATCTGCGCTAGAGCGAGCCCGGGAACCTTACAGCAGAAAGCAGAGCCATCCATTATTTGAACGTCCCGGAGAGCGAGTTGTTCTGCAGGGCCGGTGCCCGCGAGTCGCAGGTCCAGGCGATCGATCTGCTCGGCCAAGCGGTCGGCATCGCCGAATACCTGATCGTTGACAGCCTCTTCCAACTTCTCGAACAGGCAGCGCACTCCCCCGAAATCAGCCCCCGCCGTAAAACGGCCAAATAGGCGATTGCCTTCGATACGCTCGATGCTTACCTGTCCCAATGACTGCCCACACGCATCGGTTAAAAGAGAAGTCTGCCGAGGATCCAGCGGCATAGCTAACTACTGCGAACGTTTTCGAATACTCTGCACAGAAGACTGAAATCGGGCAGACGCCGGGAATCGCTCATTCGCCCCGCTTCTCGATGGACCATTTAGCGCGGAGATAGTTCTGGATTGCGAGCAATTCATCGAAGCGGAGCAAACGATCGAAAACAAGCACTTCCGCCAGTTCGCCGATAAAGCTCTGAGAGTCGCCGTGCGCGGAACTGGCGAGGTGGACGTTGTCCAGCACCACGTCTTTGGCGTATTCGGCCAGGAAGATGCGGGGCGCGAACGGCGTCGGCTTCTCGCCGTTGGGACGCATGATGATGAAGCTGGGACTAATCCAATCGGGACCGTCGCCGGACGAGGATACCAAGAGGCGTTGCCAGGGCCTGGCTGCATCGCTTTCCGAGCGGGCGACGAGCAGGACCGTGGCGGAACCCTTTTCGGCGCGGAGCCGGCCGACCTTGAGCCCGGATTGGCCGGCGGAGTGGACGACCGTGCGGCCCATTCCGGCGGCGACGGTGAAGCCCGCTCCGGCCGCGGCGGCGCGTCCGTTGGTGCGCCGGTCGTGCCAACGGGTCAAGACGCCGCCAGTCTGTTCGAGCGTATTCTCGGCCGACGCATCGAGCCAGAGCAGCAGCCCGTCGCGGAGCATGGTCTCTTCGGTGATCGCCGCCTGCGGCGCGAAGGCGATATCGGGCCTGGGCGTGGGGTTCTTGTCCCAGTCGGCGCCGGGCCGCCAGAGAGGCGCGCCCCGCTCATAGGCGCCGAGGTCGGGCGCCGCGCCGCGGAATCCGTCGGTGACGCCGGGCAGGACGACGCCGGCATCGACGGCCGCCGAGTCGGGCAGCGGCAGGCCGTCCGCGTCGACGGCCCCTGTTCCGTTGGATTCGAGAACCGCACCCTTCGCGCCGGAGATCACGTGGTGCGGATCGGCGGGGTCGAAAGGGGCGAGCAACAGATTGTTGACGATCCGCGTGCCGCTCTGATCCGGCGTGTAGCGATGGTAGGCGAACGTGCCGAATGCCTTGGGGCATTGGGCGATCGTGTTGTTGGCCACGAGGTGGCTGTGGGCGTCGCAGTTGAGCGTGATCCCGGAGGAGCCGCAGGCCCAGACGACGTTGTGATGGACGAGGAAGTTCTTGCAGAAATTGTCGAGGTAGATTCCGACCGTGTGATCCTGGACGCTGTGGTGGACCCAGTTGTAGGCGATGACGCTCTCCCTACCGTCCGTGCCCCAGGCGTAGGTGGCGCCGGCGTCGTCGTTGAGCATCACGGCATGGTGCAAGTCGCAATAGGTGATCCGCAGATCTTGAGCTTGATGGTGCAGGATGAGATCCCGTCCGCAGCGGTAGATGCTCGAGTGGTCGATGACCGTGCCCTTGGTTCCCTTCACCTGAACGGCGCCCTCATAGGTTCCCATGTAGCCGATGTCGTGGATCACGCAGTTGCTGATCGAATTCCCCTCGCCCTGGATATCGAGCCCCGCGCCGGCCGAGTAGGCGATGTGGCAACGGCGGAGGCGATTGTGGTTGCCGCTGATACGGTTGGCCGGATAGGGAGGCACCTGTTGCGCGGTGCGGGCGAAGTGGTTGCTGTAGAAACTTCGGACGTTCTCCAGAAGGCAATGGTTGGCGCCGGAGAGGTCGAAAGCGCCGCCGAAGAGTTCGATATTGTCGACCGCGACATGGCTGCATCCGCGCAAGATGAGGACGTGATCGCGGGCCTTGGTTTCCAGGCGAAGATCCTCGGGGGCTTTGCCGGGAGGCGGGAGGAAGAGCGTCAGGCCGGTGCCGGGCTCGACGAGCCACTCGCCCGGCACATCGAGCGCGGCCGGCGAGCCCAGCAGCAAGAAGCGGTTTCCCGCTCGCGGTTTGAAGGCATCGCCCTGGTGATATTGATCGCTGTGAGGCTGGAAAGGCGGATCGAAGGCCAGCGACTCGCCGGGGCGATAGTCCTTGATCCGCACGGTGGCGTTGGTCCACGCCCCACCCCGCCAGATCAGCGCATAGCCGCCGTTGAAATCTCCCGGCGGGAGCTTCTTGCAGACGATCCGCTCGTAGCCCGTTCCCTCTTCGGCCTTGACGCAGGGCCTGTCCATCAGATCGCCGTCAGCCCCGTTGGGCCAATGGGCCTCCCGGGCCATCTGCCCGTCGAAGAACAACTGCGCGGGCGGCGAATCGATCCTGGCGGCGTAGACACCGTTTTCCCGGCGGGTCCACTGCGTCTTGAGCGGTTCGGTGGCCGAAATCACCACCCGGGCGCCGGGAGCCGCCTGGACGCGGATCGGCTTGTCCGGTTGGCCCGCACGCGGCACAACCATCGTCTCGCGATAGACTCCTTCATGAACGATGCAGACATCGCCGGGATGAAGGGCCGCGGTTGCCTTGAAAAGGGTGCGGAAGGGATTCTCGGCCGTGCCGTCGGCATCGTCGGAGCCGGTCGAGCTTACATGGTATTCGGCGGCTGTCGCGGCGTGAGCCAGGAGAGAGAACAAGACGGCCATGCCTATGACAGATCGCCGGAAAACGGTCATCGCTGGTTGCTCCTAATGAATCGCCGTCCGTGCCAACACCCAACGGTCCTGAGGCAGTTTCGCGTTAGAAAAAGGTAATGAACAATAACTTACAATGTATAGATGGACAGCAGCGTATAGATGGACAGCAGCAAATTCGCCTGAAAACCAGGCACTTCCATCGAATCCATCGACAACACGCATAGGCAATGCCCGGAAGATCGCAGGCTCCTGGCTCTGCGCTGCACGAGGCGGAACAGAGAAGAGGCACCGGTACTTATGTTCGGAATACCGGTGCCTCTTCTCTGTTCACCGGCTTCCCGAGCCATGCGAGGTCGCCGGACCCTCGGCTGGCGCAAGGTGAACGCGAGAACCCCTCAAGACCGTTTGGTGTTAGCTGTCAATCGCGGCTTCCGCCAAGCAAGCCCAGCGGCGGCCTTGTCCACGAATCGCGAAGCGTGATTCAGGCGGCGTAGTGCCGGGCGACCTTCCGGATCGCCTCGGCGACGCCGAGGACATATTCCTCGGACATGTTCTCGTTGATCGTCACACGGATCATCGATTCCAGGATGGCCTCCGCCTCGGGGCACTTGTGCTGGGAGAAATCCATGTTCGTCAGGCCCATCTCCTTGACCGGCCAGCGGCCGGCGAAGAAGCCGTGCTGCTGGAACACGGGCTCGCCGTAGAGCGGCACCTTGATGTAGCCGCCGGAGACACTCGCCCCTTCGGCCATGAGGGCTTTGGTGAACACCGAGCGGTTGCACTGGAATGCCTCGGGACGGACACGGAAGAAGTAGAACCAGTAAACGGCGCGGTCCTCGGGATGCACCTGATGCGGGATGATGCCGGGGATGTCGGCGATCTTCTCGGTAAGCAGGTTGCCCAGCCGGGCGCGCTTTGAGGCGATGTCTTCCAGGCGAGTGAGTTGGGCGGCGGCCACGGCGGCCTGGGGCTCGCTCATGCGATAATTGGTGGCGAAGACCGGAACGCCGCCCCATCGGTTGCGGTCGCCCCCCTTGTCGCCGAATCGCGGCAGGAGCTTTCCGAAGCGCTCGTCGTTGGAGGCCACCACACCGCCGTCGCCGCAGGTGATGTGCTTGGAGTTCTGCAGCGAGAAGCAGGCGATGTGACCGATGGTGCCAATCGGCCGGCCGTGATACTTGGCGCCCCAGGCCTGGGCGCAGTCCTCGATCAGCACCAACTTGTGGCGATCGGCCAGGGCCTTCAGAGCGTTCAGGTCGCAGGGGTTTCCGGTGAGATGCACGGCGATGATCGCCTTGGTCTTGGGCGTGATCCGCCGCTCGACGTCGGCCACGTCGAGATTGCAGGTTCCGGCGCCGAGGTCGGCGAACACCGGCACGGCTTGCTGGTACAAGATGCCGATGACGGTGCCGATGTCGGTAATCGGCGAGGTGATCACCTCGTCGCCCAAGCCGACGCCCGCGGCGCCTACGGCGATGTGCAAGGCGGCGGTACCGGAGGAGCAGGTCTGCACATACTCCAGCGGGCAGAACTGCTGGAATCGCTCGGTGAGCAGCTTGGTCTGCGGCCCCTGCCAGTAGAAGAGCGAGTTCTGCTGGAGCATGGCGTTGAGGTGTTCCCGCTCCACGTCGCCCCAGCGGGGGGCACTGGCTATCGCCCCCTTGACGGCCTTTTCGCCACCCTCGATGGCCAGCTTGGCGGGATCGGCCGCCTGGGCCGTGCGCGAAGCGCCGTCGGCCATTGCGCCGGCCAGCAGCAGCCCGGAGGCGCCCGCCACAAACTGCCGCCGCGACACGACATGATTCTTCTCGGACATGATTCAATCCTCCCGAAGTGATGGGACCGTGGCCTCTGCGCGAACCAGTTTACCATCCACTCGGATGCATTGCCAGCGTGAGGGCGGGGCATGGTTCAAATAACGGGGACAGGCACCTCGCCGAACCGCGTTTTTCACCGGCAGAAGCTATTTGGCTCGGAGCCAGTCCCCGTTTTTTGAGCCATGCCGAGGGCGGCATCTGGTAGATCCCGCTTGCCGAGCGGGATCTTGGCTTGGCAGGTTCCGCTGGGCACGAGAAGCTACCGGCATCAAGGCAAGCCTCTCGCCGAAATGACGCGGGATCCGACACAGGTTCCGCTCGACAAGCGGAACCTACTATTGACCTAATCCCGCTGGAGAGGTATCATCAGGCATCGGCAAGGCGTGATTCACCGCAAGGACATCTCGTGGCGACGCAAGAGGATCTGGTCCGTCAATGGGTCGAACTGTGGAAGCAGGCGAGGCCTGCATTGGAGGCGGTGCGCAGCGACGAACTCCGCTCGTACCGATACGAAGACCACATTGCTGAAATCGACGACCTGCTGGATATCGCCTTCCGATTTGCCCAGCCGCGTCCATCGAGCGGCCTCGTGGAACAACAGAGGCTGTTTGCCAAACTGCGGGATCGGACAACGACATGAACGGCATCTTCGAAGCCGCGCGAGAGGTGCAACTTTTTCTCGAAGACCGGCAGTGGCGATTCTCGATCATTGGCGGGCTGGCGGTGTTGCGGTGGGGCGAACCGTTCGCCACGCAGGACGTCGACGTCAGCCTCCTCTGTGGCTTCGGCAACGAAGCCGCGTATGTGGACGGTCTGTACACTGAAAGAAGAACCGGATACGGTGGAGCGTCTGATGCAGTTGCGGGCGCGGTTCGAATAGAGAAACGTCGCCTGTCGTCTACCGGTCGATGCGATATCGACGTCCCCACCGCGCTGCGTGCTCAAGGGCATCGACCATCATGCCCTCTTCCACGCCGCCCCGAACAATCACCTCCTCCGACATCGGTCGGCGCCATCGAGCCAACCGCAGCTTGGATTCCATCGGGGAATCGTCCGCGATTTCCTCACTCAGTGTCGCTCCCACGTGCCTGAATGCGACTTCGTCGCCGGCTTGGGCGGTTTGTTTCTCCAACGCATCGATGCGGGCAAGCAATCGGACAACTTGTTGCTTCAACTCCGCGAGTTCCTCGCGCACGCTGTCGCGCTCTCCTGGCAGACAGTTTTCCGCCAGGATGGGATAGGCGGACCCGCAGCAGAACAAAGCGGCGATCACGAAATGCTTCAGGCTCATTGCCTCCTCCAGCGTCAAAAACCGGTCGCCGTTGGTCCCCTCGACCTTCGGGGAGGATTCTAGCAGCGCCGGGTGAGGCCGCAGAAGAGCAGTTTCCGTATTTGGGCTCATCTGGGTCTCTTGCGGGTAACAAGTAATGAACAATAGTTTACATGTATAGACGGACTGCCGCAAATTCGCCTGAAAACCAGGCACTTCCATCGAATCCATCGACACCACGCATAGCCCTGCCGGAAAATCGCAGGCTCCTGGCCATGCGCTGCAAGACGTGGAACAGAGAAGAGGCACCGGTACTTTTGTCCGGAGTACCGGTGCCTCTTCTCTGTTCACGGGTTTCCCGAGCCATGCGAGGTTGCCGGAACATCGGCAGACGCCGGGATGTACTGGCTGACGACATCCCAACGGACCCGTTATGCACCGTTTCTACCCACAAGAAACCCGGAAGAACCCGGATTTGAAAGGCCAGTGGCATAGGGACTCGCTACGGGTGTGTATGGCCGTTGGCCAAGAGGCGCTGCGCTGTTACCCCTCCACCTGGGGTGGCAGCCCAGGCTATGGTGACGAAGGCCTTCGGCCAAAGCAGACCAAACCACTCCGGCAGTGATTTGTGGAGGAAAACCTGACGACGAGCGAACAACGAAGTCCCCTCGGACTAACCACCGCCGGCAAATGCGAAACGTGCTCCGTCGCCGATGCTTGCCCGGGCTCGGCGCCTACTTCCCGCTCTGGACGGCGATCATGTCGACGGTCATGGTGCGCTGCTCCATGCCCATGCCGTGGACCATCACCTTGGAGGCCGCTGGCGGGCGGTCCGGGTCGAAGACCAGGGGCCGCGTTCGATCGACCCAGCGGGCGGCGTCATCGTCGCAGACGTAGTACATGGCCTTGGCCATGTGACGCATGTCGCTGCCGGTCTTCTTCAGGATCTCCTGCAACTGGTCAAAGACGAATTTGGCCTGGGCCTCGCCGCGGCTGGGCTGGCGCGCGTACTGGCCGGAAATATAGATCTGCCGATCGGTCCTCACCAGGGCCACCTTGCTGAATGTGTTGGAGGGGCGAACCTCGGGCGGGGTGTAGTATTCGAGGTTCTCCTCCGCCTTGCCCTCCAGCGGCAACTGGGCGATCATTTCGATTTCGACGGGTACCGCAGCCAGCCATTCCACGAAGACCACCGGCGGGAGCGTCTGGTCGGGGAAGAACTTCCGCACCTCGGCGAGAACGTCCTCGGACGACGTCACCGGCCGCACGAAGATCTTCAACTGCACGACCTGTTTGGGCGAAAGTTTCAAATGCCCGAGTGTCGTCATCAACTTGGACATCGAGCGGGTGACGGCCGATTCGGTCAGTCCGCCGTCGTCCGGCTGGCCGGAGAGATAGGCCACGCCGCCGGTCGGCAAGATGGCCGCATCCGCGGCGCTCTTGTCGCCGGCCACGGCCTCGCAGCGCTTCAGTGCCACGTCCTTGCCGCCGCCGGCGCCGGCGGCGACCGCGTCGAGGGCCACCAGCGCCCCGCGCTGCGTCAAGGGAGTGAGGATGGAGGTGATCGCCGGACGCGCCGAGCCGTCCAGGCGCTTGGCGAGCAGCTCGCGGACGCGGGTGACGGTCGTCGGCGCCAGGGCATAGATATTGAGCCGGACCAGCTTATTCAGGCCCGATCCACAATCCTTCAACACGGTTTCCAGGTTACTCAGCGTCTGCTCGATCTGCTCGTCGGCCGAACCGCCGACCAGTTTTCCGGAGGCATCCAGCGGCAGCAATTGCCGGGTGTGGACCAGCGGAACGCCCTGGACGATTACCGCCTGCGACATGCCCGCCGGGGCGTCGAGGGGAACATACTCGATCGCCGATTGGGCCGCCTCGCCGGCGGCTGGTTTCGCAGATTCTTCGGCAGCCGGGCAATGGGTCAGCCCGACCGCACAGGCCGCCAAGACGGCGGCGGCAAACGATCGCCATGTCATCGATGTACTCCTTGGTATTCGTGGCTCGCCACGATTCGCGTTCAACCTGCCAATAACCGTAAAGAAGCGACTCAGACCTGTTCCGGCAACTCGTAGCCTTTGCGTTTCGGCACGTCGACGAGTTGGTTGGCCTCGTCGTCGCCGGGAAAGGTCTCCTTCTCCGGATCCCATTTCACTCGGCGGCCCAGCAAGCGGGCGATGTTGCCCAGGTGGCACAGGGTGGCCACGCTGTGCCCGGCCTCGACCGGCATGATCGGGTCTTCGCGCGAAGCGACGCAGGCGAAGAAGTTCTCCATGTGGTTGTCGCTTTGGTAGACGCGGATCGCGTCGGCCGGAAGCGGCTCTTCGTCGAGGCCGACCGGATCGCATTCGTATCCCTCGCGGAAGATGGTGATCCGGCCCTTGTCGCCGATGAAGGTGGCCCCGCCTCCCAGCTTGGGATCGACGGAACTGAGGGAAAGGACTACGCCATTGGGATACTTATAGTGGATGATCGTCTTCGAGCAAGCCGCATCGCCGCGGTCGCGGCTGTCCGGCGTGTCGTACACCACCTTGGGGAGCTTCTCCTCGGGATCGACCCAGATCTCGACCGGGCCGCTATGGTCCATGTCCAGGGCCCAATGGACCATGCTCAGCCCATGACAGCCCCAGTTGGGCAACTCGCCGCCCGAATAGGGCCGGAACGACATCCAGCCCGGGCCGACGGCACATTTTTCCGCGGGGTAGGTGTAGTACGGCTTCTCGCGTTCGTAAGGGATCCGCGAGAGATAGAGGTCGGTGTGGTAGGGCACGACTTCGTTGGGGCCGCACCAGGCGTCCCAATTCAGTCCGGGCGGAATCGGCTGGGCGGCGAAATTGCACTCGTAGGGGCTGGGATAGTTGTAGCCGATGATCGATTGGATCCTGCCGATCCGCCCGTTGCGGATCAACTCCACGGCTTTGCGGGTGGCGGGGTGCGACCGCTGCTGCTCGCCGGTCTGAAATACCCGCTTGTACTTGCGAACCGCCTGGGCCATCACGCGCCCCTCGCGAATCGTGTGGCTCAAAGGCTGCTCGCCGTAGATGTCCTTGCCGGCCTGGCAGGCATGGATGCAGGGGAGGTAATGCCAATGCTCGGGCGTGGCATAGATGACCACGTCCACGTCTTTGCGGTCGAGCAACTCTCGATAGTCGTGGTAGGCCTTGGCGCGGTAGTTGCGAGCCCATTGCTCGGCGCGGATCATGTTGAAATCGGCCACGGCCACGATGCGGGCGTGCGGCGGCGGCGCGCCCTGACCGCCCTTGCCAATAACCAACTGCCCGTTGCGACGGCCGCAACCGATGATTCCCACACGAATCTCTTCATTCGGCGAGACGGGCTTGGCCGACACGGGCTCGGGCGAGACTGGCTTGGCGGGGGGTGCCGGCTGAGGCCGGCAGGCGATGAAGTGCGGCAGGCCGATCCCGGCCGCCGCCGCACCGAAAGCGTGGCCGAGTACACCGCGCCGCGACAGCTTTCTGTCACTGCTCATGAAACGCTCCTGATTCAGAGATCGCTTGCTCCGGTTGAAGGTGGCAATACCGCGACGGGCCATGCGAGCTTTCCGGCCGCCACCACGCCACCCTCTAGTCTTACGTCCACTCTTCGTGTCATGTCAAGTGGTCACGTTGCCAAGGATCAGCGCATGGATAACGGTCGTACTTACCAATGGCGGCGCCGGCGTGGAAGGGGTCGGGAGTCTTTTTTCGTAACCGTTCACGGGGCGGGAAGGAAGGGGACAGGTCCATGTTTTCGGCCAACGTCTCTTGCGCCAAAACGCATCAACTGGCCGAAAAATGGACCAGTCCCCGGCCGCCCCGTGAACGGTTACCTTTTTTCCATGCCGGCCGGGCAACGCTTTGCTATATCGATAGGACTTTTTCCGGCCGACATGGAAAAAAGACTCCCGACCCCCTTGCGCTCCACACCCCGGATGAACGCGAAATGTGTTTCTTCGCCGACCCTAAGGGCTCCGGCAACCGGAGGTGGCTCCCTCAGCCCGGCAAGAGAACGTATGATAAAGTGCATGAGATCGAACTCGAGTGATTCTGCCAAGAACATTCAACGAGAGCGAGGAGCATTATGGAACGCCGGAGCAACGGCAGAGTCGCGCTGGTCACTGGCAGCGGCCGGCGGCGCGTCGGCAATAGGATTGCCGGATGGCTGGCGGACCGCGGCTACTCGATCGCCCTGCACTACCATTCGTCCGCGGAAGCGGCCGAGGAGTGCGTCGAGGCGATGAGGTCGGCCGGCGTGGATTGCGAGGCACTGAAGGCCGACGTGGCACAGGAATCGGACGTCGAAGCGATGTTCGCCGCCGTGATGAAACGCTTCGGCAGGCTCGACGCGCTGGTGACGACCGCTTCGATCTGGGAGACCAAACTGCTCGAAGACGTTACGGCGGACGACGTGCGGCGGAATTTCGACGTCAACGCGCTGGGGACGTTTCTCTGCGCCCGCCGGGCCGGCCTGATCATGACCCGGCAGCCTGAAGGCGGAGCGATTGTCACGATCGGCGACTGGGCGATCGAGCGGCCGTACCTCGACCACAGCGCCTATTTCCTGTCCAAAGGGGCGATTCCTACGCTCACGCGCTCCCTTGCCGTGGAACTGGCCCATCGCAACCCGAAGGTCCGCGTCAATTGCATCCATCCGGGCCCGGTGATGTTTCCCTCGCAAGCCTCCGAGGAAGAGCGGCGGGAAATGGTCGAGTCGACGCTTGTCAAGCAGGCGAACTGCCCGGAAAGCGTCTGCCGTGCGGTGGATTTCTTCCTGGAAAACGACTTCGTGACCGGCGTTTGTCTTGCCGTGGACGGCGGTCGGACGATCTTCGCACCGGAATCGATTTCTCGAACACGGCCGATCTGAGCCACAGAGAGTTGAGAGGGGTACGGAAGGGGGTCGGGAGTCTTTTCTCCAAATCGGCCTGACCGCCCCTTAGGAATTCCCTCGCGGCAGGTGGCCGATCCGGAAAAAAGACTCCCGACCCCTTTCCTGCGTCCTACGCTCTCTTATCGGCATCGCCACAATGCGCAATCCTCGATGCCCAAAGCCGCTTGCAGCGGCGTAATGGCCTGTTTGAACCGACGCGCATCGCTCGGATAGCCTGCGGTGCGGGCCAGTCCCGGCAGGCGACTGCACCAGTAGTCGTTCAGAGCCGCCATCGCCAGTTCGCGAAGGTATTTCGACGCCATCGAAGCCAGTGCGGCGGGCAGATAACTTTCGGCGCGCGTGCAAAAACGGACCTCCATCCTTCGCTCCGCGGGGCCGAAGCGGTAGAGGCTGATCGCGCGAGACTCATCGTAGACCTCGACCAGCGTCTCGGGAAAGTGGTCGGCAAGGATACGGGCGTAACGGTTCCGTCCTCCGTGCTTATCGCAAACTACGGCGATCGGCCCGCCGGCCACGGCGGCGGCCAATTCCGCCACGAGTCCCAACGTGACCTGGGAAAGCGACTCCCCTTTTGTTCCGTACTGGTCGATGAGGAGATTGAACTGCTCTTCGAAAATGACCCGGCTGCGGATCTCGACCAAACGCACGCCCGCCGCCGCCATCCCCTCGCCAAGTCGCGATGGGGTCGCCGACAAGAGGTCCGAATTCTGATCCAGGGGAACCGGCGCATCGTAGCCGGAGTACCAGGCAATGGCATCGAGGCTGTGGAGCGAGTCGGGCGCAAGCGCCGACCAGACCTCCCTCCAACGGCGAGGTTGCCGGCCCAGACTCTCCAAGGCCGCCAGCACGCCGCGTTCCAGATGCCGCAAGCCCTTGCCAGGCTGATAGAGGAGCTTGGAATCGGCCACGGCAATCCGGTCGTCGGCGCAGCCTCCGGAGCGGTCGAGCGACGGCGCCACGACGTCTTGCAGCAATACGTAGAGATCGTCGATGCCGACGCCCTCGGGAACGTGCCACAGCGTCGCGGAAACGACCAACGGCCCCAAATTAGGACCGTAGCCGGCTTCGTCCGTTCCGATCAGGTAAGGCATTCGTTCGTATCGGCGAAAAAACAACTGTCCGACTTTGCCGTAGCAGGCACGCTCCGTCGTGCCGCAGCGGACGGCACGACGGAGCGTGCCTGCTACCTTTCTTGCGGATGCTTACTCGGCGTCGTCCGGCATTAAGTGCTCCGTCGGCACGACTCGCATTACCTCTTCCATGCTCGTTACCCCCGTAGCAACCTTCAAGAAGGCGGCCCGTCGCAGGTCGATCATTCCTTGTTCGACGGCCTTGCTGTGGAGTTCCCGGGTGGAGCGGCGATTGAAGATCATCCGCCGGATTTCCTTCGTGCCGCGGAGGACTTCAAATACGCCCGTCCGGCTGACATAGCCCTCCTGGCGACACTGATCGCAGCCCGGCGCAAACCAGATCTCCTCACCCTGCCCGGGTTCGAGCCACTGCTTGACTTCGTCGAAAGTGTTGGGAGCGCCGCTAAGGTCGTAGGCCACCTTGCAGTGCGGGCAGAGGGTGCGGAGCAGCCGCTGCGTGAGAATTCCCAGGATGCTCGTGGAGAGGAAATGGGAATGCACTCCGAAGGCCAACAAGCTATCGACGGCCGCGGCGGCGATGGGGGCGTGGAGCGTGGCGAAGACCATGTGACCGCTGTTGGCCGCCCGCACGGCGGTCGCCGCGGTAATGTGGTCGCGAATCTCCCCCACCATGATCACATCCGGCGCCTGCCGCAACACCGCGCGAAGCAGATCGGGGAAATCAACCTCGATTCTCGCGTTCACCTGCGACTGCCGAATTCCTTCCAACTCGTACTCGATCGGATCTTCAATGGTGTTGATCTTCCGAGTGCCGTCGTTGAGATAGCGGAGGCAAGCGTAGAGGGTCGTGGTCTTGCCGGAGCCGGTCGGTCCGGTTACCAGCACCAGCCCGTTCGGTCTGCTCAGTAGGCTGATGAGATCCTGGAGATCCTTGTGATGAAAACCGAGCGCGGGAAGTTCCAGCCGATCCATCCCGTGTTCCAGCAGCCGGATGCTCATGTCCTCGCCGTAGAGCGTCGGGATGGTGTTCACGCGCAAGTCGACTTTTTCGCCGTCTTCCTGTTCCCGGACCCAGCGACCGTCCAAGGGGCGACGCATCTGCGCGACGTCCATGTCGGCCATTGCTTTGACGTGGGAGATGTACCGCCGCCCTTCCTCGCGGGAAACACTCACCAGCGGCTTGACAATCCCAAGATGCCGAACGAGAACGCCGACGTCGTCACGATTGACGTTGAAAAACAGGTCGCTCGCGGGGAGGTGAATCGCATAGTGGATCAATTCGGTCACGGCATCGTCCGTTGCCATGCCTGCCAGGTCGGGCAAGTCGATCGCCTGAAAATCGGGCCCTTGCGGCTGGTCGTTCACGTGCTCTCTCCTCCTGCCATCTCCAAGGCTTCGCGTTCGCTTTCCGCCACGTCGAGAACCAACTCCAGACGCATAATCTTGATCACGTCGCTTACCACCGGCGGCGCGCTGTGCAGAATCAGCCTTCCCCCGGCCGATCGAAAACGCTTGTGGGCCACGACCACCCAACTCAGGCCGCTGGAGCCGATGTACTCGGTGCCGGACAGGTCCATCAACACCCGCCGCGGGTAACAGTCAGCGCCGAGGGTCTGGCTGATCGGATCGGCGCTCTTGGTCACGCCTTCATGCACAATGCGCCCTTGCACCTTCAGCCGCACCAAGTCTCCGTCGTCCGATACCTTGCTGATGTGCATTGCTAACCACTCCCGAGGGAAGGCAAGTTCCGTGCTTCGTATTATGGCAAGTTAACCGATCAGCGTCAGCAGGCCAATCACCTTATGCCTGCAATTTACAGGAAAAGAACGGCCCGATTTCGCTCCAATGAGGGGGGTCAGCAGCAACCCGGTTGCTGATCTAAGGCGAGCGGCAGATGATCTCGCCCCATCAGAATTTCCATCTGCCCGGCCGCTCGGAAGCAGCCGGACTGCTTGATACTTCCGCCAGTGGCTGATTACAATATAGGGGTTCGGACCCGCTTCGTTTTCAGGGCCCGTTGCCGTAAGCAGAGGAATGCAAGCAAGATGAGAAAGCTTTTGCGCACTCTCCGGTCAACACTGAGCTTTGCGGGCCTGACGTTGGCGATCTGGCTCACCACTTTCGCGATGACATGGGCCCAAGAGGCCGGGGGCCAAGGGGCCGCGGAAAACAAGGCTTCCGGGGGCGCGGCCTACGTTGCCCCCTATGCCCTCGCAATCCTGTGCGTGGGCATCGGTGTTGCGATCGTCTGCAATCCAAGCCGTCGTCGGGAACGGGCGAGAGCCGAGGATTATCAGCAGAAACTCTGATTCGAGGGTCGCTTTCCGCGAGCGTCTAGCCGTCGCTTAGGGAGCATCCATATCCGCCGACGCATTGCGCGCCAGTGGGTGTTTGAGGAATTTCGGGCCCCCCAGCGTGTGACCGCCGGTCGTTCGCGTAAAGAACGTTGCGATCCGCTCGACCACGAACTCTTGCTCCTCGGCCGTCAACTCCGGGAAGATCGGCAACGCGAGCACCTCGCGCGCAGCACGGACGGTTTCGGGCAGATCACCGACTCCGTATCCCAAGTCGCCGAAGCACTCCTGCTGATGGAGCCCCAACGGATAGTAGATCTCAGCGCCGATCTTTGCCTCGGCAAGGTGCTCTCGCAAAGCATCGCGGCGACCATCCGGCACCCGCACGACGTATTGGTTCCAGACGTGCCGTGCATTGGGATCGGTGCAGGGCAGTCCAAGGATACGATCGAGCCCGGCTTCGGCAAACAACTCGGTGTAGCGGCCGGCGTTTTCTTGCCGGCGCCGAGTCCACTCGTCCAAGTGGGGGAATTTGACGTTCAGAACGGCGGCTTGGAACGAGTCCAGGCGGCTATTGATGCCGATCACCTGATGGTAGTACCTGGGCCTCATGCCGTGCGTACGGAGCAGGCGGAGCCGGTCGGCGAGAGCGTCGTCGCTGGTGGTGAGCATGCCGCCGTCGCCAGCTCCGCCCAAGTTCTTGGTGGGATAGAAGCTGAAGCAACCGATCGCACCCAAGCAGCCGGCTCGCCGCCCCTGCCATTCGGCACCGATCGCCTGTGCCGCGTCTTCCACGATCGGGATCGCCGCTTTCCGGGCGAGGGCTCCGAGCCGATCCAAGTCGGCGGACTGCCCGAACAAATGCACTGGCAGAATTGCTTTCGTCTTGCGACCCAGCAGTGTTTCGACATGGGCGGGGGCGATATTGAAGGTCGCTGGATCGATATCGGCGAAGACCGGCTTGGCGCCCAGCCGGGTTACCGCGCTGGCGGTGGCGAAGAAAGTGAAGCTGGGAAGGATCACCTCATCGCCCGGGCTGATTTTCAACGCCATCAACGCCAAGAGCAGGGCATCGCTTCCCGAGGCACAGCCGATGGCGTGTCGCGATTGGCAGTAGTCGGCAATATTTCGTTCCAGTTCCTCGACATCGGGCCCGAGCACAAACTTCCCCGAATCACAAATGGCCGCGACGGCAAGGGCCATCTTGTCTCTCAGCGGCCCGTGCTGACGCCCCAGATCCAGCAGGGGGACGCCCCGCGTCTGCGGGCTGCCGAGACCACGACGCGACGCCGCATCCATAGATTTTCTTTCGACTTCCATGTCGCACCCCCTGTGAGATTGCCCTGCATTTCCTGGCTCCGTAAGACGCGAGCGGAAAAGTACGAAGTGGCGGGATTCTCGTCAAGGTTAGATCCGCATGGCTGAAGCCAACTCAACGACTCATTTCAGGCCGCCCACCCCCACTTTGCGGGCCTTCAGCGTGGGGTCGCTCGCCATCGGAAGCGACACCGCACGGCCACTTTCGGCAGCTTTGTAGACTCCAAGAATAATCTCGGTCGAGCGGCGTCCCTCCTGTCCGTCGATCAGCGGCCGGCTCCCCTT
>JAAYEH010000559.1 GCA_012728855.1 Rhodopirellula sp. | reverse complement strand
TCCAGGGCGAAGACGCCGATATCCTGGCACACGAACTTGCCTCGCTTTCCTACGATCCCATGCAGATCAAAGAGGAAATCTACAACCGCAGGCAACTCGTGACCGGCCACAGGACGGTGGAACTCGCATCCTGGTCGGCCGCCGAAGGCTACGCCCAGCAGTGGCACCAGGACTATGGCCAGAACTGGTCGCAGAACCGCAGCTCCGCCACGCAACTCGATCGGCTGGACCACCACGTGGTGTCGGATGGTCAGGCTTCGGGCGGGAGTTCCCGCCAGGGTGAGGGCCAAAGCGCGACCTCCACCACCACGCGCGGCCGCCACGAGTCGCTCGTTCCCATCTACGAGGATTTCCTCGAACTCTCGCGGCGCACTTACTTCACGTTCGAGGAACGTCAGCACCTTTGGGAGCAGAAAGTCCGCAGGCTCGCCCGTGGGATCGCGCTCCTGCGCCTGGTCGATAACGACCGCTTGTTCGAAGTTGCCGTCAAGCGCTCGGCACCGGGGCACCTGCGGTGGGACGTTTCGACGCTTGCCCGCGAGCTTCCGGAGGCCCTGGACGAAGTCGAAGCGTTGCTCGAACGCAATTTCCACTCCGGATTGTTCCTTCCGCCAGACGAGATCGACCGCGAGACGGAGCGACGGATTCAGCAGGTCATCCGGCCGACCATCCACCTCACTGTCACGCCCGCTGCCAGCGTCGAACAACCCGTAGCCGCAGACCCCTTCAGGAACCAACGGTAGCATGCGACGCAACAATGCCCGCAACGGTCCCGCAATCGCCGGCTCTGACGCGTTCCAGAGCCGCTCGCACTTCGTGACGCCGTTCGGGCTCACACCCGACGATGCCTCGGTATCGTTCGCGCAGCCGCGTTTTCAAGCCTCCGTGCGACTCGGTCTCGGCGAGCGCCGCAAGTTCTTCCAGGAGGTCGATCCGCGCGAGCCGCCGTTCGGCTTCGAGCTGCTCCCTCAGGTCTGCGGCCGACGTTCGGCTCCCAATTTCCACAAGGGCAGCTTGCCACGGGTCTTGACGAAATGCAAGGAGATCCGATAATGAACGCGAACGAACGCTTCGGCGCGTCTTCCGGTTCGACGATCGATACCGTCGATGCCCCCGCGGCATTGAAGACCGATTGCCCGGAAGTCCCTTCCCGACCTCGGGAAGCCTTCTACCGAGCGGCTCAGCTTTCGAGCCCCGCTCGGTCTCTTTTGCCGGAACCCAGCCCAGAAGACCCACGGTTCCTGAGGTCGCCGATGCCCATTACCTCGGTCGATATCGCCGTTCTTGCGGTGATCTGCCGGTACTACGTCTTGACCCGCGAGCAGATACAGAGGCTTTGCTTTCCGGGCCATAATTCGGGGCGAAGCACCCGCAAGCGTCTCTCCAAGCTCTGCCATGCCGGGTACGTCGTCAAGCACCGCATCCCCGTCGTTCCCACTGGCCAGATGAACGCCGCGCCCGTGTACTACCCTACCGCGAAGGCGGCGGAATTGCTCGCGTCGCACTTCGATGACGAACGCTGGCTCGCCACGAATACCCGCACGCCCCGCTCGGACCTGCTTTCGCATTGGGTCACGATCGCTGACACGCACGTCACGGTCGAGCAGGCCATCGCGATTCAAGCCGACGTCAAGCTCTGCGGGTGGTTCAACGAGTGGGAGACGGTGAATAAGACGGCAGGCGACAAGGATCGCTTCTACC
Source organism: Rhodopirellula sp. (assembly GCA_012728855.1). GTDB lineage: Bacteria > Planctomycetota > Planctomycetia > Pirellulales > Thermoguttaceae > JABWBD01. Next base: position 73 of record JAAYEH010000559.1, on the reverse strand, counting down.
TGCACACCCAGCTGAACCAGGCTCCCCCACTGTCGTGCTCGCCGGACGCGGCATTCATGTTGGAACTGCGTGG
>JAAYEH010000558.1 GCA_012728855.1 Rhodopirellula sp. | reverse complement strand
TCGACGGCAGCGATCCTTACCTGGACTGGAAGCCGGCGTGCGTCGCGAACATGACGGGCGACGGCTGCCTGACGTACCCCACGCCGGCCGGGCCGGTCAGCTCGATCCGCTTGGAGAACATCCGCGACGGGCTGGAGGACTACGACTACCTGGCGTTACTAGCGGACGCCCAGGGCCAGGATGCCGCCAAGAAATTCGTCGGCCGCCTGGTCAAGAGCATGACCGACTTCACCCACGACCCGGCCGCGTTGGCGGCCGTTCGCGACGAAATCGCCGATCAAATCGAAATAGCAGGTGAAGCACGAGTTCGCGAAGAATGAACAAGGAGACCGATTGATGAGACATGTCTTTTTGCTGACGTGCGTAACCTTGGCGATCGTCGCGGCCACGACAGGAATCCACGCTGCAGAACCCCATATCTCCCGCGAAGCCATCGAGTGGTGCAATATCTGGATTCCCGACACGAACGAAACCAAACTGCCGCGGGTGCTCTTGATCGGCGACTCGATCACCGGCGGTTACGGCCCCAGGGTCGCCGACGCGCTCAAGGGCAAGACATCGGTGGCCCGGCTGACAACCTCGAAGTCCATCGGCGATCCGGCACTCCTGGCCGAAGTGGCGTTGGTGCTCGGTCAGTGCCACTTTGACGTGGTCCACTTCAACAACGGCCTGCACGGCTGGGGCTATAGTGAAGAGGAGTACCAGAAGGCGTTCCCCGATCTGGTTGCGACGATCCGCAAGCACGCCCCGCAGGCCAAGCTGATTTGGGCCACCATCACGCCGATGCGTCAGGCGGGCAAGCTGGACGTGATCGCGGAGGGCACCAAGCGGGTGGAGGCCAGGAACAAGATCGCCGAAGAAATCGTCGCTCGTGAGGGCATTGCCGTGGACGATCTGTACGGTCTGGTAAAGGATTATCCGGAATACTGGTCTCCGGACGGCGTGCATTTCAACGCCCAGGGCGTCGGGGCGCAGGTCAAGCAGGTGACGAAGAAGATTACGGAGTGCCTGGAGTAGACTTCCAGTTGCCCAATCCGTCGAGATAGCGCAGCTGGGCTCCTTCCAGCGATCCGGCCCGTTGGATGTCGCTCACCGGCAACAGCGGCGTCACCCGGTTACGGTAGAAGAACTCATCGGCCGTCTGGAAGCCTTCGGGGATCTTGCCCTCGATCTGGTACAGCCGGGCGGCGAGCTGCGCTCCTGGAACCAGCCAACGGTAGATTTCCCAGTTGTCCAGTCCAGACCAGATTCGGTAACCCGGCTCCTGCCCCGGCTTCGCGGCGTGAAAGGTGGTCTCGGAATAACCGCCTGAGTACGGCAGGATGGCATCGCACTGGTGCTCGGCAAGGGTCAGCACATCCGGACCCAGCTTGTCTCGCAGCAACCGCATGAGCTTCACGTGCTCCAGGTCATTGCCGAAGCTATCCAGGTAGAAGAGCGAGCAGCCTTTCTCGACCATGTTCTGGAAACGCCGCACCAGCATGACCTGGTGTCCGGGATCGCCGGCGTTGATCGAGATCACCTGATCCGACTTCCAGTCCAGCCGTACCGCCATGTCCGCCGGCCGGGTCGTCACGCCGATCTTCAGGCCGGCTTCGCGGAAACGCTGAGCCAGCGTCGTCCAGTTGGCTTCCACTTCGGGCGGCAGGACGTCGAAATCCGGCCGGTACATGGCCCCGCGAGGATCGTCGCCGCCCTGGCCCCAGACGATCACTCCCTGCCCGTTGGCCCGTTTCAGCACCGGGATCAGCCGGTCGCAGAACTCCTGGACGCCCTCGGGCTGGTCGAATCGCCGGGCCCCGCCGTGAAAACCGTAGGGATTGCTCGGCGAAACGGCCTGCTGGCTGTGGTTCAGATAGTCCGTGGCAATCCAGCGGGAGTCGGCTTTGTAGCGGACAGGGCCAAAGGTTACCTGAAAATGCTCGCGGTACGGTTCCAGCAGATGCTTCCAGTCGCGGTCAGGGCTGACACGCATCTTCATCTCGAAGGTCCTCGCCCCGCGAGCAGGGACCGGGGCTACGACGAAGTACATCACCCGCCGCTGGGGAATGTTCTCTCGCTTATCGGGGTTCCAGTCGGCGTAGTCCCAAAGCAACAGTGTGCGATTCCATCCCGTCTTCCACGGCGAAAGTCCAACGCCAATCGAACCGTCCACCGCGTAACTGCCGCCGATCCTGGACCAGTGTCCGGGGTGGCAAAGCCCCACGCCATGGGCCTGAAAGTAGCTGATGTGCTGGACCATCATCAGGCCTGTGGGCGGCCGGTCGAACTTGAACTCCAAGCCCGAGAAGCCGACGACGTTGAGCGGCTCCTCCGCGTGCTCGTTCTCGACGCGGGCGGAGATCAGCAAGTCTTCTCCGGCGAAGGTGTAGTCCGTCAGGCAGGTGATATCGCCTTGGACGTGGCGAACCCGGGCCTGCCGTTGTCCTACGACGGCGATCGACTTCTCGCGCCACGGCTTGGTGTCCACCCGCCCCGAACCGGAGTCCTTGAACCACGGCTCTGCATTGAATACCGTCCAACCGCCGCGGGCCAAATCCCTACCGGCGACCTGGATCAGGGACAAGCCTTCAGCGGTGACCTGAAACAAGACGCCCTTGTCCGTGCGATACAGGAGAGAGTTGGCCTGCATCCCATCGATCGCTGACGCTGAGGAATCCTCAGCGGCGGAAGCGTTTAGCGCCAGCAACGACATGGTGGTTGTTAGCAACAAACGGCGGCGGATCACGCCTGACAGAAGACGAGACATCGGGGCACCCCTCGGAAGATCGTGAAAATGGTCCAAGCATGGCCCCGATTGTCGCGGGGGACTGTGAGAACCGCAATGTGCCCTGCGCCCGCAACGCCACGCAGTGCAGCCGTATTCAGCTGTGAGCGGTAGCCGCCCGACCACGATCCGGGCAGGCGATGGCCCGGTCGCCATCCACGTGGCCCCAGACTCACACGGCGCGTGTTGGCGGGCAAGATCGGTGTCGTTGGCTGGGCGCCGCGACGTGTGTAGTGCATTCGGCGGTGACACTGGTAGAATTCGCGATTGTCCAGGCAGTGTCGGCTGGGCGAGGGCGGTTTGTGCGCGTTAGAAGATCGGCAGAAAGGACGGTTATGCACGGGTCGCGGCCGTCGAAAGATGCTCGCAGCGGAACGCCGAACCGGGTGCCCAACGGATGGCGAGGGAATTGGACGAGACGAGAATCCTGATGGCGGAATCCAAGCAATCTGATGTCCAACTTGTGGAGCGACTGCGCCAGCATGTGGACGTGCTCGCAGAACTGATCGGCCCGCGGCACGTCGGGCGGCCGAAAGCACTGGAGTCAGCCGCTACCTACGTCGAACGCCAATTCTCGGCGTTGGGAGACGAAGTGGAACGTCAGACTTACGACGTCGAGGGCACGACGGTTGCAAACCTAGTCGTTGAGAGATCGGGTGAACGGAGTCCTGATTCGATTATCGTTTTAGGCGCGCACTACGATTCGGTACCCGCCACGCCCGGGGCCGATGACAACGCTTCCGCCGTGGCGGTGCTCATCGAAGTGGCTCGTCTACTGCGGGGGCGACATGGCCAACGGACAACCCGATTCGTAGCCTTCGCCTGCGAGGAACCGCCCCATTTCTACACCGACACGATGGGCAGCCAAGTCTACGCACGGCGATGCCGAACTCGCTCGGAACGCGTCGTCGGAATGCTATGCCTGGAAATGGTCGGCTTCTTCACCGCTGAACCGAGAAGTCAGGCAACACCGCAGGGAATCCCGCGCTGGTTGCGCTGGCTCTTCCCTCATCGCGGCCAGTTCCTGGCGGCCGTCGGCAACCTCCAATCACTATCGCTGGCCTGGAGGTTTCATTGGGGCTTCAAGCGAGGTTCGCGTCTCCCGTTGTATTCCGTGTGTCTGCCGGAAGTCATCCATGAAATTCGCCTGTCCGATAACAGCTCATTCTGGGACCAGGGATATCCGGCGCTGATGCTGACCGATACCTCGTTCCTGCGTAACCCGCACTATCACCAGAGTTCCGACCGAGCCGACACGCTCGACTACGATCGGATGGCACAAGTGGCGTGCGGCGTGGCCGGAGCGTTGATCCGTTTGGTAGGCATCGCCGATCACGGCTGATGATCGGACGGTCGGCGGGCGGTGAAGCGAGTCGTTCGGCTTTGGTACGAAGGAGCTGTAACGTGCAACGAGCGCGAGGGCTGGCCAAGCTGACGCGAATCCGAGCCCAGAACTGGAGCAGGCGGCGGCAGATTCTCAGGGACCAGACGGCAGCGAAAAATCCAGCGCCTCCGCGATACGGGTGGCAGCGTCCCGGGCAAGCAACTCGTAGGCTGGCTTCGTCCAGTGAAACCGGTCGCCTGCAGCCAGGTCCAGCTTGACGACCAGGATACCGTAAAAGTCGGAGATGGAAATCTGGTTTTCCTGCATGATCTTCGTCACGATCTGGTTCCGCTCTACGATCAAGGGATTGAACTCGGGATCGAGCGCGATGGGCTTCGTCTTGGTGGTCATGGGCGTCGTGGACGCGAAAATGAGCTTGGCCTTGGGGGCGAATCTGCGGAGATTGGCCAAATGGGCTCGCATCAGCGGCTCGTACTGCCCCTCGGGAATCCGGCCGGGCGTCCAGGCGTGCAGCCCGATGTCGTTGAACAGGATCACGTCGTACGTCTGTTCGGCGAAGATGCCCTGCATGTTCGCGGGTACGTCCTTGACCCCGATGTGCTTGGGGGTGATCCACACGTCGAGGTTGACCTTGCCGCGGAGCAGTTCGGCGGCCTTGCCGTGGTATCCGCCGAGAATGGAATCTCCGATCAGCAGGACGTGGGGCAGCGCGGGGTCGGCGACGAGCACCTGACGCACACCCCAGCCGCTCGATTTGGACTTCGCCGCGTCCTTGGGATCGGCCGTCGGCTCGGCGGCGATGGCGGACGCCGAGATGCAGAACAGAGCGAGCAACACAGAGCGGCGAATCACGGCTGACGCACGAGCGGACATCGGGGGTCTCCTCGGAAGAACGTGCGGAGATGCACCAGACACGGTCCCGATTCTCGCAGGGGACTGAGGGAACCGCAACAGGCGATTCCAGTTCACTGCGATGGATGTCCGCTCAATGCCACGTGAACGCGTAGCCCTGCCACATGGCGACGATCTCGACGGTATCGAACGTCTCGCCGTCCTTTCCACTGAAGCCGGTTTCGTTCACCCGGATCTGGTCGGCAAGCTGCCACTGGACGGCTTCCGCGTCACGGATGATTTCCGACGGCGGTTCGGCGTAGATTTCAGCCTGCCTTTCTCGGCACCGCTGAAGCGATTTGACGGCCGCCTGTTCGGCATTCCTGGCGTCCAGAATCATCCGCACCCAGCCGGATTCCACGTAGTATTTCGGCATCGTTTAGACCTTTTGCGTCTCCTGGGAATAGTCGCCTCCTGTCCGTCAAAATCATCGTCGGGGTGGTGACACCATTGGTCACGTCGGACAGAGTTGCTGCTTTCCGGTACGGAAGCGGCTGGCTGCTAGCCTCGAAGCCGCTAACAAGAAATTCACGGAATTTCACCTCCTGTGACCGAACTTGTCACTTCCCCTGGCGATCTAAGATCGCAGCCGAGGACAAGTCACCCGTCTGAACGAAAGGATTCACCCGATGCCAAAGTTCTATGTCGAATCCGGCTCCGCTCGATGCGTCATCGACGCGACTGACGCCGAGGATGCTGCGCTCCGAACGTTCCAGTGGTCCTGCGACAGCCGCGACAGCGTACTGGCACCGGAGTGGCTCGACGAAGCCGCTGCAGCCGGGTTCGACGGCTGGGAGTTGGGCGAGGAAATCCGCGTGAGTGAGCAGGGATTCGGTCGATCGGATGCCCAGGTTTTCGACACGCTGGACCTCGTCCCGGTCTGGCAGGGATACGCTTTTCCCTGGTGCTGACGCCGATGGCGACCCGTCGCGGCAGGCGGACGATGTCCCTGGTTTGGGTTTTGTGAGTGACTGCCGCGTCCGCGACGCCAGCCATCAGGGGACCGCCGCGGTGCGATGCCCCCAGGCGTATTCGGCAAACGTCTCCAGTTGCGAAAAGTCGCCGCGCCACGTCGTGTACATCACGCCTCGGATGCCGTTCAGGTTCCGGCCCGCGGCCAGCCAGTCGCGGATGCGATCCGGCGGGGCGTCATAGTAGCCGGCCAACACCTGGACGTGACCGCGCTGGGCGAAAAACGGCAGGCTCTGGGCAGGCTGGCCGCTGTTCCAGTTGACGATGATCATGTCCTGGGGCAAGCCTTCCCACGATCCCGCCAGGTCGCCGTTCACGAGGTAGAAGTCCTTCACGGCATTGTGCGACGGATCGAACATGTCACTCCAGATGCCCAGCCGGGCTTGGGGGTTGATCCGGCGGATGATCTCGCAGCAACGATGCACGTTAGCCGCCAGTTGCTGGCCCGCGGTGCGCCCCGATTGCCTTTCGGGCTCGCTCCAATAGGCCACGCGGATCTCGTCGTGGCTGAGGAAGTAAGTGTCCGGCCGAAACAGTTCCTCGACGCGGCGAACCTGATCCTCGACCACCTCGAACACTTTCGGTTCGCTGAGCGAGCAGGGCACCTGTCTGTCGTAGATCGTCACCGCGTGGTAGTAGCTGACGTGCAGATGTTGACCATCGCGAATCCGCGAGCCGGGCAGTAACCGCAGTACCGGGGGCTGATGATAGATGTCGAATTCGCCCTTCCACGGCGTCGCGCCCAACTGCGGGTAGTGCAGCTCGGCGAAATCGCGGCCTTCCACGTAGATGGTTTGGCCGTCGACGTCCTGGACCAGCAGCGGACAGCCGGGCCGTCGTACCAAGTTCACCAGCGGCTCTTCGACCAACCGCACGTCGTCGATCCACAGCTTGCCACCACCGCAATCCCAGACGCCGAGGTAGAACCGCACTTCGCTGTTGTCCAGGCTGTTGAAGACGACGTGATGTTCGGTCCATTCCTGGTCCCGGCGCACGCCCAGGTTGCTGTGCGAGAGCACGCGTCCGGCAGGGCTCATGGCGAACATCCGCGTGCTGCCAGCCGACTCGAAACCTTGTGTGCGAATCCAGGCCGAGGCGTGATACTGGCCCCAAGGCCGAACCTTGGCGAGCTTGTTGACCCGGCGGTTGCCCCGGGCGCCGGGCGGGTTTTCGATCCGCAGCGACGACTGGCCGCCGTGCCGGACGGCGTCGTCCGCGAACGTCCCGGAGCCGGGCTCGTCCTGGAAACTCCAGCCGGAAAAAGCGTGCCCGCGACGATTTTCAAAATCCCCCGTCACCAACGTGCCACCACGTTCCAACTTTGCCACGTCGCCGTGAACCACAAACGGCGTCTGCCGCACCGGCAACGCCTCGGCTAAGTTGGGATCGTGGGCAAGAATCCCGGAGCTGTAGCCGAAACTGCACACGGCGGGAATGACTTCCAGCTTCAGTTCGCGGCACAATTCCCGAAAGCGACCGGCGTTCTTGAAATAATGGTCGGGTACGCGGTCCAGGATATTGAGCTTGTAGTCCGCCAGCACCACACCGTTGTATCCGGCCTTGGCCGCGCGTCGGAGTGTGGTTTCGATCTTCGGGAGATTCTCCGTCACCTGCAGATTTTGCTGCAAGTACACCCAGCGAAATTCGGGTTCGGCGGCTTGCGCGGCCAGAACGCTCATGAGGACGTAACCGGCAAACGCCGAGGACGCCCAGCGGACATGCTTTCCGATTGTCATGCGTCGAAACCTCACGAAAAAGGGCACCGGCAGCGCCACCCGTTGCTCCATCTTTGTCTGCAGCTCGCGTGTGGACGGTCTAGCCATCCAGTATAAAGGACAGCGTCAGCCGGCACGACCAACCTGCAACTTTAGGCGGACGACGCGAGCGGGTGTGTTCATTTTGGCATCCGTCGGCGGCAGAACGGCGGCGTTTTCGGAGCGAGGCCCCTATCATAGGTCGCAGGACAAAGGGCGGAGCGAGGCAATGGAAACGGAAGATCCGGGGACCATTTGACTGGGCGACGCCAACGGATCTGGATGCGTCGATGTGTCGGACCGAGGCTCGTAAACAGCACTTCCAGGCTCCGAGTTCCGACGTTTCCATTCATCGCGGCGTTGCGATACAATGGGAACCAGCACGACACAAGACGCAGGAAGCCAGCCATTGTTGGCCGCAAAAATGGGAACAAGCCTGGAGCGACTGTGAAAGAGCGAGGATTACCGATCGGGCAATGGGCGAGAACTATGCGTAAAGGCGCAAAACGAATCACGCGAGAGCAGATTCTGGGCGAGACGGCCGTACAATTCATCGGCCGCCGCTTTCTCGATATGGGGTTTCCCTGGCACCCGAGCAACGCGCCGCTTGACGCCGGAATTGACGGCTTCGTCGAGATCCGCGACGTGCAGAGTGGCGAGGCCACCAATGCCTGGATTGCCGTGCAGAGCAAGGGCCGCACGATTCTTGAGAAGGAAACGGACGCCACCTTCGAGTTCACCTGCACGCCCCGCGACCTCGATTACTGGCGGCGGGGCAACATGCCGGTGCTTCTTGTTGTCTCCCGACCTGAGCGAAACGAGGCGTGGTGGGTGTCGGTCAAGGATTACTTCCGTAATCAACCCAGTCGCCAACAGTCACGGCGGATCGTGTTCGATAAGAAGGCCAACTCGCTCACGTCCGACGCGGCGGGACAACTTCTTCAGCTGGTCCAGGCAGCCGGGGCCGGCACCTATTTCCGGCCGGCACCCAAGCGGGAGCAACTGCAGACGAACCTGCTCGAAGTGAAGCGTTTCCCGCAACTCATCTATTGGGCTCAGACCTCGCTCCGCGACCCGGCCGAGTTCCGCGAACAATTGAGGAAGCAAATGCAGTACCCGCCGAGGGAGTGGGTCTTTAATAGCAAACGCATTTACAGCGTCCATGATCTACGCGATGAACCCTGGGCCTCCGTGTCCGAGATCGATACTGTCGATTGGATCGAAGGAAGGAAGTGGGCCTCGTCCGACGACCCGCAGGAACAGCGGCTGTTTGTTTGGATACTCAACGAATGTCTTCGCAGCTTTGCGGGCAAGATCGGCATGCGGTACAGCAAGGAGGATGATGCACTTTATTTCAAGAAGACGCCTGATCTCTCCCCGAGGGTGAAGCGCTATCGCAGCCGGCAGCAATGGGCGCAGCGCGACGTGTTTCGCGAGTACCGCTCGAAGACCGACCCCTCGAAGATCTTCTACTATCGCCATGTTGGATTCGAGCCTCGCTTCCGCCGTTTCGATGGGAGATGGTGTCTGGAGATCAATCCGACCTACCTCTTCACGTCCGATGGCGAAAATACCCACGCCTACAACGAAGAGTACCTAGCAAAAATCAAGAGCATCGAGGGGAGCGGGGCCGTTGGCGGCAGCGTGGTCATGTTCGCATCGTTGCTCCGCGACCGCGAGGGGCTATTTGCCGACAACTACCCGCACTTGGGATTTGGCAACTTGCTCGAAGGCGAACTGGACGTGGGCATTGACGATAAGTTCTGGTCGAAGGACGACAAAAAAAGACGTGCCGAGCAGCCGGTGGAAGAAGCCGTGGAACTGAACGATGCAGAGTTGGCATCGCGGTTGCCGATGCTCTTTGATGACTTGGAAGACAATGAGGACGATGCATGAAGCTCCATTTCATCGACGAGCCGGAGCTTGAGTTCGGGGGCGCTGGCCGACACATCGACATCCGGCACGGCCTAACGGAGCACGGGCCGTTGGACTGCGGGCTCGCCTCCTCGCCGCAGAGCATCCGCGTCGGCGTCGTGGGTGCAGCTCAGGACGTGGAGCGGCTCCGCGCGTGGATCGACCGCTGCCGTTCAGGCGTCGATGCAAAAAAATCCAAACGGACGACGCTGTTTGTCGGCTTTCCCGGCTTCAACGCGAGCGGCACGCTTTGCGACTTCGTAGTAGATGACCGACTAGTTGATGTCATCTCGGGGAGTGACCTCCGCGACATCGGCGAGGCGGAATACGCGGCGTTTTATGCTGCGTCGATTGCGCGATTCCGACAGGGTGCTGCCGACCTGATCGAGAAGGCCAATGCGGGTGTCGTAGCCTGCCTTCTGCCCGAGGCATTCGTGCGTCGCATCGACGCGCCGTTGACACTCGAGACCGGGCCGCGGTCGCGGCGGCGAAGCAACAAGGATGACGAAGGTGTCTGGCATGACGTGTTCAAGGCCGAAGCGATCCAACTCGCACGTCCCGTCCAGGTCGTGCGACCGGCAATCTATGGCGGCGGCGTTCGCCGCTTCACTCGCGACGGCACGGCTGTTCGTGAAATGCAGGACGAGGCGACACGAGCATGGAACTTCTTCTGCGCGCTTTACTACAAGTCCGGCGGAATCCCGTGGCGGCTTGCCAGAGAGTCAACCGACTTGATGACCTGCTACATGGGCATCAGCTTCTACCATGATCCCGCATCCAAATCGCTCAGGACGAGCGTTGCGCAAGTGTTCAACGAGCGCGGTGAAGGCATGGTAGTCCGAGGCGGTCCGGCCGTGCTTGACGACCAGGACAGGACCCCGCACCTATCGCCGCATGACGCTGAGCGATTGCTTACGCAAGCCGTGGAAGCCTTCCGCCGCGAGCACCGCACGTCGCCAGCCCGCTTGGTTTGTCACAAAAGTTCATACTTCAACGAGGCGGAGCTAGAGGCATGTGCCGCGACGGTGAAGCAACTGCGACTCGATGCTTACGATCTACTATCGCTTCGGCCATCTCGCACGCGTCTATACCGATCTCATACCTATCCGCCACTTCGCGGAACGGCAGTCATCCACTCGGATGGTTGCTTATTGTACACGCAAGGCAGCGTCGATTTTTACCACTGCTACCCGGGTCTCTACGCGCCCCGCACGCTTGACGTTCGGCTCGACCATACCGAGGCTGGCGTCATTGGGCTACTCACGGAGTTGCTTGCCCTGACGAAGATGAACTGGAACAGCACCGAGCTTATCAACCTCGAACCGATCACGCTCTCGGCGGCGCGGAGCGTTGGTTGCATCTTGCGCCATACACCTCCTGGTTGTGCCACGCAGTCCCGCTTCTCGTTCTTTATGTAAATACCGTCCGATGCTTGGCGCGTCGGTGACATCGACCGCTGCGCGTTCTCGGCGATCTTCTGTCCACGGCCGAGTTGATCGTTGCCCCGCGAATCTGGATCAGGGTTCGTTCGTTCCCGGCGAAACGGTCTTGGCGAAACACCGCACGTAATCAAACTCGGCGACAGCAGGCAGTTTCGAGTCATCAACGGATTTCGTGCCGCGCAACGGCGCCGCGAC
>JAAYEH010000557.1 GCA_012728855.1 Rhodopirellula sp. | reverse complement strand
TCGCAAATGGAGGTTTTCCGCGAGGTTGGAGGTTGCCGCGACGGTGCCTGTCCCCTTTCCCGGGCGGACCAACTCGATGGCCCGTTGAAAAGGGGACAGGCACCGAGCGGCAGGCGTTTCCTCGGCAATTCCGGGCCAAAACCACGCTCGGAGCCAGTCCCCTTTTCAACTCCGTTTACAGTTTGAGTCATTTAGATAAGAAAAGGGTTCCCTTTCGAACCGCTTCCCCTGGATACGAGGCAGACATGAACTCGCCGTTGAAACAGGTGCTTTCCGGGCTCTTTGTCCTGGTGCCGCTCGTCGTTGTGGGTGTGGGTGTGGCAGGCTGCGGCGGCCGGGCCGTTCCCGCGATCCCAACGCCCCCAACTGTCGTGGTCGTCAGTACACCGCTGCGGCAGGAAGTCACCGATTATGAGGATTTTACGGGGCGGACCGACGCCGCGCAGTCGGTCGATTTGCGCGCCCGCGTCAGCGGCTATCTCTCGAAGATCAACTTCAAACCGGGTGACGAGATAGAAGCAGGAGAGTTGCTCTTCGAGATCGATCCTCGCGAATATCAAGCCGCGCTGGACCGGGCGGAGGCGGAGGCGGCCGGCTTCGCCGCCCGCGTCAAGCGGAGCGAGGCCGATTTCGGCAGGGCGGAAAAACTACTGCCGAGCAATACCATCACGCGAGAGGAGTACGACAAGATCGTGGCCGACCGAGCGGAAGCCGAGGCCGCCGTGGCCTCTTCGCATGCGAAGGTCGCGCAAGCCCGGCTCGATCTCGAATTCACCCGCGTGACGGCGCCCCTCTCCGGCCGCATCGGCCGCAATCTGATCGACGTGGGCAATCTCGTCACGGCCGACAGCACGCTGCTGGCCAACATCGTTTCGGTCGATCCGCTCTTCGTCTACTTCAACATCGACGAACGGACCGTGCTACGCGTTCAAAGGATGCAGCGGGAAGACAAGGAAGCGTCGGAAAAGGGCCCCGATCTGCCGGTCCTCATTCGCCTCGCCGACGAGAAGGATTACTCGCACCGGGCGGAAGTCGACTTCATCGACAACCGCGTGGATCCGGCGACGGGCACGATCCGCGTGCGGGCCGAGATTCCCAATCCGGTCGTATCGGCGGGGCGGCGGAGATTCGCCGCCGGGCTGTTTGTGGGCGTCCGCGTGCCGATTGGCCGGCCCTACCAGGCCCTGCTGGTGAGCGAGCGAGCGCTGGGAACCGATCAGGGGCAGAAGTTTGTCTACGTGGTGAACGCCAAGAATGAGGTCGTCTACCGGCCCGTCCGGGTCGGGCGGCTACAGGACGGGTTACGCGTGATCGAAGAGGGACTGAAGGCGGACGAGCGGGTGATCACCAGCGGCTTGCAGCGGGTGCGGCCGGGCGTGGTGGTCGAACCCAAGGTCGGACCGATGCGCACCATGCCCGCCAGCGCGGAGAAACCGGTCGATGCAACCAATCCGGCGCGGGCGGAAGCCCGCAAGCCCGAGTAACGCCACGAAGGAAACTCCGCCATGTTCGCCCGTTTCTTTATCGACCGGCCGGTCTTTGCCTGGGTCATCTCGATCGTGATCATTTTCGCCGGGCTGGCGGCGGTGGCGATCCTGCCGATCGCCCAGTACCCCGAGATCACTCCGCCCACCGTCCAGGTCACCTGCCAGTACACCGGGGCCAACGCCAATGTCGTGGCCGACACGGTGGCCGCCCCCATCGAGCAGCAAGTCAACGGTGTGGAACGGATGATGTACATGTCGTCGCAGTGCGCCAACGACGGCACGTACAACCTCTCCGTCACGTTCGAGTTGGGCACCGATCTCGACATGGCGCAGGTGCTCGTGCAGAACCGTGTCAGCCAGGCCCTGCCGATGCTGCCCGACGTGGTCAAGGCGACCGGGGTGACGGTCAAGAAGAAGTCGCCCAGCGTCCTGTTGGTCGTCAATCTCTATTCGGAGGTCGACCCGCAGACGAAGCAGCCGCTCCACGACCAGCTTTACTTGTCGAACTATGCCACGATTCAGGTGAAAGACGAGCTGGCCCGTCTGGAAGGTGTCGGCGACGTCGTCCTCTTCGGCCAGCAGGACTACAGCATGCGGATCTGGCTCGACCCGGACAAAATGGCCGTCCGCGACGTCACGGCCGACGACGTAGTGCGGGTGCTGAAGGAGCAGAACGTCCAGGTGGCGGCCGGGCAGATCGGCCAGCCGCCGGTGCCCTCCGGACAGGACTTCCAATACGTGCTCACTACCCTGGGCCGGCTCAGCGAGCCCGACGAATTCGCCGAGATCATCCTCAAGACCGGCAGCGACGGCCGCATCACCCGCCTGCACGACGTCGGCCGCATGGAACTGGGCGCCCGCAACGAGGACACCCTCTGCCGGCTCGACGGGCAACCTTCGGCCGGCCTGGCGATTTATCAGTCGCCGGGGGCCAACGCCCTGGCCGTGGCCGACGAGGTGCGGGCGAAAATGGAGCAACTCCGGAAGCGGTTCCCCCAGGGACTCCAATATGCCATCGTCTACGACACGACGCCCTTCATCGAGGAATCGGTCCACGAGGTCTTCAGCACCCTCCGCGACGCCGTGATCCTCGTGGCGATCGTCATCCTGTTGTTCTTGCAGGACTGGAAGTCGCTGGTGTTGCCGATGATCGACGTGGGTGTCTCGCTCGTCGGCACCTTTGCCGTGATGTACCTGATGGGCTTCACGCTCAACAACCTCACGCTCTTCGGCCTGGTGCTGGCGATCGGCATCGTGGTGGACGACGCCATCGTCGTGCTGGAGAACATCGAGCGGTGGATCGCCAAGGGCTACGAGGTCCGCGAGGCGACGCTGCGGGCCATGGATGAAATCACCGGCCCGATCATCGCGATCACCCTGGTGCTTTGCTCGGTGTTTCTCCCCAGCGCCTTGCTGGGCGGGATCACCGGCGAGTTCTATCGCCAGTTTGCCCTGACGATCGCCGCCTCGATGATCATCTCGGCGACCAATGCCATGACGATGACGCCCGCCCGCGCCGCGGCGGTCTTCAAAGGCCGAAAACCGGGAGCCCACCAACACGGCGAGGCCCGCGAGATTCTGCCGCGCTGGGTGGTGGCAGCGGTGAGCGGACTGCTGGTGGTTTGGCTGCTCGATGCACGGACGCTCGCCTCGGTGGGCGCCGAGGCGGACGCCGTGCGCCTCTGGACTGCCCGCGCGGCCTTGCTCCTGGCCGGTGCGGTCGGCGGGTGGTTCCTGGCCGGCCGAGTGAACCGGTTGCTGGGGCGATGTTTCCGCGGCTTCAACTGGCTCTTCGACAAAGTCACCGAGATGTACGGCCGGCTGGTCGCCCGCGCGTTGCGGTTCAGTGCAGTGGTGCTGTTGATCTACGCCGGGCTGCTGGGACTGACCTGGCTGGGGCTGACGCGGATACCCAGCGGCTTCATTCCCAACCAGGACAAGGGCTACCTGGTGGCCAACATTCAGTTGCCCGATTCCGCTTCGCTGGAGCGGACCGTCGAGGCGACTGTGGCCGTCGAAGCGATCGTCCGCGATACGCCGGGAGTTGACCACACGCTCTCGATGCCCGGTCAGTCGATTCTGCTGGGCGCCAACAGCTCCAATTTCGGTTCGATGTTCATTATTCTCAAGCCGTTCGAGGATCGCCAGGGCGGCCAGGAAACGGCCGATCGCATCGCGGCGCAAGTGCGGCGGCGTTGCCATGCGGAGATCCTCGACGCACAGGTCGGTGTCTTCGGCGCACCGCCGGTGGATGGCCTGGGCAGTGCCGGCGGGTTCAAGCTGATGGTGGAGGATCGAGGCGCCTCCGAACTGGACGCTCTCCAGGGCCAGTCCGACAATCTCGTGGAAAAAGCCGGCGCCCTGCCGGGCCTGGTCGGCCTGATGAACAGCTTTCGGGCCAACACCCCCCAGCTCTACGCGGACATCGATCGGGCGCAATGCAAGACTCTCGGCGTCGAACTGAACGACGTGTTCGACACTCTCCAGGTGCTCCTCGGGGGGTACTACGTGAACGACTTCAACCGCTTCGGCCGCACCTGGCAGGTGAAGGCCCAGGCAAAGGGCGACGATCGCACGTCGCCCGACAAGGTCCGCCAGTTCCAGGTCCGCACCGCGGCGGGCGAGATGGTTCCTCTGGGCGCGGTGGCGGAGATCCGCGATTCGAGCGGACCGGTCATGATCACCCGCTACAACATGTACCCGGCTGCCGCCATCAACGGCGGTTCCCTGCCGGGCGTGAGCAGTGGCACGGTGATCGAAATGATGGAAGCGTTGGCCGGGCAGGAGTTGCCCCGCTCAATGACCTTCGAATGGACCGAGTTGACGTACCTGGAGAAGCTCGCGGCCGGCACGGCGGTCTACGCCTTCGCCGGGGCGGTGATCCTCGTCTTCCTGGTGCTGGCCGCCCAGTACGAAAGCTGGTCCATGCCGCTGGCGGTGATCCTGGTGGTGCCGATGTGCGTCCTTTCCGCGGTCGCCGGTGTGGCCCTGGCCGGGCTCGACATCAACATCTTCGTGCAGGTCGGCTTTATCGTTCTCGTGGGCCTGGCGAGCAAAAACGCCATCCTGATCATCGAGTTCGCTCGCCAGCGCCGGCGCGAAGGTCAGTCGGCTTTCGACGCCACCATCGAGGCCAGCCAGGTCCGCCTGCGGCCGATTATCATGACCTCGTTCGCGTTCATTCTCGGCGTCGTACCGTTGGTTTTCGCCCACGGGGCCGGCGCCGAAATGCGTTACACGCTGGGCGTGGCCGTTTTCAGCGGGATGCTGGGGGTAACGCTCTTCGGCCTGCTACTGACGCCCATCTTCTACTACGTCGTCGAGCGGACCCTGCGCCGGAATGAAGCTGGCGGAGAGGCTTCGTTGGTGGTGACGGATCGAACTGCCCCTGGTGAACCGATGTCGGGTTAGAATCGGCGGAGGAGCAGAATCCATCGAAGACCGCTAAGTATCGCTTCGTTGCCGTCTTCTTGGAATCAGCGATAAGCACGACTCATAATGCCGACAATCAGGATCCACGCTACACACCAGAATACTGGTGCAACCGACAACAAAACAGTTGCCCAATAGAGAAGTGCCCGCGCACGCCCTTCCGCTCCACCACTGAGATGCGAGTACTTCACCGCGAATAGGATCCCCGCGATCAGTGATGTCGGAGGTATTAACAGGAATGCTACACACACCCAAAGCGGAAACGACGATACAAACCCGTGGGCACGTAAACCGTTCACGCAGATGACATGCCATGCGAGCGACGTCGCAATTATCCCAACGCATTCGACGTGCAATTTGACGCAGAACTCTTCTTGCACCCGCAGCCAAACTCGCGATGGTGATTGTCGAGTTCTCTCGGAAGGCCCTTCATGTCGTCTCATCGAACGTCTCCTGCTACGCCGAAGGGTTCACCGGGAACACGATCTTACTTCGATGCCTGTCCGAGGCCGATCCTCTCGATCGGGATCGGCTCGAAGCCGGCTACTTTCTTCCCAATGGCGGGCAGCTTCGAGAGATTCAGTCGGGTCGGCGGTCCACCGTCGAGCAATTCGGGAAACTCCGTCAACGGCCACTCGGCATTGTCCGCCCGGTCCAGCCACGCCGGATCGACCCCCTTCTTCAGATCGAAGGGCTGTTTGCAGCCGATCATGATATTCGCATGCATCGAGTTGCCCTTGGGCTGAAGCGGCGCTTCTTCCATGATCCTCGCCAGTCGTGGGTAGCGCTCCGTCCAAAGCGGCGACTGGTAGCCGAGTTGCTCGCACTTGGCCAGGAGGTTCCACGAGTCGGGCCGGTCGAAGACGATCCCGCGGGGACCGCGGGCGTCGACGTGAATGCCGATCGGCTGGTCGATGAAGATGTTGCCGCGGAACGCGTTGTCTCGTCCGCCGCCCAGGAGAACGCCCCGGTTGCCGCAGCGATAGACGATGTTGCCCACGACCGTCTCGCCGCTGTCGCAATCGTCGAGGTAAATGGCCTGCGCCCCGCTGCCGCCCTTAACCGCCACGTCGTGGATGTAGTTCCACCGCACGAGGTTTCCCCGGCTGGCCCAATCGCGGCCCGTGTAGAACACGCCGACGTCGGCGTAGTGGATGCACATGTCATGAGCCTCGTTGAGTTCCAGCACGTGCTCGTTGCCTCCATAGGAAACGGCGCCGGTGGGGCCGTGATGGAAGAGATTGTTGGCCATGCGATTTCCGCAGCCGCCCAGCACCGCGGCGCGTCCTCCTTCCCAATTCAGCCGGCCGACGTGATGGACATGGCAGTTCTCGATCGAGCACTCACCGGGCGTCAATGTCTTGCGATCGCCGCCATGCACGCTGATCCCGGACGATCCGACTTCGGTGACTTCGCAGCCAACCGCAGCCATATTAGAGCCGCTCAGAGAAATCCCGCTGCGGCCCAGGTTGCGGATCAGACAGTTCTCTACGCGGACGTGCCGGCAGTTGCTCATCACGATGCCCGCATCGCAGCCGTTTTCGACGGTCAAATCGCGGACGGTCAGATAGGCCGAGCCGTTGGCCCGGATGAGCGGCTGCCGGCAGAGGGTCAGTCGCAGCGGTGTGTTGGTCACGTCAGCGGGCGGCCAGAAGTAAAGAAGGTTGTTCTGCCGATCGAGATAGTATTCGCCGGGTCGGTCGAGTTCCTCGAATACGTGCAGGGCATAAAACTCATGCTTCGAGTCCTTGCGCCACGGTGAGCCGACTCCGTAGGCGTGTTTTGCCGCCAGTCGCAACTCACCGGTGCCCGGGTTGTACGAGGCCGCCTTCAAAACCTCATCGCTCCACTCGTAACACCAGAAGCCGTGCAGCCAGACGCCTCGTTGAAAATCCCACAACTTCGCCCGCTCGCCGGGGAACTCGAACGAGCCGGGCCGGTAGACGTCCCGCGACACCCAATGCGTCACGCCCGACGCCCCGGAATCGATCACCTTGTCGAACTCGACGAACCCTTCGTTCGGCCATCGCGCCGACTGCATCGGCCGATCGCCGAAGACGATTTCCTCCAGGCCGTGGTCGCGATGCTTCTCCGGCAGCGGCCCCAGCGGTGGGAAGCCCTGCGCCTTCAAGTCGGCGACCAGAACATGCTGTTTTGCTTCCGTCGAGACGAGCGGATGCGCCTCGTCGGCGGTGATCGGGCGCAGGTCACCCACGGCCCGCGCGCCGGTCAGACGGACTTTGCCCGGCTCCGTTCCGCGCAGAACCAACGGCTGCTCGGCGGTACCTGTGTGCTCGGCGTCGAATGCCAGGCTCTTTTCGACGTAGTATTCCCCCTCGCCGATCCAGATCGTGCCCGGCCCCGCGCCGCGCATCGCCTCGACCGCCTTCAGGACGCTTGCCAGTGGCTTTTCCCGGGTTCCCGGATTCGCATCGTCCCCGCTCTTGGCGACATACACTTCCCGTGCCGCCGCCGCCAGTGGCAATCCTAGAATGAGACAAACGACGGCAAACCGGCAAACCGATCGAGGCATGAGAGAACTCCTTCCGAGTGAGAGATGACGCGATATGGCGGACGATGACCGTGGCGCGAGTCAACCGTGCAGAAAGACAACGCACGAGCCGGCATCCGGTATCCCACGCCGGCAATGTAACCGAAGGCAATAGGGGCCGGCAAGGAGACCTCCTTCCGACGCGGGCCGTTGGGCGAGCTTGGATTACGGAACGCCCTACACTACTAACCTCCAACATTCTTGAGTTTTTGACAAAGTTTTCAGGCGGCGGTAGCGCGTGCCGTCTTTCCGCGCCGGACGACACACCCCGGCAGCCAACTGGTCGGTCGGCGTCGATGTGTCGAGCGACGCCAGATTTCGCTCGAACGATACGACTGAAACGCATCGGGATTCAATCTTCTTGCCACGGCGTCGAGCGTCTTCGGCCAGTTGATCTTGTGCGTGCGATCCATGATCGTTTGAGCTTTCGCGAAATCCTCAATCCACGGAAAGCTGTTGTCGTACCGCTCGTATTGCAGACCGGATTCGTCCATACGTCGGGAAAGCCACTCTCCGCCGTTGATGCAGACCTGAATGGAAAACGGAAACCAGGTCTGAATTCGAGCCGACATGAAGCCGTATCGAGGATCGATCCAGTAGTGGTAAAGGAACTTGCACCTGCTCGTCGGCTTCTGCGCGTTCGACTATCTTCCATCAGGGCTGGCCGTTGCTTTCAATCTTTGCCTTCGGCAGCGCCTCGCGGAGGCGCAACAGACCCTGCCGGGTGATTTGAGTTTGCGAGACGTCCAGTTCCGCCAGCGACTTCAGGCGGGCGAGATGCTCCACGGCGGCATCGCTGATTTGCGTCTGTTGCAGGCTCAGCCAGGTGAGCGAGGGGAGGTCGGCAAGCCGTTGGGCGGCCGCATCGGTGATCGGCGTCATCATCAGGTTCAGACGCGTCAGTTTTGGAAGCTGCTTCAGATGCGCCAGTGCCTCGTCGCCGAGCGCCGTACCGCCCAGATCGAGTGCCTCAAGTTCGGAAAGTCCCACCAGGTGCGTCAGTCCGTTGCCGCTGAGGCCGAGCCGGCGGAGGTTCAGACGCCGGAGCTTGGTGAGGCCGGCCAAGTGGGCCAAGCCCGCGTCCGTCACGTTGAACGCCTGGGCGATGGAAAGGTCGTCCAGATTGGCCAGTGCCGCCAGATGCTCCAGACCATAGTCGCTCAGCGCCAGGGAATCTTCCACGGCCAGCGTGCGGAGTTGTGTCATGCGGGCGAGGCTTTCCATGCCCATGTCGCTGACCGAACGGCTCCGTACGCGCAAGGCGACGAGGTTTTCCAGCGCTACCAGTTGCTCGATGCCCGCGTCGCCGATCATGTCGCTGCCGCGGACGTCGAGCAGCCGCAGGTTCGGCAACCGCGCGAGGTATTCCAGCCCCATGTCACCGATGTAGTCCTCGGTCAGATAGAGGTACTGCAGGTTTGGCAACTCGGCCAGGTGCTGCAGGGCCTCATCGGTCATACGGGTCATCTGGCGAAGCCGCAAGTCGGTCAGATTTTTTAGCGCGAGAAGCTGGCGGACTCCCGCGTCGGTAACGACGGTATTGTCGAGTTCGAGGCGTTCGAGCGGCGCGAGCGTGGCGATCGTCGCCATCGATTCATCCGTGATGCCGGTGCCGCGAAGCGAAAGCTCCTTCAGATCGGTCAGCGGAGCGAGTTGCCGAACCTCTTTGTCCGAGACGGTGTTCTCGCTGAGGTCGACCGCGATCACGCGTCCATCCTCATGGCGAAGGACTTTTCCGCCCATCCCCTCGACCATTGCCACGGCCGCCTGCGACTCGACCGACAGGGCTGGCGCCTGCCGCACAACCGGTCGAGGTTCGCCGACATCCGGAAGAACGTCGGGCGAAGGTTCGGCGACGTCGGTTTTGCCGGCTTGCGGCTCCGGCGCGGCCGGCTCGCGGGAAGGAGTCGGGCATCCCATCGCCAGCGCAAGCAGCGCGAGCAGACAGGCTCCCCCGGTCCGCCTCAGCTTCGTCGGTTCTCGCATGCTAACGTCCCACGGGCTTGACACTGGTCTGCTTCGTGGGCACGAGCCGTAGCTCGGGCACGCCGGGCACTTCCACACCGCGCTTGCGGAGCGAGTGGGCGACGGCCGGTTTGAAGTCGTCGGGCGCGGCTGCCAGCGCCGTACGCAAGGCGTCGACCGCCTCGGCGGCCGGGAGGCCTTCGAGGCACATGCGAGCGTCTTCGCGCAGATCAGGATTGCTCAGCAAGGCCGCCACCGGCGCGACCGCCTCCGGGCCGGCGATCTGCCATAGCATCCAGAGCACGTCACGGCGAAACTGTAGCGGCGGCTGCGGGCCGACGAGCTTGATCAACTCCGCGGCTACGGCCTTTGCCTCGTCCGCTGCGCCGGGGCGTCCTGCATGATACACCACATTCTGCATCGCACGGTTGGCCGCACGTGCGATCTCCAAATCGCCCTCGCAGGCGATCTTGGCCAGCGGGCCGACCGCGGCCGCCCCGAGGGGGCCGGCATGGTCTCGAGCGGCAGCGCGAACGTTGTCGTCCGCGCTCTGAATCTCCGCGATCAGCGTTTCGAGTGTCAATTGCGCGTTCATGGCTATCCTATCGATGGTTGAGTGGAGCACGTTCCTGGAAGTTCAGCGCCGGCGGACCGGCCGATTCAGATCACGTAAGGGTAACGCTGCGGGCGGTCCATGAGGCGGCGGGCCTGTTCGTCGCCGACGATCTCCCGCTTGCTGTGGTCCCAGTGTAGTTTCCGCCCGAGCAGGAACGACAGGTTCCCCAGGACGGTCAGAATGGCCACGTCGGCGGCCGCTTCAATGTTCATGATCGTCTTACGTCCTGTCTTGATCCCCTCAAACCAATCTTCCTTGTGACCGGGGCTCTTGTAGACGTCCTTGGCGCCGGCGCCCGGCTTCCACTCGCGGGCCTTCCGTTCGGCCCAGGTGCCGCCGTCGCCGCCCCAGTGGTGGAAGGTGCCGTCGGAGCCGGTGTACAGCGCGCCGTAGCCGGGGCGAGTAATCTTGCCGCCCGGCTCTTGGCCGGTCCGTTCTTCGGGCGGCACCGGGTTGCCGGGCTGGTTCCACGTGAGCACCCAATCGGGATTCTGGAACGTGTAGGTGACGTTGATGTTGACCGCGGAATCCCACAGGCCGCGCTTCGGCGCCTCTCCCGTGGCCTCGATCGTCACCGGGCCCGTTCCGTCAGCGCCCATCCACCACATCGCACAGCTCATCACGTGCGCCCCGCGGTCGCGGATCTGGCCACCGCCCGACTCCATCAGCCAGCGGAACGTCCCGTGCAGATAGCCGCGGTTGAACGGCCGCCAGCGAAGCGGGCCGAGCCAGAGATCCCAATCGATTTCTGCCGGCGGGTCGCTGTCGGGCTGCGTGGCGCCCGCCGGGCTGGCGTAGTGCCAGCAATCCACCCGGCTGACCTTGCCAATATTGCCGTTGGCCAGATAGCGGTGGGCCAGGTACGCCTCCGGCTGGCTTCGCCCCTGGGAGCCGACCTGCACCGCAATCTTTGCTCGGTTGCAGGCCGCGATCATCGCCTTGCCCTCGGCAACGGTGCAGCAGGCGGGCTTCTCCACGTAGACATGTTTGCCGCACTCGGCAGCATGGACCGTCTGCACCGCATGCAGGTGGTCGGGCGTGGCAATCACCACCGCGTCGATGTCTTTCCTCTCCAGCAGATAACGGTAATCGCGGTAGACGTCGGCCTGCGGGCCGGCCGTCCGCGAGGCGTTTTCCAAGCGGCGCTCGTCGAGGTCGCAAACCGCGGCGATTTGCACCTCGCCCGCATCCATCCGTGACTTCATGTCGCGAAGATGGTAGCCTCCCATTCCCCCCACCCCAATGTGGCCGAAGGTCAGCTTCTCGTTGGCCCCCGACGCACGGGCAGGGAGGAGGAAGGGGGATGCCAAGGCAGCCGCGCCGGTCGCGCCGGCGGTTTTCAGAAATGTCCGTCGCGGCAGTTTCAGGCGATGGATCATGGTTTGCCTTTCCGTAAAGCAGCAAAGATGGACTTCAGCAGGCAAGCTTTCCCGCCAGCCGCGGAATCCGGGACTTCCGGCGCGCCAGGCAGACCTGCCCCCAGGTTAATCGGACGCCGGAGGCCGTGCAAGGGCCGGACTCGCCGCTGCAATTCAGACGGGCGTTGAAAGGGGCCGTTTCCGTCGGTTATCATCGGGCGTGGTTCAAAAACGGGGACAGGTACCTCGCCGAACCGTGTTTTTCACCTGCGGAAGCTACTTGGCTCGGAGCCAGTCCCCGTTTTTTGAACCATGCCGGATGGCCGACAACTGCCGCCCGCCTCGAATCCCCAACCCCGCCGCAATTCACCCCACGAACCAATAACGAATGACCAATGACCAATGACAAGAGCTTGTCCCATCCGTTTCTAATTTCACTCCTCCTGCTGATCGGTGCTTCTGCTTCTGCTGCCAACTGGCCGCATTGGCGCGGGCCGCTCTTCAACGGATCGACCGATGAAAAGAATCTCCCTCAGCACTTCAGCACCGAGGAAAACGTCGCCTGGAGCGCCGCCTTGCCCGGCCCGGCGGCGGCGACGCCGATCGTCTGGGAGGATCGTGTCTTTCTCGCCGGCGCCGACCCCGACCGCGACATGCTCGAAGCCCGCGCGATCCGCCGCGCCGACGGCAAGCTGCTCTGGCAACGGGACATCGCCCAGGGCATTCGCCGCGACCATCGCAGCAATCTTGCCTCCGGCTCGCCGGTGACCGACGGCGAGGTTGTCGTTTTCTTTTTCGGCAACGGTGATCTGGTCTGCTTCGATCTCGACGGCCAACAGATCTGGGCTCGCAATCTCCAAAAAGACTACGGCGAATTCGCCTTTCTCTGGAGTTTCAGCAGCAGCCCGACGCTGTTCGACGGCAAGCTCTACATTCAAGTCCTGCAGCGCGACGTGCCGGTAAAGGAGCGGGGTTTCGCCGACCGGGAAAACCAGTCGTACCTGCTTGCCCTGGAACCGAAAACCGGCAAGACCCTCTGGCGACACGTCCGCCCCAGCGAGGCCGTGGCCGAATCGCGGGAGGGATTCTCCACGCCGATCCCGCTGCTCTCCGAAACCCGCAACGAACTGTTGGTCCTCGGGGGCGACGCCCTCACCGGCCACGATCCCCGGACCGGCAGGGAACTATGGCGGTGGGGAAATTGGAATCCGCGGCGGATCGACCACTGGCGGCTCGTTCCGTCGCCGGTGGCCGGCGGCGGAGTGGTTCTCGCTTGTGCTCCGAAACGAAGTCCCGTCTACGCCGTCAAGGCCGGCCTCGACGGCCTGCTTGGCGACGAGTCGCTGGCGTGGCAGTCCGACACGGCCACCAAGATCTCGGCCGACGTGCCCACGCCGGCCTTTTACGACGGCGACTTCTTCGTGCTCAACGATATCCAGCGGGCCCTCTCCCGCGTCGACGCCAGCACCGGCAACGTCGAGTGGCAGATCTCCACACCGGGGCGCGGCAAGTACGAAGCCTCGCCGCTGGCCGCCGACGGCAAGATCTACCTCGTCGATTTCTTCGGCCAGGTGGCCGTGATCGACGCGGCCGAAGGAAAGCTGATCGAGGCGATCTCGATGGACGATCCGGTCGACGACGAGGTCGTGCGATCCTCGGTCGTCGCCTCCGGCGGGCAACTGTTCATCCGCGCGACCCGGCGATTGTATTGCGTCGGCAAGAAGTGAAGCAAACCAAGAAGGGGTCGGGAGTCTTTTTCCGCACGCGGCCGCCGACCGGGCCGAATTTGTCGAGCGGCGGTGCGGCCGCGTGCGGAAAAAGACTCCCGACCCCCTTGCGCCACGCCAACGTGAAGGAGACCTTATGCAGTCCGGTTTCGCGATTGCTTTGGCCATCGTGACCCTGGCGGCCTCTCCGGCCGCCGACGACGTGGTCTTCCGCGAATCGTTCGAGCAGAACGGTTCGCAATGGCATCCGTACCACCCGGATTCGCCGCAAGCAACGATCGAGGTCGCCGAAGGCCAAGCGGCGGAGGGCACCCACTTTTTGCGTATCCGCTGCCCCGGCAAGCGCCGCCTCGAAGGCGCGCGCACCACCGTCGCGGCGGTCGAGCCGCTCACCCTCTACACCGTGCGCGCGAAAGTCCGCGGCGAGGGTAACTTGTTCGCCTGCCTGCTGTCGGCCAACGGCTGGCTCTACGCCCGCGACGTTGTACCCCTTACCGGTTCGTGGCAGGAGGTTTCGCTGCCGAAGTTGACTTCGACGGCCGACAAGTCGCTGTCGATTTATTTCCTCACGCGGGACGTGGAGGCGACCACCTTCGAGATCGATGCGATTGAAGTCGTCCGCGAGCCGGATCTGCCCGCCAAGGCGGTTGCGATGGAACCGGTGCGATGGGAGGCGGAGGATTTTTCTCCCCGGGCCGATTCGCTGGTGAGCGAACCTTCCGCTACCGGCGGCAAGGCGGTCGAGTTGCCCAACGGCCATAGTCTCGCCGGCATCCCCTTTCCTGTTACCGCCCAGGCGGGGTTCCTTTACCTGCGATGCAAGCCGGGTACAGCGGATGATGTTTTTGATCTCTCCACAAGAATCGGCGGCTATTCTCACAAACTGGCCACCGCAAAACCGGCGCAACCGAGCGGCTGGCAGTGGCTGCGGTTCGAAGTGCCGCGGGCGGCGGCAGCCCGGGGCTCGGTCGAGATTCGGCTCGCTCAGCCTCAAGGCGATCCCTTGCCGGCGAGAGTCGACGCGATCGTTGCGGCCACCGATCCGGCGTTCTCGGCGGAACGTCTCGACGCCGCGCCGCGGCAGCGCGACCATCGGCCGCTGGTGGCCTCAGCATTATGCGCCGCGCCGCCAGTGATCGACGGAGCGGCCGACGACCTGTGCTGGCGGCAGTCTATCCCGGTGGCGGACTTCCAACTCGTGCGGCAGGGCGATGCGCCGACCCAGAAGACCGTTGCCCGGCTATGCTGCGACCAACAGCGGCTATACCTCACGTTCCGTTGCGAGGAGTACGTGCTCCAACCGGAGGCGAATCAGCTTCATGCCTTCCGCCAGAACGAGACGCAGCGCGACGGGGCCGTGCCTTCGGACGACGCCGTGGCGGTGATCCTCGGCCCGACCGAAGATGGCCCCTGCTTCGATTGTTTTGTCAACGCGCGTGGCACGGTAGCCGACGCTCGCTGCGGTCGACCAGACCTCTGGGCCGCCCGCGATCCTGCTTTCAACGGCGACGTTCGCGCCGCCGGCCGCGTGGGCGACGGCTTCTGGGAGGTCGAGATTTCCGTTGCCTTCGCCTCGCTGGGAGCGACCGCGCCGAAGCCGGGCCAATCCTGGCGACTCGGCCTGGGACGCATCGAGAAAAACTTGAGTGAAACCAGTTCCTGGAATCCCGTTCAAAGCGGTTTTCACGAAGCCGAGTCCCTCGGCACTCTGTTTTTTCTGCCGCAAGTCGGCTCGGTAACCGTTTCGCTCCCGGAACGTATCCGCGGCCGGGAAAACTCCGTGGAAATCGCGCGCCCCGCCGATGCCACCATGATCCTCGCCCGATTCGCGCTCGACGAACCCGGCTCGCCGGCGAGAATCTTGCAGGAACTGGTTCGCCCCGGTGAGGAGGCAAAGATCGCGCTGGACGCGCCCGCCGCGCCGCATCTGACGCTCAGCTACGATCTCTTCGACGCGGCCTCGCTCCAGCCACTCTACCTGTCGCCGCCGCTACGGCGGACCGTGGCTGTCTCGGATGCCGTGCTCCGTCTGGCAGCCGCCGGTCCGTATTCTGTCTTCCTCAACGGTTCGCGCATCGCCGTGGGCGCCGATGCCGACGGCAGTCGGCCCATCTCGGCGCCGTTGGCCGCGGGGGCGAACGTATTTGCCTTCCAGGCCCAGACCGGCAAACTGTCCGCCGTCGTCGACCTGCCCGGGGGAAAGATGGTCAGCGACGGCGCCTGGCGATATGCTGCGGGCGAGCCTAAAGACTTCGCTTTGCCCAAGCTCGATGATTCCTCCTGGGCAAAAGCCGAGATCCTTGACGACGGAGCGGAGCCCCTTGCCTCTCAGAGAGCGAAGCAGATCGGCGGTCCCGGCCCGGGCGTATTTCGTCGCACGGTGCTCCTGGAGCAAACCTATCTCTGGCCGGACCCCGAGCCGGCGCAGCACGTGCCCCAGAACGCCGCGCAGCATCTCACGTTTTCCGCGGCCGGACTTCCGGGCCGACGACTGAAGGATTTTAAGCTCTACCTTGGCGTTCCGCCCGAGTTCGAAGTGGTCGGTTCTACCGGTTACTACGGGCGCAATAGCGAAACGAAAGCTCGATTCGTCCCGTCGGGGCCGGATCGCATCACGCGCGGCGGCAAAGAAATGCTTGTCTATACCGTCTCCGCCAGCGGGCCGCTCGTCCATCGGACGAAGGTAAGCATTCTCGAGTTGTTCAACGTGCTGGTCCGCTACCGTGGCCCGGAGAAGCCGGCGGACGAGTACCGCTTCGAGTTCTGGACGGAGGCGGAGGGAGGCAGCGTGACGGAGTGCGTGCAGTCTTTTCCGGTCCGAGTGAGCCCGCCGCTGCAAGGCAAGCAGCCGCGCAAGCTCGTCTGGCAGCTTTGGGGAAGCTATTTCTCGGCCATGGATGATGCGGCGAGCAAAAAAGCCATGCTGGCCACGGCGCGGGCAGCCGGGTTCAACAATATCGTCGCCGGCAGCCTGGAGGATACGCAGCTTGCAGCCGTATACGGCCTGACCAATACGATGGGCATCAACTTCGAGCCCTGGTCGCTGGACCGGGCCGGGTATCTCCGAGCAAACCCGGCCGACGCGCTCGTCGATTCCAAAGGGAACCGCAGCAAGCAGCACGTCTGTACGACCGTGCTGTTGGACAGCGGTTGGGACGATGTCGCTCACATGCTGCGAGAGAAGATCGCGGCGGCCCGGCCGCGCTTCGTCGATTGGGATTACGAGAGTTCGCCCTTCGACAGCTATCTCTCCTGCTACTGCGAGCGCTGCCTGAAGGCGTTTCGCGCGCATGCCGAGCTGCCGGCCGAGATCGATCTTGCGCCCGAATCGATCCACGCGAAGCACGGTGAATTGTGGGTCGATTTCATGACCACGCGGAATGCCGAGGTTGCCGAGCGGTTCCGCCAGGTCGCCAACGAGGCGGGCGCCCGGTTCTCCATGTACAGCGGCTACCAGAGCCGCGACACCCAGCACCGCTACGGCGTCGACTGGCGGAAGATCGGCCGGCGCCGCGCCGCCGACCACGTCGGTTGCGGCTACGGTCGCAGCCGCGAGTTGATCGATGCCACGATGGCGGCCTTGGACGGCATACCGCTGACGATCGGCATTCTCATGCATCCCTACGACGTCAATCTCCGCCGGCCGTTGCTGCCGTTGAGCAAAGCTCGTGTACTGCGAAGCGCCGCCGACGCGACCGGCGGTATCCTCCTCTACGACCGCATGTCGATCGACGGCCGCGCCTGGTGGTCGTTAGCCGAGATTTCCCGGCTGGTCAGCGATTACGAGGACGTCTTCGCGGAGGGGATCGCAAGTTCGGAGTTGGCGACGGTCGAGCCGGCCGAAGAGCCTGGTTTCGTCGTCAAGCGGCACGGCAAGACGGCGTTAGCGCTGTTGATGAATCTCGAAGGGAAGGAGAAGATGTACCGCCTCGCCATGAAGCCTGAGATCGTCCAGACAGCAAAACGATACTACGGCGGCAGCGAGATCGATCCGAAAGCCCCGGCGGAGATCATTTTGCCGCCGGGCGAGGCGGAAGCGGTGGTGTTGACGCTGCGGTGATAATTACGTTGTGCTTTCCAGCCTGACAAGGATGCTCAGTGAAATTCGGCGGAGGTAATGATTATCGCGGAAAGGGGTCGGGAGTCTTTTTTTTCGTGTCGGCCGG
>JAAYEH010000556.1 GCA_012728855.1 Rhodopirellula sp. | reverse complement strand
TGCTCGGCCTGCATCCTGACGCCGAAGATGTCGGAGGTCGGCCAGCACGATAAGGTCACCATGTTCACCTACTCCGAGTTGGAGGAGGTGAGCGGGTCGGTGGGCAACTTCAAGGTGAAGATTCGCAAGAAGGCCCGCTACGTCGATTCAGACAAATGCACCGGCTGCGGAATCTGCACGGAAAAATGTCCCCGCAAGGTGATCGACGACGTGTTCGAGGCGGGCATGGGCTATCGCAAGGCCATCTACTCGCCGTTCCCGCAGGCAGTGCCGCGCATTCCCGTCATCGACACCGAAAATTGCACCTGGTTCACCCGCGGCAAGTGTCAGGTCTGCTCGAAAGTTTGCCCGACCGAAGCGATTGATTACGACCAGAAGGACGAAATCGTCGAACTGAACGTGGGCAACATCATCATGGCCACCGGCTGGAAGCTGTTCGATTGCAAGCGGATTCCCCAATACGGCTACGGGCGGCTGGCGAACGTCTACACTAACATGGAGTTCGAGCGGCTCTGCAACGCCGCCGGACCGACCGGCGGAAAGATCGTCCTCCGCGACGGCGTGACCGAGCCAAAGTCGGTCGCCATTGTCCACTGCGTCGGCAGCCGCGACGTGAACTTCAACCCCTATTGCTCGGCTGTCTGCTGCATGGCGGCGCTGAAGTTCGGACACCTGGTCCTCGAAAAGACCAAGGCCGAGGTCTACTCGTTCTACATCGACGTCCGCACGCCGATGAAAGATTACGAGGAGTTCTATCAACGGCTGTTGGAAGAGGGGATGCACTTCGTCCGCGGCAAAGTGGCCGAAGTGACCGACGCCGCCCGAAAACCGGACGAAAAAGGCAAGCTGATCGTCCAGGTCGAGGACACGCTGCTGGGCAAGCAGCGGCGAATCCCCGTAGATATGGTCATTCTGATGGGCGCGATCGAGCCGCAGGCCGACGCCAAGGAATTGGGCCTTAAGTGCGGCATCTCGTGCAGCATGGCCGGCTGGTACACCGAGCGCCATCCGAAGCTCGACCCCGTGGCCACGATGACCGACGGAGTGTTCGTCGCCGGCGTCTGCCAGGGTCCGAAGGACATCCCGGCCTCGGTCGCCCAAGGCGCGGCGGCCGCCGCACGCATCGCCGGCATGATTACCAAGGGGACCGTGACGATCGAGCCGATCGTGGCCTCGATCGACGAGGAGGGTTGTTCCGGCTGCCGAATTTGCAACGATATATGCCCCTACAACGCCATCGAGTTCGACGAAGAGAAGAACGTCAGCCGGGTGATAACCGCGCTGTGCAAGGGCTGCGGCACGTGCGTCTCCGCCTGCCCGGCCGGCGTCATCACCGGCGCCCACTTCAACAACGAGCAGATTTTCGCCGAGATCGACGGGATTCTGTGGGACGCGCGGGAGGCGGAGGAACTGCAAATTGCAAATTGAAAAATGCAAATTGCAAATTGAACGACGATTGATAAAAAGAATAGACGTGGGAAATGCCTGCGTCCTGGTATATCGCGCAGTGGACAAGGTAGCACTTGTCCTGACAACCAGGGATAATGGAGATGCGGAGGTGTTCTTAGAACCGGATTTATGTAGTGAAGTTATTGCTGCATTGAATGAGGCTAAGAATCAATAGAGTGCTTGTGGGCCGAAGGCCCTTGGTTCACCCAGCCCAGGGCAACGCCCTGGGGAACGGGAAAACGCCTTGTTTTTTGTGCGTTGACGGCGGATCGGCCCAACGGGCCAACGGTTCGCCCCGCGTTGAGGAGAATGGCTGGCCCTTCGGGCCGAAAATGGAATAATTCGTCACCACACGTTCCACAGGGCGTTGCCCTGGGCTGGGTGAACCGGTGCCCCTTCGGGGCAAATATAATCTGCTGAAAATATGCTGACAACTGAATACTGACAACTGACAACTAAAAACTATTCCCATGTCCAACGAAAACTTTGAACCTAAAATCGTGGGCTTCCTCTGCAACTGGTGTTCGTACCGCGCAGCCGACTTGGCCGGCTCGGCGCGAATCAAATATCCGCCCAACGTGCGAATCATCCGCGTCATGTGCAGCGGCCGGGTAGACCCAACGTTCGTGCTGAAGGCACTGGCAGACGGCGCCGACGGCGTGATGATCGCCGGCTGTCATCCGGGCGAATGCCACTACCTGAACCAAAACTACAAGGCCATGCGCCGCTACGAGATGCTCAAGCACACGCTTGCGGCGATGGGCGTCGAGGACCAGCGGGTGCGCCTGGTTTGGGCCTCGGCGGCCGAGGGTCAGCAACTGGCCGCGGCGATCGACAGCTTGGTCCACGACGTTCGCGAACTAGGCCCGTTGCACTGGCCGCAAAACTGGAAAGAAAACGGCGAACGCGAAAAAGCACTGGCCGACATTGTCAAAGAACACGAAGAGGCGATGGAGGTGCCCGCATAGGGTGCGTGAAACGCACCACGAATCACGCGAACCCCGCGATCCTATTGGTGCGTTTCACGCACCCTACATAAGCTACATTAGCTGGAGATTGATTGGAATGAGCGATAAACCCAAGGGTAAACTGGCGTTATACTGGGCGGCCTCCTGCGGCGGCTGCGAAATTGCCGTGTTGGCCATCGACGAAAAGATTCTCGACGTGGCCGCGGCCTTCGACATCGTCCTCTGGCCCTGCGCCACCGACGGCAAGGTTCGCGACGTGGAAAAAATGGCCGACGGCTCCATCGACGTCTGCCTGTTCAACGGCGGCATCCGTACCAGCGAGCATGAATATATGGCCCGGCTGCTGCGGCAAAAGTCGAAGGTGTTGGTCGCCTTCGGCTCCTGCGCGTCGGAAGGGTGCATACCGGGTCTGGCGAACATGAACACCCGCCGGGAAATCTTCGACGCCGTCTACAAGGAAGGCTCGATGACCTATCCCGAAAATCCGCAGGACGTGCGCCCTCAGCCGGAAACGAAGATGCCCGAGGGAATGTTGCACCTGCCTCTCTTCTACGACACGCTGAAGACTTTGGACCAGACGGTCGAGGTCGATTACTACCTGCCGGGCTGCCCGCCCGAGGCCGAAAACATCTGGAAGGCGATCGTGGCCATTCTGGAAGGCAAGCTGCCGCCGAAGGGATCGGTGATCGGCGTGAACACGACCGTTTGCGACGAGTGCCCCCGCAAGCGCGGCGTGAAGAAGATCAAGAAATTTTACCGCACGTGGGAGATCATTCCCGACGAAGAGACGTGTCTGCTGGAACAGGGTTTGTTGTGTTGCGGCATCGCCACCCGGGCCGGCTGCGGGGCGCTCTGCCCGGCGGTCAATTCGCCCTGCATCGGCTGCCACGGCGCAAACGACGGCGTGAAGGATTTCGGCGCCAGAATGATGAGCGCCCTGGCCTCGGTGATCGACTCGGACGACCCGGAGGAAATCCGCCGGATCATCGAGGACGGCATTCCCGACCCGGTGGGCACTTTCTACCGGTTCAGCCTGGCGGCCAGCCAGTTGCGGCGGAAGAACAAGGCGGAAATGGCTAGTGGCTAGTGGCTAGTGGCGAGTGGCTAGTGGCTAGTGGCTAGTGGCTAGTGGCGAGTGGTGGGTGGTGAGTGGTGAGTGGCTGGAAAAACAATTTTCCTCGTTCCCATGCTCTGCATGGGAACGCACTGATGCGACGCTCTGCGTCGCTGTGAGCGAGTGTGCTTTCCGTCGACGCGGAGCACCTGGAAAGCGCGATCCCATGCAGAGTATGGGAACGAGAATATACAAACTGAAAACTAAAAACAGAAAACTGAAAACTTACAGCGATGAAACGCATATCCATCGACCCGATCACGCGGCTTGAGGGCCACGGCAAAATCGACATTTTCCTCGACGAGCAGGGCGACGTGGCCAACGCCTACCTGCAAATACCCGAGCTGCGCGGCTTCG
>JAAYEH010000555.1 GCA_012728855.1 Rhodopirellula sp. | reverse complement strand
CCTCTTGGATGTGATCGTAGGGGTCCAGGTCGGGCCGCGCCTTCACCCGCGCTTTACAGAAAGGGCAGTCGCACGGCGCGGGCACGAGGATGAGGCGGTCGAAGTGGTCGGGCCGGGGCCGAAACCAACCCGGATGTCCCACGGGCGCTCCCGGCTTCTTGGCCTTGGGGTTGGCCGCAGGTTCCGCTTCCTCCGCGGCCGTTTCCTTCTTGGCCTTGAACTGCTTCTGACGCTCCGCTTTCAATTCCAGTTGGAGTTCGTCGATCTTCCGCTGCAAATCCTGGATCTTCTGTGACTGGGCGGCATCCGTTTCTCGCAGCCCGTCAGTCTGCCGCAGCAGGAGTCGGTCCATTCGCTCTGCCCGTTCGCCTCGAAGACGAGCGATCCCAAAGCCGCACCGCCCAGATGCAGGCAGTGGTTCACGTTCGGGCATCCGTACTGGTGGCGGGGATAGAAGACGAACAGCACCGGCGGCCACTCCTTCGGCTCGCGGAACAGGTGCCGCAGATCATACCCTCTCGATGGGGAGGGGGCAATAGGGGTTCCGAAACTAAACTGTTACACCGGAAGCGGTGGACGATGCCGGGGTACTGGAGTTGGCTGGGCAGGAGGCCGCGATGGAACCCTCCCGGCTGCGCTTCTTCGGGGTGAGAATCGAAAACCGTCCCATGAGAACGCCCATGAAACCGTATCAGTCAGAGCACCCCGGCGGCGACGCCGCTTCGTCTAATCTGCAAACCTGCAAAAATGCAAGTTGCCGGATTGCTAGCTTTTTGGTGCGGGCGAAACAGTATTTCAGGGATGCGGAGAGGTCGGCGCCAGCGACCGCGATCCCTCCGCGCTCGGTAAGTTACCAGCCGGGGCAAATCTGAAGCGGGCGAGATCCTGCACAATTCGGTCGACCTGCTTCATGGGTTAGATATCACCCCTTTCTAAGGGTATTGTTTTGGTATTCAAGTAGTACATAATGTTCACATAACGCTTGCCCGATCCCGAGTGTCCCTCGCCCTCACAGGCTCCGAGCGGCGGAGACTGGGAATTGTACGGAGCCCGATGTGATGGAGGAGAACATGATTACCGTGCCGAAACGGATCGCAAAGCCGCAGCTTTCCAAAGAGGATCAAGAACAACTAGCTGAATTCGAAGTGATGCAAGACCGCATTCGTGACCGGGTGCGCGGTGTGGCCGATCGCGATCAGACAGGAGTCCTTTTGGTTGGGAGGGCTGGGACGGGCAAGACCTGGACTGTGCAGGAAGAATTGCAGGAATTGAAGTGCTTGTGGATCTACCGCAATGCGAGGATGACCAGCTTAGGTATTTTTCCGACGTTACAGGAGCATCCCGAAGACGTCATCGTTCTCGACGATATTCCGACTCTCGCGAACGACCCACAAGCCCTCGCCCTGCTTTCTGCAGCGATGGATGGTGATCCAAACAAGCCCAGAACTGTGACCTACACGACCAAGAACAAGCAGGAGCGGACAGCCTGCTCCTTTCGAGGCGGCATTATTGCGATCACTAACGTTCCGCTCCACCGCGACCCGCTGGCAGATGCCGTTGCCAGTAGGATTGTGACGCACATCCATGAACCTTCCGACGAGATGATTGCGGCTTTTATGCGTCATCTGGCGCTTGGTGGAATTGATCATCTCACTCCTTGGGAGTGCCTCGAGGTCGTCGAATTCGTCATCGCGGAAAGCCGGAAAGCTGAGTATCGTCTGGATCTCAGGACAGTCCCGAAGGCATGGCGGGACTTCCGGCAACACAAAGAAGGCCGAATGATCAGATCGTGGCAGGAAATGGTCCGCTGCAGCTTGGAGCAAACCGGTTGCCCTACCTTGGGGGCCGCACCCAGCCGTAAAGAACAGAAGGTTTATGAGCAGCAGGTTGCCTTGGATCTCTGCCGCCGATATCCGAACGACAATGAGCGCCGACTCGATGAATGGAAAAGGCTGACTCGGAAGGGTTACGACTCGCTGAACCGGCGTCGAAGGGAATTGAAAGAACAGGGCGTTCTGTAGCAAACGGCTGGTCCGCACTCCGATCGCCCGTACAGGATCCTGGGAAGCCTGCAGCCGGTAACCGACCCGCTCCTCCTCGTGCCAGATGACCACTTTAATCGCTTCGTCGTCGAGTGGCGGGGGATTCCAACACTTAACGTCGAGGAAGGCCTGCGTGTCGTCCGACTGGCCGTCGCCCTGGGCGCCGAACTGCTTGACGCTCACGCCGGGCGGGACGGTCGAAAGCGGCTCCTCACCGCGGCGGTAGCCAGCGAAGGAGAAGTCGGCCAGGCGACCCTGCGGGGGCCACACCTCACCGGCCCGGCTTCACAGCGACGAGTACTCGGCCCCGGGGCCAACGCTGACCGGAAGCAAGACGCCGGCCAATAGCTCGGCCAGAGGTAGTGCTTTGCCGCAGCTACGCATCGTGATCGTCGCTTCTTGTTCACTGCAGGAGCTTGATCGTCACCTTCGCCCCGCCGGTCGATAGGGTTACTTTTTCCGTCTGGCGGGCGCCGCCCTTCGTAGCCACGATCTCGTACTCACCGAGGAACCCGCGGGTGGCGACTTTGCCGGTATCATCCGTGCTCCCGGAGAACCGGGTCCACCACGCATTCAACACCAGGTCCAACCACGCCTGACCCGCTGGTTTGATCGACCAGTCGCGGCGGAAGTAGGCGCCGTTGGGCCGCCAGTGGCGTCCTTCCCAGAAGCCCCAGGTCAGCAGGCCCTTTACCGCAGGATGGCCGAACATCGCCGTGAGAAAGTCTCGCGTGTAGTCCGCCTGCAACTGCTCGTCGGTAACGTCGATGTCGTGCTCGGTGACCTGCAAAGGGATTCCGAACTTGGCGAAGCGGTCAAGGATCTCGATCAGCCGCTCCGGTGGCGTCAGGTCGCTGCCGAAATGGCCCTGCAGGCCGATCCCTTGCAGTGGGGCGCCCTGGTCAAGCAGATAGCGGATGGTCTGCTCGTAATGGTCCTGGTGGGCCCGGTCGCGGCCGCCGGCGGCCAGGATGGCATAGTCATTGACGTAGAGCTGCACGCCGGCGTCGGCCTCGTGCGCCAAGCGGAACCACTCGACCATCGCTGAGCGGCCTAGCACGTCCATCGCGTCGTGGTTCGTGTACGGTTCGTTGATGACGTCCCACTCGACCAGCTTGCCGCGCAGGGCGGTCACCTCTTCGGTGATGTGCTCGTTGACCCGCTTGCGAAGCGCAGCCGACTCGTCGGCCAGCCGCTGTACGTCGCGGGGCATCCGCCGCCAGGACGGCCACACCAGGCAGTGCCCACGAACGCCGATTCCCGATTCCTCCAGCCAGCGGATCGCTGTGAAGACTGCCGGGCGGTTACCTTCGCGCTGCCACGTCGGCCACTTCAGGTCGTTCTCGAAGACAACCTTGTTGTAGAGTTTGCGGACTGTCTCGCGGTACTTGCGGCTGTCGGCGGTGTCCGCGGTTAACAAGTCGGCTGTCACGGCGGAGCCCCAGCCGAAGGCATGCTGGGTCATCGTCACCCGCACGTCGGCGTCTTCGACAGGTCGCCCCTCCGCGTCGAGCACCGTCACCTTGATCGGGCCCTTGCGGTAACGCTCGATCCGCTCGGCAGCGGCTCTGCGCCAGGGGGCGTCGGCCTCGCGCCCCCGGTAGCCGAGCTGCGTCGCCGGCAAAGCGTGGATGTCCATTTGCCGGCCGTAACTCGTCAGCTCCACCCTGCCGATCTCGACGCACTGGGGATCGTAGCCGAGTTGAAAACTGAGCTGGCCCTGACCGGCCTCCAGCGACTGCTCCGCACGGAACGGGAGCTGAAACGGCTGCCATTGCTGCGTGACGCTGAGCGTGACTTGCAGGGACTTCTCGTAGGGCGGGCCGGCACGTTCGAAAACGGTGGCGACGGTCGCTTCGCTGGTCCCAGGCGGCGTCGAGGTGGCCCGGGCGAAGAAACTCGCCAGCAGCACGTCCCCCTTGGCGACCGCGGCGATCGTGGGGAAACAGATCTGGATCTCATAAGGGTGGGCCGGCCGTTTCTTCGTCTCGACCCGAACTGCCTTGGAGAAGGTTTGGCCGGCAACGGGGATCCACTGGCTGGCCGCCAGAT
The DNA here is from genome assembly GCA_012728855.1 of Rhodopirellula sp. Classification (GTDB taxonomy): domain Bacteria; phylum Planctomycetota; class Planctomycetia; order Pirellulales; family Thermoguttaceae; genus JABWBD01. The sequence continues at coordinate 970 of JAAYEH010000555.1, read as the reverse complement.
CGCTGCGGACACGGATGTGGGCCGCGGTGGTCGAGTCTCTTGCCAGAAGCGGCTCACCCGGAGGCAGCCCGTCCGCTGCATTAGCCAGCCTGGCGATGCTCAGTAGTAACGCACAGAGAGTCATGAGGGTTTTCCGTCGAAGGAGGGTGAGGCCGAGCGGTGGTGTTCACTGGTCGAATGGGAAGGAGTGAGGCGGGTGCCAACGTCATGATTGTGCTCCTGGAAGGGCACCGTCGCAAGCGGCCGCCGCCGGTAGCATGACGAGGATCTTCGCCAGCTCAGTCACTCGCCGCGCGGGCGTCATGCTGCGGGTCGAAGACCACGCGTTGGAGGCCGCAGCTTCCTGCCTCTGTTGTGCGGCCGGGAGCCGACGGGCCGGCGCAGGGCGATGTACTACCGGTTCTACGAAGATGCCTACGGCATCGGCCCGCATGAAGGAATACGCACCGACGAGCATAAGCTCATCCATTACCTCTATGGCGACAGCGCCTGGGAGCTGTACAATCTGAAAAAGGATCCGGCCGAACTGCATAATGTCTTCGGCGAATCCGCGTGCGCGGAGATCTCAAAACGGTTGCAGGCGCAACTCGCGGCCTTGCGAGGGGAATTACAGGCCGAAACAATGGAATGAATGCTACCCAACGTTGTCCGTAGCTTGACCGCGTTAGAAGGAGTTCGCGATGGCAATGCAAATACTTGGTTTGTTCTTGTCGACCTTCGCCGGGGCGGCGGGGGCTGCGGCCGACGCCAGGCTGCCGGACACCTCGAAGATGAACATTTTGTTTATCAATATCGAGGACTGTACCGCCCGAGCCTGGGGCTGTTACGGCAACCCTATCTGCAAGACGCCGAATATCGATCGCCTCGCGGCGACCGGTGTCCGCTTCGATGCCGCGTATTGCCAGGCCATCTGCTGCAACCCGACGCGGACATCGTTTCTTACCGGGCTTCGGCCGCTGAGCACAGGGGT
>JAAYEH010000554.1 GCA_012728855.1 Rhodopirellula sp. | reverse complement strand
TTGAGGATCACCGATCCGTCTTCGCCGCGAAGATTCACCGTCAATTGCCGCTTGTGCTGGTCGATCCCAAGGTACAACATACTGGGGTCTCCTCGAAAAGGGAGAACCGGGGGTTACTGAACGCTCCCAATCGCACTTTTCTTGGAGACCTCGGCTCTTTCATGGTATCTGGAACTCCGGAACTCGCCTTGCCTTTGCTTCCACAAGTTGCGCAACAACTAGGCAGTCGCGATGCAGTTGCTGGCGTCATTAGTGCATCAGTCACCAAAGACCGGCGGTTTTGAAAGCACGCTTGTTACGTGATCGTTCCAGTCGACTGTTCGGGCAAGGGAATATGTGCATCCGTCCAGTTCGGTTTGGACTGCATACGAGGGGGCCATGTCCCAATCAGATGCCGGGTCAAGGCCGAGCACGAGAGCCACTTCGCTACGAAAAAGCCATGCCGACATTTCCCTATTGCCATGCGAGAACACCGCCATTCGCTGTGCAGCATAGACATCCTCTTTCCCATACAGGAGGCACGCGCGACCCATCAGTTTAGCGCCCACCCATTTCCGCAGGGTAACGTCCTCGCCCTCGTCCTCGTCGGAAGCAGAAAACCATCGCACGACATGATCTAAGAAGTAGGCTGACACGAGATTCATGAGCCCCTGCGCATTGACTGATTTAATCCTTCCTGCATAGTCTCTGGCTCTAATCTTAGCATCATCGCCGAAGACAACCTTGCCGAAAGCGTCATAGAATGGAGCATAGCCCGCAAACAGATAATCGCGGATCATGTGCTCTTCTGCTTTGTACTGCTGGAGGCGAGGGTAAATAATCTTGTGAACTTCGAGCCGCATCCTGTTCCAATGAAGGATCTTACCGGAGAAAGCATCCCAGAGAGCCATGGCTGCCTCATTTCCTCGAACGTGCCTGAGTCCCGTTATTCCCAGAAGCGATTTCGTTCTTTAGCTGCATAAGCAAATTACAGACCGCTAATGCGTGTAGTGTGCTCCGTGCAGATGCCGAAAAGCCGCTACGACAAAACATGTCGGACGAACCGTATGTAGTCTGCGGTGCAGTCCAGTTCCAGGAAGTCCTCCCAGATGAGGCACGCAATACCGTTCCACTTTGAATAGTTGCGGGCTGTTTCCAAAGCTGCCCTATCCGTCGGAAGGCCCAATATAGTGGCAGCGCGTTTGTAGAGCCGCAGACTAGCTTCCGACAAGAATGCTTGCTCGTCGTTCACAAGAACTAAGCACTCCAGCCAGTATTCTTGGAAATTAGCTCGTTGCCCGAAACCGGCTGCTGCCGTATCTAGGCTGAACGCGGCCGAATCGCGGTCCCACCGTTCGGTGGCGGTGACCATGTAGGCGAAGGTGGCGGCACACAAGTCGAGATACGGCTGTTCTGAAAGAGAGCACAGCTTATCACGATAGACGGAAAGGTCGTGTTCGTCGTCAAAGGTGCAGCACAGCGCGGCGGAAGATGCCGCGAAGTAGAGGTAACACGCGTGCTGTTGCCGCATTGGGAGCAAGGGGTCGCCCGACCCCAACATGTTTTGGTCGAAGAATGCTTCCACGCGAAGTGGAGGCAGCTCAGCGACTGCCGAACCATAGACGGACTTCAGGCGTTTCCGCAGCGCGTACTCCGCGTTTACGTTGAGTTCAATCCATGCGGGCGACATGTTGAACTCCTCTAGCTCCTCGGCACAGATATTCAACCACGGGCTGTTCTTGTCATACGCCATTGGGCTTGCCTCCACGGATGATTCTGCGGTACCGATTGTGCGGCAGAATGGACCACACGGAAACAGGATAATCCGGAAAGACCTCCTCGGTCAAGGACTGGGGACTGGAGCCAGATCCTGGTGAGATCGGGGTCAGAGAAAGCGCCGGGATAAACCGGCATGGAGTTGCGAATGAAAGAGTCGTACGAGAAAGGCCTAGCGAGCCATCTCGGCCCCGAGCTATGCGGCTGTGACCGTAAGGTTGCGGCTGAGGCGTTTTGTAGGGGTACATGCAGGCTGGGTATTGAGCTCCGAAATCAAAGGATCCGGCGTGCCGACCTTGTTCTGACAGGGGGAAGGCAACATGAAGGGTGACGCAAATCGCGAGTCGCTTGACAACGCCGCGGAGTCGAAGACCCCATGCATGTGTGGAAACTCCATGCGCGAGAACCGGGAGAGCCAGGCGGTTCCCACGCGGAATGGCCGCGCGGGACGGTCGGGGAAGGCGCAATGCCGTACGCCCGATATGCACGCTTCCCGGCAGTCGGACGGTCCCGTAGCACCTGCGAAGCGGGCGAACAAAGTCGCTGGTCGGGCAACCGGCCTAATCGGCCGCGGAGTCCGTGGAGGAAAGGGGACCGACCAAGGGGAACGTACTGGAGACGACCGTGTGCCGGACACAGAGCCGGATAAGCGCGTCGAGTGGATTCAAGTGCGTACGAGCGGTTTGGTCAGGCGGGACGGGCAAACGCCGGTCCTTGTTCTGCACCCGCTCGTCATCACCCAAGGTAGGAGCCGTATGAGGTAGTTCCTCACGTACGGATCTGTGCGGGGGGCCGCCCGTAAGGGCGGTCCCTACCGCGACCCGGCACGTTGCACTTTAGCGGACTTGCCCGGGGGCCAGAGCGATGGTAATCTGTAGACATGCCACGGCCACCACGCATCGGTTTTCCCGACGCCGTCTACCACGTGAACAGCCGTGGCAACGGCCGCGCGGACATTTTCCACAACGATGAGGACCGCCAGCGTTTCCTCGCCCAGTTGGCCCACCACCTGAAAAAGTGCGCAGTTGTCCTTTACGCTTACGCGATCATGGCCAATCAACTCCATGTACTGGTCCGCACCGCGCGCGCGAACCTCTCGCGATTCATGCAACGTTTCCTTTCGTCCTACGCGCTGTACTGGCGTTACAAGCACCGTGGGCACGGCCATCTCCGCCAAACGCGCCGCCAATGCTACCGCCGCCGCCTTCGCCGGCCCCACCCGACGACCGTGTGCCGAGAGTACCCCCAGATCCAAGCGGTAATGCCTGCCAACGGCTGCGCCAATCTCCTCAAGTGACACGCACCGCCTCGAGAAATCGAGGTCTCGATCCTGCACACGCCCCGCGCGCCGCCCGTCGATCCGCTCCTCGATCCGCTCCTAGCTTCGCTCGATGAACGTCGTGCCCCCGATAGCGCAGCGACTGGCGGCCATCGCCTCCAGCAGCGGGCGGTCGTCCTCCAGCAGGCACGCCTGCACGTACGCGCGGTAGTGCCGCCTCGCCGCAGGAAGGTCTTGCCCGTACTCGTTGAGCATATTGCGCCGCAGCCAAGGCCGAGGAGTTCATGACCTACGATCGCGGAAGCGCTGTTAGGCCAGCAAAGGCGAGCGCAACCAGAGGGACCACACTTCCCGCCTTGACCGTCGCAAGGCCCTCGAAAGTTTTGCCGCTGGGCACGCACCTGGCCGCAACGAGCCTTTGTCCTTGCGGGAGCGGACAGAAGTTCATGCGATGCTGTGGAGGATGAAGTTGAGCCCACTAGACAACGCCGAGACATGCAGTTTTGCGTCGCCTCGCGTGCAGCGCGACGGGCGACTGAGCGCGGCGGGGCGTGCGGTGAAGGTCGCCTGGCTGGGGCTACGGAACCATAGGACCGTCCCGATTGGGCCATGTCACTTTCAGTGTGCAGTTCCTAAACTGCCCCGCCAGAGGTTCCATCATTTCTAGGAAAGCGATGTCAAAATCCGATCGTTTCTCCTTACGAGCGATAAGTTGGACCCGATTAATGCAAAAGGCGGCATAATCTGCGAGCTGGAGCAAAGGAACGGCCGCTGACGAGGCAAATAGCAGGTGACCATCCAGGAACACATCATCGAAAACATCTACCTCAATACGAGTGCCGGCTTTCTTCATCCCTTCATCTACGAAGACCATTGCTCGCTGACCGTTGCTGGTACGATTGGCAAGTAGATGGTCTCGAACTCGGATCAACAAGAACCACAACGCCGCATCTTCGTGTCGGTGCATATCGAAACAGGAGGCGATCTTAGGCAGCCGAGGCCACTTGAAGAGCTTGGCATAGTTCTCCGGATCGAATGTCTGAACGTAGATCGCTATGTCGAACAAGTAGAGCACATCCGCGAAGAATTGGAGGAGAACGGTTCGCAGTTCACTCGGAAGCTCCTTCCGGAATGGTCCTTTTCCTGAGTAGATGTCAACACAGTGACACTCCTTTACTCCAAGCCCGCGAAGTGGTTGAAGTATACCGTTGATTGCGCTCGTTACTTCGAGAACTTGAGTGGGTGGAACCACCACGGCCACCCAAGACTTTCGATTGGGGTGGAGCTTTGCCGGAGTATTCGCCATGCCGGGCGAGCCAGTGTCGTCGATGAAAACCCCGAAGTAGTCCCCAGCGAGGATCTTCTGTATGGCACGCTCTTGATTGTATAGCTTTGCCCACTCCGGGTTTTTCATCGGTGGAAGTACCTCGAATTCGGAATTCAAGCCGTTTTCTGATTGCCCGCATCTCACCCTTCGGCCAGTATACAGGGAAAGTTGCCAGTTGGAAACACTTTCTCCTCAACAAGCTCAACGAGGGTGCTATTCCGCAATCACAAAACTCGAACGCACCCCCTATGGTCGCAGAACGCTTTACCGAGAACCTCCCGTCGACCCATTCGATGAGATGATGGGCCTGTCGTGGGCGAAGTGCGCCCGACTGCAAGCCGCCATTCTACTTCATAGCGGAAACTCCAGGATAGCCTTATTTCTCGAGCGCGCCCTACAGAAAAAACGAAAGAGAGTCAAGATCCTGCGAGTTGGTGAAGCTGGACTGCCCACGCGGCGGCATGCTCACTTCCGTCCCGTGACCGTGGCGCGTCGAGCAGTTTTCATTGGTCAGAAGGCATCACCCTCATCGTCGTTGCCGAATCGTATCGATCACTTCGGCAATGCCGTAGTAACGCCTGCTCCAGTCTTCGATGTCTTCCCAGGAGGGCTCGACGAGCGAAAACAGTCCCGTCGCCTCCAGTGGTCGCCCTATCGACTGAGACATCATGCGTCCGTAGTTCTCCAAGTCCTCGGCAATCGTAAGCCCCCGCACTGCTTCGGAGACAATAGTCGCGCCCATGTCAGCGATCTGCACGCCAAGGCTATCGCGTGACGACACAAAGCGAACATTGCCCCGGACCAGCTTGGCCACATCGATGCCTTCATGAAGTCCATACAACTGAATGAAGGGATGTTCGGAAGTGTGTATTTCCTCGAGAGTTATTAGTGGGGTGTTGACGCTCCATCCTGCAAGCCACGCTAGCAGCATCGTCTCGAACACGCGCTCTTCGCGACTGCCTTTGCGAATCTGAACCAAGTCGATCTCGAAATGAGGTCGGGACCACGACGCATGATACTCTTCTCCGCAGTGCGAGATCACTGAGTGCTGGATGCATCGCAGGATGCAACGTGCCCATGTCGCTAACCGCAATGCTTGCTCGGTGCTTAGATTTCGAAACTGGCGCGCGAGCAGTTCGAGTTCTTCGCGCATAGACTGATGCTTGCATACCGAAGCCCACTCGTTGAGCCTGCAAACCACGGAACTCCGAACGTCGACCTCACTTCGTCTCCCGAGCAACGTCAGGTCCAGCATTATGGGGCAAACGAGGATACTCTTGTCGACAGCGATCAATTCGGCAAAATCGCGCCGGGACGCCGCGTCGAGCAGTCGACCTTTCGGTTCTCCTCCTGAGAAGGCTCCAGCGGGTAATGACCTCGTGAATCGCGAAAAACGCCGAAATACGTCGGGCTGGGTCTCGTCGGGGATCACAACTCCCAGGACGATTCCCACTGCATGCTGGCGTCCGTCTGTCGGAACGCGAAAGTCCCCCGACTCGTCGAGGTAAAAGTACATTTGTATTCGTGCCTCTTTATCCCAAGGATCGCGGAGCGGTCGCGGTGTTTTTCGAGACATCTGCTGATCATTTGCGCTCGTTGTCCGGCCTATATATCCCCATCCGCACTGGTGGAACACAACAGGGGTGCCCATTCCGGGTAAACAAGAGATAAACGTGTGAGATGCTCCGGTGACACGCCGCACTGCTGGATAACGTTCAAGTAGTTCAGGAATTCAGCCAAGTTGCTCTCGGAGAATAGCCTGACACGGAACCGCTTCGGCACGTCCACCGATCCGCTCGATGCCATTGCGCGGAACTCGTTGTCGAGGAACATCGCGTCGCAGTACGGTGCGTAATGGGAAACGGCCTCGACATCGTATGTGTCGCTGGGTTTGGGCTTGCGCGCTGTCCTAACGGGCTGCGTCTGCAACGCGATGGTGGCCCACAAGCGACTCGAAATGTCAAGGAACGGGGCTAAACGCATGTACTTGGAATTGAAGAACTCCTCGACGACAGCGATTGGGTCGGGTTGCTCCGGCAGGATCTTCGTTACCTCGCAGGCGAGCAAATGAACCAACTCGACCGCGGGGTCTGATCCGGGCGGCTTGTCAGGGTGGAACTCATCGGGCCGAAAGATGCGGCTCCATGTTTCTAACAGATCCCAAGAGAGCATCCCTTCCATGCGTTTTCGGGCGTCAGTCAGATCACGGTAGGCAGCAATCCGGCTTCTCGCGTAACCTTCAATCTCCGCCTCAACGGCGTCCCTGAAGCTTTGTGGATTCTGCTTCCAGTAGTCCCCCAACTTCTGCATCCGACGATGCGTGGCCTGCTTCTCCTGCTTGACGCCGTCGACGAGAAGTTCGTTCGTAGGAAAGAGGCACGTGACGCGCATATCGCCTGTAAAACGATGAGGATCATCCGTGTTTGCCTCTCGCCATCGGTCCTTCACATCCGACGATTCCGGCTGGCCCAGATAGCAGCGTAAGACTTTCCGCAATTGGGCTCGCTCAATGCCATGCAGCGATCGAAACTGATCGTCGGCAGCAAGCCCCTTGTATAGTGCCTGCAACTGGTCTCGCCATCGCTCGCAGAGCATTGATTCTTGATAATGAATAGGAGAACGCGGGCAGGCGATCAGTTGGAGGCCAATCAGTTGCTCAAGATTCTTGTGTAGCTTCTGCCACGACGCATTCTTCTCCTTGACGATGTTGCTCAAGGCGCATTGGTCGAGGTAGATGATCTTCTTCGGAAACCTGGGGAGCGGTTGGGCCTCCACTGCCGAACATGCTGAACACCGATATTCGATGCTGTCGCGATCCGCGAAGCAGCGTTTCATCGATCCGCTCCGCTTGCAGCGCGGACATGCTCCATTGTCTGCAAAAACTGCTGTAGCGCCGTCCATTACCCTACGGTCCTTAAGGTCATATGATTGCCCTTCCCCGGAGGGGCCCTGGAGGCGTTGGGCGGAGCCTGAAGTTTAGGAGACGCCGCCTCACCCCGGCTACGCGGAATCGCAGGAAGAGGTTTTGGACCTTCTTCTTGAGTTCCCGGCTGTTCGCAGTTTGAGGGCAAAATCGCCCGATAGAAAGATTAGACATCGAGCAAATGGTAAGGTTCGCGCCGGCACTGGCTCAGGGAAACGCTGGTTGATAGCCTCATCCCAAGGTTCTCGTGTCTTTGCGCGTCTACAATCTGGCGGACGGGCGGATGGACAATCCGACGGCTTACATTTAGGCTTTCTGGCAAGGGCGGCGGCAGTTCTCAAACTAAGTGAGCACGCGTCGAGCAAGCTGCACTGGGGCCACGGTGCTCTGCCATGCATTGTGAGTTTCCCAAACGTGCTTTGCGTAATCAGCCCAATTGATATTCAATGGCGGGCCATCGCCCGAAACCCGCAGTATTCGGGCAACTCGTTCGTTCAAACGTGCAAAAACGTTCCGGGCGCCTTTCTCTTGGGTGCTCGCTTTGGTGCGACAGTCAAGCCACCTTTGCGGGTAAGCGGACGGCTGCGCGAAAGCTGCCTTCGCGCCCACTAGTAGGTAAGCAGCAATATCGAGGCGTTGAGCAACTGCGAAGAAAGCATAGAATGCTGCACATAGGTCGAGATATTTCTGGACTGGCAAGGAGGCGAACTTGTCTCGGTACCGAAAAAAGTCGGTATCGGGCACAAAGGCGCAGGTCATTACCCGCGAAAAGCAGCCAAAATATAGATAGAGTGCGGTTTGCGTCCTCAACGGCAGCAGAGCCCGCTCGCAGCCGTCCGGCGTCGGTCCAGTTAATACGAGCGGGTCAATCGTTGCCGTTGGGCCAAGCAGTGGACCGAGAACAGTCTTCAGGCTGCTGCGCACGAGTGCCTCGGCTTGGACATTAAGTAGAATCCACACTGGCGGCGGTCGGTAGTCCGTGATGAGGTCTGGGCAGAATTCACACCACGGGCTCTCAGACGGCTCAAAACCAGTTTCGGGCTGGCTCGGACGACCGCAATTGGGGCAGATGCTGACCCGCTGCTCGCTCGTTCGCAAACCACATAGGCTACAGACGAACATGGCTCACCTCCGATTCAGCGCGTGTATGACCGCCGACTGTCAATTCTCGCAAACGGAACTTCCCCTGTCAAGTGGCTTGTGCCCCCTTGCTTTCGCAACGATTCGCGGTATACTGACGGGTTCTGAACCGCTTGTTCGGTGGAGTCCGTCCGGTGGCAATACTCTCATTTTCGGAAAGCGAAAAAGCAACGCTCCGGATACGGCCGCGGTCTTCGGTGCCGCGCGCTACGATTTGTCCTTAGTGAATTACATCCGGGCGGGGGAATTCGGGGGACATGATACCGAATTCACGTCACTCCGTCAATAATTGCGTACTGTGCCCCAGGAACTCGCGGAACTCCGGAACTCAAGGGCGATCGAATCGCGTCTTGTTCGGTGAGCGTCCGCCGTGCAAATGCGGATCGCAGCA